>NZ_JABMCA010000065.1:0-58374 GCF_014706005.1 Actinomadura sp. RB99 | reverse complement strand
GGCCGTACTGGCCCTGGCCCGCCGACGAGTGAACGTTCTGTGGGCACTTCTGCGTGACGGACGGTGCTATCAGCTCACACCACCGGTCACCGCTGCGGCTTGACAACAGCATTAGGAAGCGACCTCCAGGGTCGGAACGATCGTCCATCACCCCTTCTTCGCCGTAACGGCGTATCGCTTTCCGGATGGGCGAAGCGCTCTGGAGCCTGCGGGGGAGCCGTTCGTCCAGTGGCCCGTGGCGGCCGTCCCTCCGCCCCGGCCGTGGGCGCGGCGTCAAGAAGGCGCTCGTCACGGGAGCCACGGCCTTCGGCATGAGCCTCTGCCTGACCGCCTGTTCGCCCACCGCGGCACCTGCCTCCCCGGTCCGCGCCACCGCCACCGCGCCGGATCACGCACCGGTCCTGACCGCCGCTGCCTTTCAGCATCCGCCCGCGAGCGTGCGGCCCAAGTACCGGTGGTGGGTGCCGCTCGCCGACACCGAAGACGGCGAACTGCGCACGGAGGTCGGGCAGATCGCGGCGTCGGGCGCCGGGGCTTGGAGGTGGCCCCGTTCGGCGTTCCCGGAGCCGGGTTGACGGTGGACCAGAACAAGGGCCCGCACTACCCCCCGACGGTGCCCACGGTCAAAGACGTCAACGACCCGGCGGCCGCGCAGCGGCTCGTGTACGGATCGGCGCTGGTCAAGGCGGGAACGTTCGTCCAAGGAACGCTGCCCGCGCCCGGCTCCGGCGTGCCCGCCGGAGCGAGGACGACACTCGTCGCCGTGGTGGCCGCGAAGCGCGCCGAAGACTCCTGCCCTTCGGCCGAGGGCGGGGCGCGGAAGCTGGATCGCTCCACCGTCACCGATCTGACCGAGAAGGCGAAGAACAGCGCCTTTCCGCAGAGTCGTGGACGCCGGGCGGCGGGCAGGACAAGACCACCGGGACCACGCTTCCCGCGACCGAGGTGACCGCACGTGCGGACGGCAGCCTGGAACGAGATCACAGCCCGTCCGGAGCTCGGCCACGCCTCCGGCGTCGGCACCTACACCACCGCCGTCGCGATGCCCGCCGACTGGAACGAGCGCAACGGCGGCTACCTCTACCTCGGCGGCCTGCTGCGCCCCGGCTCCAACACCGTCAAGGCCAGCGGAGGCGCGACCTACCGCCCCCGACCAGCGGACTGGGCTGCTGGGACCCGTCGTACTGACCGTTCAGGCGGTCGTTCCGGCATCGGCGAGCAGCGTGCTGCCGGTCATGAACGCCGACAGGTCGGACGCGCAGAACAGGGCGACCCGCGCGATGTCGTCCGGGGAGCGCATCCGGCCGATCGGGCCGGTCAGCATGAGGTCGGCCGGCGGGGCATCTCCCGGCGCGATGCCCGCGGCGGTGGCGACCGAAGCGAGGCCCGTGCTCAAGGCGCGCAACTCGGTCGTGGCCGGGGACCGTGATCTGCTTGATCGGAGGGGTGGCGCGTCCGGCAGGGGACGCCGGGCGGCAAGTCCACCTGAGTTGGCTCCCTTTCGGCCGTCAGGGGCGGCTGACGTGGGTGGATGGATTACCTCCGGCGTAATCGTCGGCATGATCCCGGCCCGATAGCGTCGGGGACGTGACGACGATGACGACGGCGTTGAGCGACGTGAGACCTATCGGAGAGCAGCTGCGCGCATGGCGGCAGCGGCGGAGGCTGAGCCAGCTGGAGTTGGCGTCGGAGGCGGACGTGTCGACCCGGCACCTGAGCTTCGTGGAGACGGGACGGTCGGCCCCGAGCCGGGAGATGGTGCTGCGGCTCGCCGAGCACCTCGACGTCCCGCTGCGCGACCGGAACCTGCTGCTGGTCGCGGCCGGGTACGCGCCGGTGTTCGACGAGACGCCGATCGAGGAACCGCGGATGGACACCGTCCGCGCGGCGCTGCGGCAGGTGCTCGACGGCCACGAGCCGTACCCGGCCGTGGTGGTGGACCGCTTCTGGAACCTGATCGACGCCAATTCGGCGGCGCAGTTGTTCATGGAGGGCGCGCCTCCGGAGCTGCTGCAGCCGCCGCTGAACGTGCTACGGCTCAGCATGCATCCCGACGGGATGGCCAAGAACATCCTCAACCTGGCGGAGTGGCGCGCCCACATGATCGACCGGGTGCGGCGCCATGTCGCGCTCACCGCCGACGCCGCGCTGACGCAGCTGTACCAGGAGCTGCGCGCGTTCCCGGGGGACGTGGGGGAGGCGATGGCCCCGCCGGCGGACCACGACGTCTTCGTGCCGCTGCGGATGCGGATCGACGGCCGGGAGCTGTCCTTCTTCAGCACCATCGCGACGTTCGGGACGCCCGTGGACATCACCGTCGCCGAGCTGGCGATCGAGTCCTTCTATCCGGCGGACGAGGCGACCACCGCGTTCCTGCGCGAGCGCGCCGGCTGGTGAGCCCCTGTCCCGGGGCGGGGCCCCGGGACAGCCCGCTCATTCCTCGGCTTTCAGCAGGTCGTGGTGGACGTGCTCCAGCGGCATCCCGAGCCCCTGGAGCGCGGCGACCGTCCTGCGCACCATCGGGACGGGGCCGGCGATGTAGGCGTCGCGGTCGTCCCAGCCGCCGTCCCAGCCGTCCAGGTCGGCCAGGACGTCGGCGGGCGTGCCGCGCAGGCCGCGGAAGTCCGGCTCGTCCGACAGGACGGGCAGCACCCGCGCCCACGGGTACGCCGACTCCAGCAGGCGCAGGTCGGCGAGGTCGTACAGGTCGCGTTCGGTGCGGGCGCCGACCAGCAGCCGGACGTCGCGCCGGCGGCCGGCCGCGACGGCCTGCTCGGCCAGCGCCTTGACGGGGGCGAGGCCGGTGCCGCCGGCGACGAGCAGCAGGTCGCGCCGGGAGTGCGGGTCGAGGACCATGGTGCCCGTGGCGGGCCCGAGCAGGAGGGTGTCGCCCGTCCCGGTGGCGCGCACCAGCGCGCCGCTCACCCAGCCGCCGGGCCGGGCCCGCACGTGCAGCCGGAGCCGGCCGTCCGAGCGGGGGGCGTTGGCGATGGAGTAGGGCCGCCAGACGCGCGGCCAGCGCGAGGTCTGCACCGTCACGTACTGGCCGGGGGTGAACGGCAGCGGGCGCTCCGGGCTGAGCGTGAGCACGGCGAGGTCGTCGGCGCGGCGGTCGTGCTCGACGACCTCGGCCGCCCACCAGGGCGGGGCGCCGGCGGCGTCGCGCTCGGCCGCCGCGATCATCGTCGCGGCGGCGGACCGGTAGGCGTCGGTCCACGCCTGCTCGGCGCGCGGGCTCCACATGTCGCGTGCGAAGAGCCTCAGGGTGGCGAGGAGGGCGTCCTCGACCGCGGAGTAGTGCTCGGCCGTCACCCCGTACCGGCGGTGGTCGCGGCCGAGACGTGCCAGGTAGGAGGCCAGGTCCTCGGGGTTGTCCTGGCTCCAGACGATGCGGGTGAGCGCGTGGAAGAAGTGCTCGCGCTGGGCGTCCAGCGCGATCGGGAACAGCGCGCGCAGCCGCGGTTCGGTGGCGAAAAGGCGGCCGTAGAAATAGCTCATGGCCTTGTCGGCGCGGGATTCGAGGCGGGTGAAGCTCTCCTTGAGCATTCGCGGTTCCGTTGACATGGCAAGCACGCCCCCTCGGCGGGTGGTGACCGGGACCGGCGGCGATTCGGCGCCTTCGGCGCTCCGCGGTGCCCGGCTCGGTGAGATTCTCGCACTGAAATTCCCAGGTCCTCAAGGTGGCGACGTCCAGATGCTCCTTGATGTCACGGTATGTAATCGTTTTTCAATTCCCGGTGACCACGGTAACGACGACAAATAGGGCAAATACCGCTCGGTACCGTGCGGGGCCGGGAAGATCGGTCACATTGGTGCTCGTTCCTGAAACGCCGATGTTCGCGGACGGGCCGGTTCGGGTCGCGAGCCGCCGCCACGGGATCGGGGCGACCGGGCCGGTGGACGGATTCGCACCCCGGTAGAAGATTTGCCGATTCGGTGGTGGATGTTCTCCGGGCCGGGGGAGCGCCCCCGGCGGCCTTCCGGGCGGGGCTTCCCGCGCCCGCGACCAAGATCGTCCAGGTCGAAGGCCCGAACCGGGTTCGGCGCATCGGCCTGCGGGGATCGGGGACGTGCGGCAAGCTTTGCGGAGAAAGGCCGGGGGCGGGACGGTCCGTGGGGGCGGGCGATGCGCCATGATGTGCACGCAACAGTGGTGAATCACCAGATATCGGTAGCCGATCCGTGGCCAGTGCTCAGCAGAGGGGAATCCACGCATGTCAGAGGCGATCCGAGGGGCTCCGGGCTCCGCCGCAGGAGGAGGCGCGCCGCCGCTCATCGGCATCACCACCTACGAGGAGCCGGCCCGCTGGGGCGTCTGGGTGCGCGAGGCCGCGCTGCTCCCGGCGTCGTACGTGCGCTCGGTCGAACGGGCCGGCGGCGTCCCCGTCATGATCCCGCCGACCGGCAGCCTGCGCGGGCTCGCCGCGCTGGTCTCCCGGCTGGACGGGCTCGTCCTCGCGGGCGGCGGCGACCTCGACCCGGACCTGTACGGCGCCGAACGGCACGCCGAGACCGGGCCGCCGCAGCCGCAGCGCGACCGGTTCGAGCTCGCGCTGGCGCGGGCGGCGGTGGACGCCGACCTGCCGTTCCTGGCGATCTGCCGGGGCATGCAGGTGCTCAACGTGGCGCGCGGGGGCGCGCTCGTCCAGCACCTGCCGGAGGCCGTGGGGCACAGGGCGCACGCGCCCGAGGTCGGGAAGATCGGTACGCACCGGGTGCAGATCAGCGCGACCAGCGCCGTCGGCAAGATCCTCGGTGACGTCGCGGACGTGCCCACCTACCACCACCAGGCGGTCAGCCGCCTCGGCAAGGGCCTGTCGGCCGTGGCCTGGGCGGACGACCAGGTCGTCGAGGCCGTCGAGCTGCAGGGCCACCGGTTCGGCCTGGGCGTGCAGTGGCACCCCGAGGACGGCGACGACAAGCGGCTGTTCGAGGCGCTGGTGGCCGAGGCCGCCGGGCGCTGACCGGGGATTGATCCCCGCGCACCGGGGAAGGCGAAGCGGTAGGTTCCGCGCACATCGCCCCCCGGAGGTCGCCGCATGCCCTTGCATCCGCAGACCGTGAGCTTCTTGGAGACGCTGTCCGCCTGGACGGCGCCGCCGGAGGGCGCGCCGCCGGTCGAGGAGGACGCGGGGCCCGCGATCGAGGAGATGCGGCGCAGGATCGGCGAGGCGTTCCCCGTCGACCGGCGCGAGCTCCCGCACGTCGAGGACCTCGCCGTCCGGGGGCCGGGCGGTCCCGTCACGGTGCGGCTGTACCGTCCCGAGCCGGTCGAGCGCGGCCCGCTGCCCGCGCTGGTCTACCTGCACGGCGGGGGCTGGGTGCTCGGCGGAGTCGACAACGTGGACGCCGCGTGCCGCGACCTGGCGGCCGGCGCCGGATGCGCGGTGCTGAACGTCGGCTACCGGCTCGCCCCGGAGAACCCGTTCCCGGCGGCGGTGGACGACGCCTGGGCGGTCGTGGCGGCCGTCGCCCGCGAACCGGCCCGCTACGGGGTGGCGCCGGGCGCGCTCGCCGTGGGCGGCGACAGCGCGGGCGGGAACCTGGCCGCCGCCGTCGCGCTGCTCGCCCGCGACCGCGGCCTGCCCCTGGCCCACCAGCTGCTCGTCTACCCGGTGACGGACACCGCGATGGACACGCCGAGCTGGCGCCGGTACGGCACCGGGTACGGGCTGGACGCCGCGACCCTCGCCCGGTTCATGGACCTCTACCGCGACGGCGCCGACCCCGCCGATCCCCGGCTGGCGCCGCTGCGCGCCCCCGACCTCGCCGGCGCCGCGCCCGCGACCGTCATCACCGCCGAGTACGACATCCTGCGCGACGAGGGCGAGGCGTACGCGCGGCGCCTCGCGGCGGCCGGCGTGCCGGTGGAGGCGCGCCGCTTCGACGGCGTCGTGCACTCGTTCTTCCTGCTGCCGGAGATCTTCGACGCCGGCGCCGAGGCGATGCGGTTCGCTGTGCGACGATTGCGCGCGGCATTCGGCGATCAAGCGGCGGAGGGCAGTGCGGCATGAGCGACGCGGACGGGGTGTACGGGAAGTACGAGCGGCTGAAGATCGACTGGGCGGCGGACGGCGTGCTGCGCGTCACGATGAGCGCGCCGGGCCGGCTGAACGCCCTCGACACGGTCGGCCACCGGGAGCTGGCGGAGATCTGGCGGGACGCCGACGCCGACGACGCGGTCCGCGCGGTCGTGGTGCGCGGCGAGGGGACGGCGTTCTCCGCGGGCGGCGACATGTCCATGATCGAGGAGATGATGGACGACCACGCGTCGCGGCGGCGCATCATGCGCGAGGCCCGCGACATCGTGATGAACGTGCTGAACTGTGCGAAGCCGGTGGTCAGCGCGATCCAGGGCCCCGCGGTCGGGGCGGGGCTGGCGGTCGCGATGCTGTCGGACATCTCCGTCGCGGGCCGCACCGCGAAGATCATCGATGGGCACGTCCGGCTCGGCGTCGCCGCGGGCGACCACTCCGCGATCATCTGGCCGCTGCTGTGCGGGATGGCCAAGGCGAAGTACTTCCTGCTGCTGAACGAGGTGCTCACCGGCGAGGAGGCGGAGCGGATCGGCCTGGTCTCGCTGTGCGTCGACGACGACGAGGTGCACGAGCGCGCGCTGGACATCGCCGGCCGGCTCGCCGCCGGGCCCGCCGAGGCGATCTCGTTCACCAAGCACGCGCTGAACAACTGGCTGCGGCTGGCCGGCCCGACGTTCGACGCGTCCCTGGCCATGGAGTTCTTCGGCTTCACCGGCCCGGACGTGCGGGAGGGCGTCGCGGCGATCCGGGAGAAGCGCCCGCCGCGCTTCGGCTGAGCACCGCCCGCCGGCGGCGCGCCCCCGGGGTCAGGAGAAGCGCCTGGCGAGGGCGTCGAGGCCGGTGGCGTAGATGGCGGTGGACAGCGTCTTGCCCATCGCCTCCTCGTCGCCGGCGTCGGCGGAGAACTCGCCCCACCATTCGACGAACGCCTGGCCGGTGCCGGTCACGGGCGCCACGCGCAGGTGGCCGTGGGCGCCGCGGATGGGCAGCGGCGCCTCGAGGACCTGGTACCAGTAGGTCCGCTCGGCGTCGTCCAGCCCGGCCAGCCGCTCGCGGAACACCGAGTCCCCGGGGCCGATGACGCGGCGGACGCAGCCGACCCGGTCGGCGGGCCCGCCGTCCTCGATCAGGCTGGTCTCCGGGCCCGGCATCCAGTCGGCGATGTTCCCGAAGTCGCGCAGGTAGGCCCAGACCTCGTCGGCGGGGGCGTTGAGCACGGCGCTGGCGTACGACCTGGGCATCGGTTCTCCTCGGGCGGGGGGTGGATGCTGCCCTCATGCTGGCGCGGCGGCGTGATCATGGCAACGGGCCGGCGCGGCCGGATCTTGACCGGCCGAACCGGGTTCGGGAGGATCGGGGCATGCTCCTCGGCGACCTCGCCCATCGCGGCGCCGCGCTGTGGCCCGGCCGGACGGCGTTCGCCTGGGAGGGGCGCGCCCGCACCTACCGCGAGCTGCACGCCCGCGTCGAGCGCTGGGCCGGGCTGCTCGCCGCCGGCGGCGTGCGCGCGGGCGACCGGATCGCGCTGCTGAGCGTGAACGTCCCGGAGGCGATCGAGACCGCGTTCGCGGCGTCGCTGATCGGCGCGGTCGTGGTGCCGCTGAACGTCCGGCTGGCCCCGGCGGAGATCCGCTTCCAGGTCGAGGACGCGGCGGCGCGGCACGCGGTCGTCCACCCGGCGCTCGAGGACCTCGCCCGGGCGTCCGGGCTGCTCGACCTGACGCACTGGACGGTCGGCCCCGGCCTCGACCGGGCCCTGGACGGGGCGCCGCCGCACGACCTGCCGCGCCCGGCCCCGGACGCGCCGATCATCCAGCTCTACACGTCCGGCACCACCGGACGGCCGAAGGGCTGCCTGCTCACCAACCAGGGCTGGGTCGCCGCCACCGCCAACGCGGTGCACGCGTTCGGCATCACCGGCGCGGACCGCCTGCTCGGCGCGCTGCCGCTGTTCCACGTCGCGGGGTACGGCGCCGCGCTCGGCCACCTGGCGGCCGGCGGGACGGTGGTGTTCCCGGCGGGCGCGTCGCCCGACGTGCTCTGGCCGCTCGTCGCCGAGCACGGCGTCACGGTCGCGATCTTCCCCACGGGCACGGGACGGGCGCTGCGGCATCCCGCCGCCGCGCCCGGGACGCTGCGGCTGGTGTTCGGGATGGCCGGCACCGAGCGCGCCGGGACGCTGGAGGCGCTCCGCGGCCTCGGCATCGGCTACCGCGGCGTCTACGGCTCGACCGAGGCGGGCAACTTCGTCACGGTCACCACCCTGGACGACGAGCTGGAGCGCCCCGGCACCGTCGGCCTGCCGCTGCCGCCGTTCGACCTCGCGCTGGACGGCGCGGACGGGCCCGGCGAGGTCGGCGAGCTCCTGCTGCGCGGCGCGAGCGTGATGGCGGGGTACGCGGGGCTTCCCGACCCGATGGACGGCGGATGGCTGCGCACCGGCGACCTGATGCGCCGCGACGCCGACGGGTATTTCCACTTCGTCGACCGCGCCAAGGACATGGTCCGCAGCGGTGGCGAGAACGTGTACTCCGCCGAGGTCGAGCAGGTGCTCGTCCGGCACCCGGGCGTGCTGGACGCCGCGGTGGTCGGCGTGCCGGACGCCCGGTGGGGCGAGGCGGTCAAGGCGCTCGTCGTCGTCCGCGCCGGGACGACGCCCGCCGACCTGGACGCGCACTGCCGCGCCCTGCTCGGCGGGTTCAAGCGGCCCCGCTGGTACGAGTTCGTCGAGGCGCTGCCGCGCAACCACTCCGGCAAGATCCTCAAGCGCGACCTGCGGGCCGCGCACGATCCGGAGCGCTCCGTCCGCCTCGCCGAAGGCGGCTAGAAACTCGTTCGCTCGCGGCGAGCCGTCGTCATGGGCCGGCTCATGGCGACGGCTCGCCGCGGGCCTGCGGTCAGTAGGAGCGGGGGAGGCCCAGTTCGTGCTGGGCGATGTGGGCGAGGACCAGTTCCTCGGCCACCGGGATGTTCTTGGCGATGCGGGCGTCGCGGAACATCCGGGCGACCGGGTACTCCAGCGAGTAGGCCATGCCGCCGTGGGTCTGGAAGGCGCGGTCGGCGGCCTGCCAGGCGGCGTCGGCGGCGGTGAGCTTGGCGATGTTGGCCTCGGACCCGCAGGGGCGGCCCCGGTCCCACAGCCACGCCGCCTTGTAGGTCATCAGCCGGGCCAGCTCCAGCTGCGCCTTGATCCGCGCGAGCGGGAACGCGATGCCCTGGTTCGACCCGATCGGCCGGCCGAACGGCGCCCGGTCGGTGGCGTAGTCGCAGGCGATCTTCAGCACCAGGCCGCCGGACCCGACGCCGCCCGCGGCGGCGAGGATCCGCTCGGGGTTGAGGATGTCCCACAGCACGGCGAAGCCCTGGTCGACCTCGCCGAGGACGCGGTCGGCGGGGACGCGCACGCCGTCGAGGAACACCATGCTGGACGCGACGGTGTTGGTGCCGAGCTTGGGGATCGGCCGGTAGGTCAGCGTGCCGTCGGCGACTGCCTGCTTGACGTCCACCAGCAGGACGGTGAAGCCGGACGTCCGGGGCTTCGCCTCGGCGGCCGGGATCGTCCGGGTGACCAGCACCAGGTGGTCGGCGCGCTCCACCCCGGAGATCCAGATCTTCTGGCCGTTCACCACGAACCCGTCGCCGTCGCGGCGGGCCTGCGTGGTGATGTTCATCGCGTTGCTGCCCGCGTCCGGCTCGGTGATCGCGAAGCAGGTCTCGATCTCGCCCGCCGCGATCCCCGGCAGGAACGCGCGCTTCTGCTCCTCGGTGCCGTGTCGGGCGATGGTGAGCCCGCCGAACGCGGGCGTGAGCAGGTACATGAACGACGCGGCGCCGCCCGCGCCGCCCTCGGCGAGCGCCTCCAGCGCCACCGCCAGCTCCAGCAGGCCCTGGCCCGCGCCGCCGTACTCCTCGGGGATCGCCAGGCTGTGCCAGCCGCCCTGGACCAGCTCCCGCCAGACCTCCTCCGGCCACCGCTTGTCGGCGTCGCAGCGGCTCCAGTACTCCTGGTCGTACTTCCCGGCGATCGCCAGCACGCCCTCGCGCACCGCGGCCGCGTTCTCCGGCAGATCGAAGTCCACCCGCGCCTCCTCGACTCTCGTGCGGGCTCCACCGTAGCCGATGGAGTAAGTGAGCACTGACGCAGGTCCCCGCCGTCATTGAAGCGCGGATCTCCGGGTAGTCAACGGCGGTCGAGGTCTTACGCGCGGCAGGGGGGTCACGGGATGCGACCAGGCGACAGGTGGACGCTGGCGGGCGCGCGGTGGAGCCGCGGGGGCGGGGACGGCGCGTTCACGGTGACCGATCCGGCGACCGGCGAAACGGTGGGGGAGGTGCCCGTCGGCACGGCCGTGGACGTGGCGGCCGCGGTGGCCGCCGCGACGCGGGCGGGCCCCGGCTGGGCCGCGACCGCGCCCGCCGCGCGCGGCGCCGCCCTGCACGCCGCCGCGAGCGCGGTCGAGCGGTATGCCGACGACCTGGCGGCGCTGGTCACCGCGGAGATGGGCAAGCCGGCGGACGACGCGCTCGGCGGCGTCCAGGCCGGCATCGGGACACTGCGCCAGTACGCCGAGCTGGGGCCGCTCCACGGGGGCCGGAGCCTGCAGGGCGGCTGGAGCGCCGCCGACTTCATGGCCCGCGAACCGCTCGGGCTCGTCGCGGTCGTCACGCCGTGGAACGACCCCGTCGCCATCGCCTGCGGCCTCATCGGCGCGGCCGTGGTCACCGGCAACACCGTCGTGCACAAGCCGTCCGAGCGGACGCCGCACACCGGGGCGCTGCTCACCGAACTGCTCGCCGAGGCCCTGCCGGCCGGCGTCGTGAACATGGTCAGCGGCGACGGGACGACCGGCGAGGCGCTCGCGAGCCACCCGGACCTCGACGCGATCGCGCACGTCGGCTCCACCCGCACGGGCCGCCGCGTCGCCGAACTGGCCGCCGCGAGCGGCGCGAGGACGCTGCTGGAGAACGGCGGCGCCGACCCGCTGATCGTCGACGCGGGCGTCGACCCCGCCTGGGCCGCGGAGCAGGCCGCCACCGGCTGCTTCGCCAACGCCGGCCAGATCTGCACCTCGGTCGAGCGGATCTACGTGCACGGAGCGGTCGCCAAGGACTTCGTCGCGGCGCTGACCGCCCGCGCGCAAGCGCTGCGGACCGGCCCGGGCGACGACCCCTCGACCGAGCTCGGCCCGCTGGTGGACGAGCGGCACCGCGCCCAGGTGCACGAGCAGGTCGAGAAGGCCGTCGCGGACGGCGCCCGGCTGCGCGCCGGCGGCCGGATCCCGGACGGGCCCGGCTGCTTCTACCCGGCGACCGTCCTGGACTACTGCACCGACCAGATGGCGGTCATGGCGGAGGAGACGTTCGGGCCCGTCGCGCCCGTCCGCGCCGTCGCCTCGTTCGAGGAGGCCCTGGACAGGGCGAACCGGTCCCGCTACGGCCTCGCCGCGACCGTCCTCACCCGTGACATGGCGCACGCACAGCGCGCCTGGCGCACCCTGAAGGCCGGCACCGTGAAGATCAACGCGGTGTTCGGCGGCGCCCCCGGCGGCGCCGCCACCCCGCGCCGGGCCAGCGGCCGGGGCTTCGGCTACGGCCCCGAACTGCTGGACGAGATGACCGCCGTGAAGGTCGTCCACCTGCAGACCGACGTCCCCGGAGGCGTCACCCCTTGACGGTCAGCAGCGGGCGCAGTTCCGCGACGGGCGTCGCGACGCCGCCGCCGCGCAGGCTCGCCACCACCGGCCCGATGTCCTTGTAGGCCCACGGCGCCTCCTGCTTGAGGTCGCGGCGCCACGCGGCCATCACGTCCGACCGCCGTGCGACCATCGGATCGCGGTGGTCCAGCGGCGTCACGACGCGGAACTCGCGCAGGAACGCGTCGAGCTCCGCGTCGTTCCCGCGCGCCGACGCACCGCGCGGAACCCGGCGTCCCGCGCCGTGGCAGGCGCTGGCGAGGGTGCGCGGGTCGCCGTGCCCGCGCAGCACGAAACTCGCGGCGCCCATCGACCCCGGGACGATCACCGGCTCGCCCCACATCGCGTACGGGCCGCCCGCCATCGCCTCGTGCCCGGCCGCGGGCGTGGCGCCCTTGCGGTGCACCACCCGCTCCCCGTCCTGCCAGAACAGGTTGTGCGGCGCGTCGTACAGCAGCCGCGCGTCCGCGCCGCCGCACTCCGCCGCGAGCCCGGCGCGCATCGTCAGCGACAGGAAGAACCGGTTCCCGGACGCGAAGTTGGCGGCGTTGCCGAACGCGTCCAGGTACCGGCGCCGTGCGCGTGCGGACCGCTCGTCGAGCAGGAACGGCAGGATCCCGTTCGCCGGGCGGGGAAGGCCGCCGGGCCAGCCGGCGCGCAGCGCGTCCAGGGCCGTCGCGTTCGCCTGATGGCCCAGGGACAGCGAGCCGCTGTGCACCATCGTCACGACCGTTCCGGGCGCAAGCCCCCACGCGTGCGCCGCCGCCGCGTCGTGCACTTGCGACACGTACTGGAGTTCGGCGAAGTGGTTGCCGCCGCCTATCCCGCCGATGACGCTATCGTGGCTGGCGCCGCCCGCGCTGCCGATCCAGTCGGCGAACGCCTCGGCCGTCCCCACCGGAAGAGCGGGCGCGTGCATGCGGTCTAGGGCGTCGTCGGCGTCCTCGGGCCGCACGCCCTGCCACGGCGTGCCGCCAGCGAGCAGCAGGCCGGGCAGCCCGTCCCGCAGCAGCGCCTCCCGCTGGACGGGGGTGAGCGCGATCCGACGGCCGCCCTCGAAGAACAGGTGCCGCAGCCGCCGCTCCAGCGCGCCGAGCCTCGGCCGGACGCGGTCGGCGTCCAGGGACGTGACCTCCAGCCGCATCCCGCAGTTGACGTCGTTGCCGACCGCCTGCGGCAGCAGCGCGTGCTCGGTCTCCAGCACCGTGCCGATCGGGATCCCGGCGCCCTTGTGGAAGTCGGGGGTGAGGGCGACGCGGGCGATGCGCGGCTCTGGGCCGTCATAGCCGGGCGTGGACCCGGCGAGGCGTTCCAGGGTGCGGGCGGTCTCCAGGAGCGCGAGCGCCTCGTCGACGGCCGCGTGTTCGAGCGGGACGTCGTCCCCGGCGCAGATCTCGACGGGGACGCCGTACGGGTTGGGGAGGTGGAGCCAGTGGTCGCCGGTGCGGACGAGCCGCCGGTCCTGACGTGCGGGCATAGGGGGATCCTTCGGGCTGCCGGAAGGCGCGCGACGGCGCGCGCAGGGAAGAGGGCCGTTCGCGCGGAAGGGCGCGACGGCCGGGGGAGCGGGACGGAGGGCCCGCTCGTTCCTCGGGTTCAGCAGCCGCGAGGCGGTTACGACCGTACCGCGCGGTCCTCCGCCGGGCCACCGGTTTTCCCGTAGGCCCCGATGTAGCTCGTCACCATCCGGGCGACGAAGTGCGCGACCTGCTCCGGCGGGCCGGACGGCAGCATGATGTGGCTCATCGTCAGCCGGACCGCCGCGTCGGCGATCTCCACGAGCGCGTCGCGGTCCACGCCCGGCCACTGGCGCAGCGCGTGCTCGGCGAGCCGGGAGCTGGCGGTGAACAGCACCGGCTCGGCCCGCGTGGTCAGCAGCGGCAGCATGTCGTCGCCGTCCGCGCCGGTCAGCACGGCCTTCTTCAGCTGGTCGTCGGCGGACATCTCCAGCGTGAACAGCACCGCCGCGACCACCGCCGAGTACAGGTCCTCGTGCTCGGACAGGACCTGGTCGATCCCGTCGAGGTAGCGGTCGTTGTCGCGCACCACCACCGCCTGCGCGAGGCCCCACTTGTCGCCGAACTCGTTGTAGACGGTCTGCCGGCTCACCCCTGCCGCGGCGGCGACGTCCTGCATGCGCACCGCCCGGTAGCCGCGCTCGACGAGGAGCGCGGCGGCGGCGTCCAGCAGGCATTCGCGCACCGGACGTTCCGCGCTGCTCATGAGTCGTCCTTCCGGCCGGCGGTCACCCCGTCATTATCCTTGTCCGGTGACGGAAATGGACTACCGGGCGCTCAACCGCGCGCTGTGGGACGAACGGGTCGCCATCCACGTCGCCAGCGACTTCTACGACGTCGCCGGCTTCCGCGCGGGCGGGACGGCGTTGCGCGACTTCGAGATCGCCGAGGTCGGCGACGTGGCGGGCCGCCGCTTCCACCCGTTCGCCGACATGCTCGACGACGCGGAGGGCACCACCGTCGCCTACGACTACTTCGACACCTCGCCGCAGGTCTGGGACGAGCCCGGCACCTACACCGACGGCGACCAGGACTCCCGCAACACCCGGTCGGTGCAGTTCCACCACGGGATCGGCGAGGTCGTCAGCGCCCTCGCCGCCGCCGGGCTCCGCGTCGACTTCCTGCACGAGCACGACCACACGCTGTTCCGGCGCTTCACGTCCCTGGAGCGCGACGGCGCGATCTACCGGCTGCCGGCGGGCCGCCCGCGCGTCCCGTTGATGTACTCCCTGCGTGCCACCCGTCCCGCCGACGGCTGAACCGGGGGCGCGGGCGGGGCGGCCGGCTCGCCGCCCGCGTCGAGCAGGTGCGCGAGGGGCAGCGTCGCCGCGCCCACCGCGACGGCCTCCGGGCCGAGGTGGCACGGCTCGACGGAGGTCTGCGCGAACGGCTGCCGCAGCGCGTACCGGGCGGTGGCGTCCACGATCCGGTCGAGCATCCGGCCGCCGAGCAGCAGCCCCGCCCACCCGCCGATGATGATCTTCTCGGGGCTGAACAGGTTGACCAGGTCCGCGACGCCCGCGCCGAGGTGCTCGGCGACGTCGGCGCGCAGCTCCGCCGCGGCCGGCGACGGATCGTCCAGCAGCCCGGCGAGCGCGGTCTCCTCGTCGGCGCCGGCGGGCCCGCCCGCGGCGCGGTAGCGCTCCAGCAGCGCCGCGGCGCCCACGTAGGCCTCCAGGCAGCCGAGCGACCCGCACCGGCACGGCACGCCGCCGACCCGCGACGTCGTGTGCCCCCACTCGCCGGCGCTGCCCGCCGCGCCCCGGTAGGGCGAGCCGTCGATCATCACCGCGGAGCCGACGCCCGACCCGATGAGCGCGACCACCGCGTTGCGGTGCCCCCGCCCGGCGCCGAACCACATCTCCGCCTGGCCGAGCGCGGTCGCGCCGTTGTCGACGAACAGCGGCAGGCCGGTGCCCTCCCGGAGCATCCGCTCCAGCGGCACCCCGTCCCAGCCGATCGTCTGGCAGTGCACCACCGCCTCGGTGCCGCCCTCGGCCGCGCGGTGCTCGACGACGCCCGGGACGCCGACCCCGACGCCGATGATGGTGGACGGGTCGACCGAGGCGCGCCCGATGACGTCGGCCAGCCCCGCCAGGATGTGCCGCGCCACGGCGCGGTCGTCGTGCCCGCCGTCGCCGAGCGGCAGGTCGGCCTTGGCGAGCTGGGTGAGGTCGAGGTCGAACAGCTCGACCATCACCCGCGTCTCGCCGACGTCCACGCCGACCAGATGGCCGAAACCGGCCGCGACCTTCAGCAGCACCCGCGGCCGGCCGCCGTCGGACTCCACGCTGCCGGCCTCCGCGACCAGGCCCGCCTCGATCAGCTCGCCGACGACGTTGCTGACCGACGCGGGGCTGAGCCCGGTCTCGCGCGCCAGGTCCTGGCGGCTGAGCGGGCCGTCGAAGTAGAGCCTGCGCAGCAGCACCGAGCGGTTGGTGCGGCGCAGATCGCGCACGGTCCTGCGGCGCCGGTCCGGCATCGGGCCCCCTTTCGCCGCGGCTCGGCGGCCGCGTCCCCCGGAAGGTTCTCAGGTCTTGACCCCGGAATTATGTCACTGCTTAGATCACGCCGTGAAATAAGGTGTGACGTAACTCTCCCGAGTGACGCACCCCACTCCTACGCGGAAGGCCGAGCCGATGCGCCACCCCACCTCACCGGCGTCCGGACACAGCGCGACATCCTCCGGGGAACACCCGCCCGCCACCGCACCGACCTCCCGTCCCGGCCGGCGCGCGCACCGGCCGCGCCGCGCCGCGACGGCCCTCACCGCGGGGGCCGCCGGACTCCTGCTGGCCGCGACCGCCTGCGGCGGCGGGACGACCTCCGGCGGCGGGGGCGGCTCGTCGAAGACGCTGACCTACTGGGCCAGCAACCAGGGCACCGACATCGCGGCGGACCAGCGCGTCCTCGGCCCCGAGCTGGCCAAGTTCGAGAAGCAGACCGGGATCAAGGTCAAGCTCGAGGTCGTCCCGTGGACGGACCTGCTCAACCGCATCCTCGCCGCCACCACCTCCGGGCAGGGCCCGGACGTCCTCAACATCGGCAACACCTGGTCGGCGTCCCTGCAGGCGACCGGCGGGCTGCTGCCGTTCGACGCCAAGACGATCGCCGAGGTCGGCGGGGCCCAGCGGTTCGTGCCCGCGGCGCTCGCCAGCGCCGGCGCCAAGGGCAAGGACCCGGCGGCCGTGCCGCTCTACTCCCTCGCCTACGGCCTCTACTACAACAAGAAGATGTTCGCCGACGCCAAGCTCGACCCGCCGAAGACCTGGCAGGAGATGGTCGACGACGGGCACCGGCTGACCAAGGGGAACGTGCACGGCATCGCGGTCGAGGGCGCGAGCATCCCCGAGAACGTGCACGCCGCGTTCAACATCGGCCAGATGTACGGCGCCGACTTCTTCACCGCCGACGGCAAGCCGCAGTTCGCCACCCCGCAGGCCGTCGCGGCGATCAAGTCCTATGTCGGGCTGCTCGGCACCGAGAAGATCGCCGCGCCGGGCAACGCCGAGTACTCGGCCAACCAGTCCCTCAACGACTTCGCCACCGGCAAGGCGGCGATGCTCATGTGGCAGGCGACCACCAGCGGCTTCACCAACCTCGGCATGAAGCCCGGCGAGTGGGGCGTGGTCCCGATCCCGGCGCCGTCGCCCCTGCCGCCCGGCGGCCGCCCCATCACCTCCATGGTCGCCGGCATCAACATCGCGGTCTTCAAGAACACCGGGAACCGCGGCGGCGCCCTGAAGTTCGTCAAGTTCATGACCAGCGACGACGAGCAGAAGATCCTCAACAAGGCGTACGGGTCGCTGCCGTCGGTCACCGCCGCGCAGAACGACCCCGCCTTCGACACCGCCGACCTCAAGGTGTTCAAGGACATCCTCGCCTCGCACGCCGCGCCGCTGCCGCAGGTGCCCGCCGAGAGCCAGTTCGAGACCGCCGTCGGCACCGCGATGAAGGAGCTGTTCGCCGACGCGGCCGCGGGCCGCGCCGTCACCGACGGCGAGATCAAGTCGAAGCTGGAAGCGGCCCAGCAGCAGATGGGCAAGTGACCGGCCGATGACCTCCGCCGACGTCACGCCCGAAGCGGCACGGGCGGGCGGCGCGGCGGGCGGCCGGCGAGGGCGCCCTGGCGGTGCGGGGGCCGCCGGGGGCCCGCCGGCCGCCCGCGCCCGCCGGCCGCGCGGCCGGTTCCGGGTCCCGCCCCGCCTGCTGCCCTACCTGCTGCTCGCGCCCGCCGTGGCCGCCGAGCTGATCGTCCACGTCGTGCCGATCGCGGTCGGCGTGTGGATGAGCTTCCGCGACCTCACGCTGTTCTACATCCGCGACTGGGCGAAGGCGCCCGGCAAGGGCCTCGGCAACTACCGGATCGCCGTCGACTTCGACGCCGCCATCGGCCGGGACCTGCTGGGCTCGTTCCTGGTCACCGTCGCCGTCACCGTCCTCGCCGTCGGGCTGTCCTGGCTGCTCGGGACGGCCGCCGCGATCCTGATGCAGGAACGGTTCCGGGGGCGCGGCCTGCTGCGCGCGGCCTTCCTCGTCCCGTACGCGCTGCCCGTCTACGCGGCTGTCATGACCTGGGGCTTCCTGTTCCAGCGCGACACCGGGATGGTCGACCACGTGCTGGTCGACCAGCTGCACCTCACCGGCGGCGACCGGCCGTTCTGGCTGATCGGCGGGAACAGCTTCTGGGCGCTGCTCACCGTCATCGTGTGGCGGTCCTGGCCGTTCGCGTTCCTGGTGCTGATGGCCGGGCTGCAGAACGTGCCGCGCGACCTGTACGAGGCGTCCGCGCTCGACGGCGCGGGCGTCTGGCGGCAGATCCGGCACATCACGCTGCCCGCGCTCCGGCCCGTCAACCAGGTGCTCGTCCTGGTGCTGTTCCTGTGGACGTTCAACGACTTCAACACGCCGTTCGTGCTGTTCGGCAAGGCGGCGCCGGACGGCGGGGACCTGATCTCGCTGCACATCTACCAGACCTCGTTCATCACCTGGAACTTCGGCACGGGCTCGGCGATGTCGGTGCTGCTCCTGCTCTTCCTGCTGCTGGTCACGGCGGTCTACCTGATCGCCACGTCGCGACGGAGGACCGCCCGTGCCTGAGACCGCCGCCCCCGCCCGCGTCCCCGCGAGGAGGCGCCGCGCGCCCACCGACCCGCCCGCGTCCTTCCTCTGGACGCGCCGGATCGTGCTGACGCTGCTGGCCGTGTTCACCCTCGTCCCGGTCTACGCGATGATCAGCTCGTCGCTGAAGCCGCTGAAGGACGTCCAGGGCGCGTTCCACTGGCTGCCCTCGGAACCGACGCTCCGCCCCTATGTCGACATGTGGTCGACGGTGCCGCTGGCCCGCTACTTCGCCAACAGCGTCATCGTCGCGGTCGGCGCCACGGCGGCGTCGGTCGTCATCGCGGTCGGCGCCGCGTACGCGGTGAGCCGGTACCGGTTCGCCGGCCGCCGGGTGTTCACCGTCACGGTGCTGTCCACGCAGATGTTCCCCGGGATCCTGTTCCTGCTCCCGCTGTTCCTGATCTTCGTGAACGTGGGCAACGCGACCGGGATCGCGCTGTACGGCAGCCGCGGCGCGCTCATCCTCACCTACCTGACGTTCTCGCTGCCGTTCTCGATCTGGATGCTCGCCGGGTACTTCGAGTCGATCCCGCGCGAACTGGACGAGGCGGCGCGGGTGGACGGCTGCGGACCCGTCGGCGCGCTGCTGCGGGTGATCGTGCCCGCGTCGCTGCCCGGGATCGTCGCGGTGACCGTCTACGCCTTCATGACCGCCTGGGGCGAGGTGCTGTTCGCCTCGGTGATGACCAACGACCGGACCCGGACGCTGTCGATCGGCCTGCAGGGCTACTCGACGCAGCACGAGGTCTACTGGAACCAGGTGATGGCCGCCTCCCTCGTGGTGAGCGTCCCCGTCGTCGCCGGGTTCCTGCTGCTGCAGCGGTTCCTGGTGACCGGACTGACCGCCGGCGCCGTCAAGTGACCGCCCGCTTCCCCGCCGCCCCGGCCTCGCGCCCCACCCCAGAGGGAGACCTGTGCCCATCGACGACCTGACCGCGTTCGGACCCGACTTCGCGTGGGGCGCGGCGACCTCGGCCTACCAGGTCGAGGGCGCCGCCCGCGAGGACGGCCGCGCCCCGTCCATCTGGGACGTGTTCTGCCGCGTCCCGGGCGCGGTCGCCGGCCGCGACACCGGCGACGAAGCCTGCGACCACTACCACCGCTGGCGCGAGGACGTCGCGCTGATGGCGTCCCTCGGGCTCGGCGCCTACCGGTTCTCCATCGCCTGGCCGCGCGTCCTGCCGGACGGCGCCGGACCGGTGAACCCGGCCGGGCTCGCCTTCTACGACCGGCTCGTGGACGCGCTGCTGGAGGCGGGCATCGAACCGCACCCGACGCTCTACCACTGGGACCTCCCGCAGGCGCTGCAGGACCGCGGCGGCTGGCCGGCCCGCGACACCGCCGAGCGCTTCGCCGAGTACGCCTCGGTGGTCGCCGGGGCGCTCGGCGACCGGGTGGCGTCCTGGGCGACGCTGAACGAGCCGGTCTGCGCGGCGTGGCTCGGGCACCTCAAGGGCGTGATGGCGCCCGGCGTCGCCGACGTGCGCCGGGCGGTGCCCGCCTCGTACCACCTGCTGCTGGCGCACGGCCTCGGCGTGCAGGCGATCCGCGCCGCGGTGCCGGACGCCCGCGTCGGGATCGTCAACCTGCTCACCGACTGCGAGCCCGGCGGCGACCGGGACGAGGACGCGGCGGCGGCACGGCGCGAGGACGGCCACCACAACCGCTGGTGGCTCGACCCGATCCACGGGCGCGGCCTGCCCGCCGACATGATCGAGGTGTACGGGGTCGAGCCGCCGGTGCGGAGCGGTGACCTGGAGGCGATCGCGGCGCCACTGGACTGGCTGGGCGTCAACTACTACCGCCGCTCGGTCAACGTCGCCGACCCGGACGGCCCGCCGCCGCACGCCCGGCAGATCACCCCGTCCGGGACGCCGCGCACCGGCATGGACTGGGAGATCCACCCGGACCGGCTGGAGAGGATCCTCGTCCGCGTCACCGAGGAGTACGCGCCGCGCAGCCTCATGGTCACCGAGAACGGGTCGGCGTACACCGACACGGTGACCGGCGACGGCGCCGTCCACGATCCCGAGCGGACCGCCTACCTGGAGGCGCACCTGGCGGCCTGCGCGTCCGCGATCCGCAAGGGCGTCCCGCTGGACGGCTACTTCGCCTGGTCGCTGCTCGACAACTTCGAATGGGCGTACGGGTACGCGCAGCGGTTCGGGCTCGTCCACGTCGACTTCGGGACGCAGAAGCGGACCGTCAAGGACAGCGGGCACCGCTACGCCGACATCATCCGCGCGCACCGCGGCCTGTCCGCCGGGACGGTCGCGACCGGCCGCTGACCGTCCGGGCCGGGGCCCTTCGCCGCATGGGGGTCCCGGTCCGGGCCCGCCGCCCGCCCCGCCTACAGTGAGGCTCCACCAGACCCGCGACGGGCGGGCGCCGGGGTGAGGAGGGGCCGGTGGGCAGGATCCTTGTGGCCAACCGGGGCGAGATCGCGCTGCGGATCGTCCGGGCGGCGGCGGAGCTGGGGCTGCGGACGGCCGCCGTGCACACCCGCGACGACGCCGCGTCCCCGCACACCCGCCGGGCCGACGAGGTCCGGGCGCTGCCCGGCGAGGGCGTCCCCGGCTACCTCGACGCGGACGCGCTGATCGCCGCCGCGAAGGACGCCGGGGTCACCGCCGTCCACCCCGGCTACGGGTTCCTCAGCGAGAACGCCGCGTTCGCCGCGCGGTGCGCCGCCGCCGGCCTGACGTTCGTCGGCCCGCGCCCGGAACTGCTGGAGCTGTTCGGCGACAAGACCCGGTCCCGCGAGCTCGCCCGCGAGACGGGCGTGCCGGTGACGCCCGGCACGCCGGGACCGGTGACGCCCGCCGGGGCCGAGGCGTTCGCGCGCGAGCACGGGCCGGTGATGCTCAAGGCGCTCGCGGGCGGCGGCGGGCGCGGAATGCGCGTCGTCGCCGAGCCAGGCGACATGGCGGAGGCGTACGAGCGGTGCCGTTCCGAGGCGCTCGCCTCCTTCGGGAACGGCGACCTGTACGCCGAGAAGCACGTGCCTCGCGCCCGCCACATCGAGGTGCAGATCGCGGGCGACGGCTCCGGCGCCGTCACCCACCTGTGGGAACGCGACTGCAGCGTCCAGCGGCGCAACCAGAAGCTGGTGGAGATCGCCCCCGCGCCCGCGCTGCCGCCGCACCTGCGCGACGCGCTGCTGGACGCCGCCGTCCGCATGGCCGCGCGCGTCCGCTACGACAGCCTCGGCACGTTCGAGTTCCTCGTGTCCGGCGAGGAGTTCTGGTTCCTGGAGGCCAACCCGCGGCTGCAGGTCGAGCACACCGTCACCGAGGAGGTCACCGGCATCGACCTGGTGAAGGCGCAGATCCGGCTCGCGCTGGGCGAGGACCTCGCCGGCGTCGGCCTCGCCGCGCCGCCGCCCGCGCACGGCTGCGCCGTCCAGGTGCGCGTCAACACCGAGACGATCGGCCCCGACGGCGCGCCGCACCCGAACGCCGGGACCCTCACCGCGTTCACGCCGCCGACCGGCCCCGGCGTCCGCGTCGACACCTACGGGCACCCCGGCTACCGCACCAGCCCCCGCTACGACCCGCTGCTGGCGAAGGTCGTCGCCCGCGCGGAGGACCTGCCGTCCGCCGCCGCCCGCGCCCACGGCGCGCTCGGCGAGTTCGAGATCGCGGGCGTCGCGACGAGCATCCCGCTGCTGCAGGGCGTCCTGCGGCACCCCGAGTTCACCGCGGGCGGCGTGACCACCTCGTTCCTCGCCGACCACCTTCCGGAACTGCTGCGCAGCGAGCACCGCCGGTTCTGCGTTCCCGCGACGGAGGAGGCCGCCGCGCCCGTCGCGGCGGTGCCCGACGCGCCGCCCGGCACGGTCGCGGTGACCGCGCCCATGCAGGGCACGGTGGTGAGCGTGGAGGTCGCCGAAGGGGACCTCGTCCGCGCGGGCGCGCCGGTCCTGATCCTCGAGGCGATGAAGATGGAGCACGTCGTCCGGGCGGGGGAGGCGGGCGTCGTCCGCGCCCTCGCCGCGGCGCCCGGCACCACCGTCGCCGAGGGCGCGCCGCTGCTGTTCCTCGAACCCGCCGAGGCCGACGGCGACCACGCCGACGACGAGGCCGAGGCCGACCTCGACGCCATCCGCGCCGACCTCGCCGAGACGATCCGGCGGCACGAGATCGGGCTGGACGCGGCCCGTCCCGACGCGGTCGCCAAGCGGTACGCGCGCGGCCACCGCACCGCGCGGGAGAACATCGAGGACCTCTGCGACCCCGGCACGTTCGTGGAGTACGGCGCGCTCGCCATCGCGGCGCAGCGGCAGCGCCGGTCCCTGGACGACCTCATCGAGCCCACCCCCGCCGACGGCATGGTCTGCGGCCTCGGCGACGTCAACGGCGGCCAGGCCGTGGTGATGTCCTACGACTACATGGTGCTGGCCGGGACGCAGGGCCACCACAACCACCGCAAGACCGACAGGATGCTCGACCTCGCGCGGCGGCGCCGCCTCCCGGTCGTGCTGTTCGCCGAAGGCGGCGGCGGGCGACCCGGCGACACCGACACCTCGATGGTGTCCGGCCTCGACGTGACGACCTTCCACGCCATGGGCCGGCTCAGCGGCGCCGTCCCGTCGGTCGGGATCGCGTCCGGGCGCTGCTTCGCCGGGAACGCGGCCCTCCTCGGCTGCTGCGACGTCATCATCGCCACCCGCGACGCCAACATCGGCATGGGCGGGCCCGCGATGATCGAGGGCGGCGGCCTCGGCGTGTTCGCCCCCGAGGAGATCGGCCCGATCGCCGACCAGGAGCCCAACGGCGTCGTCGACATCGCCGTCGAGGACGAGGCGGAGGCCGTCGGCACGGCCCGCCGCTACCTGTCCTACTTCCAGGGCCCGGTGGACGAGTGGACGTGCGACGACCAGCGGATCCTGCGGCACGTCATCCCGGAGAACCGGCTGCGCGCCTACGACGTCCGCCGGGTCATCGGGCACCTGGCCGACACCGGGTCGGTGCTGGAGTTGCGGCGGGCGTTCGGCGTCGGGATCGTCACCGCGCTGGTGCGGATCGAAGGCCGCCCCATGGGGCTCATCGCCAACGACCCGGCGCATCTCGGCGGCGCCATCGACCGCGACGCCGCCGACAAGGCCGCCCGCTTCCTGCAGCTCTGCGACGCGCACGGCCTGCCCGTGGTGTCGCTGTGCGACACCCCCGGGTTCATGGTCGGCCCGGACGCCGAGCGCACCGCGACCGTCCGGCACTTCAGCCGGATGTTCGTCACCGGAGCGAACCTGAGCGTCCCGCTCGTCACCGTGGTCCTGCGCAAGGGGTACGGGCTCGGCGCGCAGGCGATGGCGGGCGGCGGCTTCAAGGCGCCGCTCGCGACCGTCGCGTGGCCGACCGGCGAGATCGGCGGCATGGGCCTGGAGGGCGCCGTCCGGCTCGGGTTCCGCAAGGAGCTCGCGGCGGCCGAGGACCCGAAGGCGCTGTTCGAGACGATGGTCGCCGCCGCCTACGAGCACGGCAAGGCGCTCAACGCCGCCACCGTGTTCGAGCTGGACGACGTGATCGACCCGGCCGGCACCCGCCGGCTCGTCACCACGGCGTTCGCGTCCGCACCGCCCACCGCGGACCGGTCGCGGCGCTGGGTGGACACCTGGTGACCGGGGCCGGTCCCGCCAGGTAGGCGGCCCGGACGCACGGGTCGGCGCGGACCTCGGCGGGCGGCCCGGCCGCGATGACCCGGCCGCCGTCCAGCACGTGCAGGACGTCGCACACGCCGAGCACCGGCTCCAGGTCGCGCTCGGCGACCAGCACCGCGACGCCCTCGGCGGCGAGGTCGCGCAACAGCACCTCCAGCGCCCTGGCGTGGCGCTCCGGTAGGTCCGCCCACGGATCGTCAAGCAGCAGCACGGCGGGCTCGGCGGCCAGCGCGCGCGCCAGCCCGGTCAGGCGCACCACGCCCGGTGGCACGTCCCGCTCCGGCAGGTCGGCGAACTCGGCGATCCCCACGCGGGCCAGCAGCTCGTCGGCGCGGTCGCTCGCCTCGCCGCGCGCGCGGCGACGGCGCGCCCAGCGGTCCCGCGCGGTCCGGCCGCCGTGGTCGCACAGGGCCGCATGCCTGCGCGCCGCGGCCCGGACGCTCTCGCGGACGGTCCGCGACCGCCACCGGGCCGGCTCCCGGGACGTCCGGGCGATCCCGCGCCGCGCGCGCTCCCGCGCGGCGCTGCCCGTCAGGTCGGCGTCGCCCAGGTGGACGGTGCCCTCGGCGGGCCGGCGCAGCCCGGCGATGACGTCGCACAGCGTCGCCCGGCCCGCGCCGTCCGGCCCGACGAGCCCGGCGACCGTGCCGGGCGGGACCGTCAGCGCGGCGCCCCGGACGGCGGTGACCCCGCCGACCCGCACGGTGACGTCCGCGACCCGCAGTCCCTGAGCGGTCGACATCGGCGCCTCCCGGCCGGTCCGGTGCCCGGCGGTCCGCATCGCGGGCCTTGTGCCATCGCGGGCCTTGTGTGATGTGGATCACTGACGGATCATCACCCTACTGAGGCGTGCGCGCGCGGGCAACGGGTGCTCGCGAGCAACGCGCGCGCGTGCCGGCGACGGCGCGGAGGGCGTTATGGCGGACTGGAGGACGCGGAGCCTGTGGCTGTCCCGCAACCCCTACGAGCCGGCGCCGCCGCTCGACGGCGACCTGGACGTGGACGTCGCCATCGTGGGCGGCGGCTTCACCGGACTGTGGACCGCGATCCACGTCAAGCACGCCGACCCGTCCGTGGACGTCGCCGTGCTGGAGCAGCGCGTCGCGGGGTACGGCGCGTCGGGCCGCAACGGCGGCTTCGCCATGACGATGGTGGGCCGCAACCTCCACGACCTGGCCCGCAAGGTCGGCCCGGCGCGTGCGCGCGCCACCCGGCTGGCGATGCGGAGCACGCTGCGCGAGATCGCCGCGTTCGTCCGCGACGAGGGCATCGACGCCGACCTGACCCGCCCCGGCCTGCTGACGGTCTCGAACGGGCCCGAGCAGGACGAGCGGATCCGCCAGGACCTCGAGGCGTCCCAGCGGCTCGGCCTCGACGACCTGCGCTACCTCAGCGGCACCGAATGCCGCGCCCTCGTCGCCAGCGACCGGATCCGGTGCGGGCACTTCGAGGACGACGCGCTGCTGGTGGACCCCGCCGCGCTCACCCGCGGCCTGCGCGACGCCGCCGTCCGCCTCGGCGTGCGGGTCTTCGAGTCGACGCCCGTCCACAGCCTCGCCCTGCCCGGCACGCACGTCCTGGCCCGCACCCCCGGCGGCGACGTCCGGGCGGACCGGGCGCTGCTCGCCACCAACGCCTACGCGCACGCGGTGCCCGCGCTGCGGCGCTGGCTGTTCACCATCGTCGCCTCGATCGTCGTCACCGAGCCGCTCACCGGCGAGCAGTGGAAGCGCGCCGGCTGGGAGGGCGGCGCGGGCGTCGAGGACAAGCGGATCATGCCGCACTTCCACCGGCCGACCCCCGACGGCCGGATCCTGTGGGGCGGCCGCGACGCGCCGTTCGCGCCCGGCGGCCCCGACCCGCGCCAGGACCGGTCGCCGCAGGTGTTCCGGCGGCTGGAGGAGACGTTCCGCTGGACGTTCCCGCAGCTGGACGACGTGCGGATCGACCGCGGCTGGTGCGGTCCCGTCGCCGGCACCGTCAACTGCTTCGCGCACGCCGGGCGGCTCGGCCGCGGGCGGCGCGTCGTCTACGCGCTCGGGTACGCCGGCCACGGCGTCGGCCCGAGCCACCTGACCGCGAAGATCGCCCGCGACCTGCTGCTCGACCGCGACGGCGAACTGCTCGACCTGCCGATGGCCGCGAAGCGGCCCGTGCCGCTGCCGCCGGGCCCGCTGCGCGCGCTCGTCCTGAACGGCTCGCAGCGCGTCCTGCAGCGCGCCGACGACGGCGACCGCGGCCCGCTGACCGGGCTCGCCCTGCGCTTCCTGCAGTGACGCCGGGTCAGGCCGGCTCGGCGCCGAGCGCCTGGAGCCGGTCGCGGGTCCACTCCTTCACGCCCGCGAGGAACCCCTCGACGTCCGCGGCCTTGCCCGACGCCATCTCGGCGAACCAGTCGGGCACGTACCGCTCGAACCGCCCGTTCTCGATGACCTCCAGCACCGCCGCGGCGACCTCCCGCGGCGGCAGCGCGTCGGACAGGTCGCTGAGCGGCGGCTCGTTGCCCGGCAGGGTGAACAGGTCGGTGTCGATCAGCGCCGGCTGGACGATGTGCGCCTGCACGCCCGTCCCGTCCAGGTCGACGGCCATGCTCTCCCAGAACGCGGTCAGCGCCGCCTTGGACGCGCCGTACGCGGCCTCGTGCGGCGGGCCGAGCCGCGCCGCGACGGACCCGATCGCGACCAGGTGCCCGTGCCCCCGCTCGATCATCCCGGGCAGCAGCGCGAGCGTCAGCCGCACCGGCGACAGGTAGTTCAGCCGCATCACCTCGTCGTTCTCGGCGAGCGCCATGTCCTGCACGCGCCGCCGCTTCGGCATCGCCGCGTTGTTGACCAGGACGTCCACGCCGCCGAGCTCGGCCGCCGCGGCGGCCGCGAGCCCGGCGGCAGCGTCCGGGTCGGAGAGGTCGGCGACCCACATCGCCGAGCCGGGGGAGTGCTCGCGGCAGCGGGCGAGCGTCTTCTCCAGCAGTTCCTCGCGCCGCGCGACCAGCCCGACCCGCGCGCCCGCCTCGGCCAGCGCCTCCGCGACGACCGCGCCGATGCCGGACGACGCGCCCGTGACCAACGCCGACTTTCCCGTCAGACTCACCATGCCGCCAACGTCACACACGGCCGCGCCGCGCGGCAAGGCGCACCGCCGTCCCGCGGCCGAAGAGCACGGCGGCGCGGCGGCCGCTCAGATCCAGCCCTCCAGCGACGCCATGAAGCCGCCGAGGTCGTCGCGGTGCACGCAGTGGCCGGTGCCCTCGACCCGCGTGACCGCGAAGCCCTTCGCGCGCAGGCCGGCGGCGAGGTCGTCCGGCACCAGCCGCCGGTCGCCCGCGGCCTGCACCAGCGACGGCACGACGGGCCGGTCCGGGACGAGGTCGATCGCCTCGCGCAGCCACCCGGCCGCGCGGACGTCCCATCGCGCGTACCCGTCCAGCTCGGCGGCGATGTCCTCGTCCGCCCACTTCGGGCACATCTTCCGGAGCCGCTCCGCCGTGGCCCGCTTGGTGAAGGCGGCGAACCCGTCGTGGTCCGCGCCCGGCTCGCCGCCGATCCGCCACGCCGGGTCGCTGTAGACGGCCTTGGCGGGACGCAGGTCCGCGGCGGCCAGGGAGAGCGACAGCGCGCCGAGGGAGTGCCCGATCGCGACGTCCGCGCCGGTGGGAAGGGACTCCACCAGGTCGGCGGCGAACAGCTCGGGGGAGTACTCGGCGGCGTGCGCGCTCTCCCCGTGGCCGCGCAGGTCCGGCATGAGGACCCGGTAGCCGCGCGCGGCGAGCAGCGGCGCGACGCGGCACCAGGTGCCGGCGGACGCCATGACGCCGTGGATGAGCACGGCGGTCCTGTCGCCGCCGCCGGCTTCGTGGACCTTCAGTTTCACGGGGCTCCTTCCCGAGGGGACCGCGGACGCTCCTGACCGGCGGGAGCGAGAGCAGCGGAGGGCAGGAGGACTGATCATTTATACCTACAAGTGCTGTATAGCACCCTCTCTCGGACGCCCCGCCGCCGGCGTCGAAATGGTGCCGCGCGAGCCGTTCCAGGCCGGTAAGGTGGTGGGTTTCGCCGCCCCGCGTCCACCCCTCGCCTCCAGGAGGTCCTCCGGCATGCCCGCCGAACCGTCGATCCTCGCCGCCGAGCGCGCCCACCTGGCCGAGTCCCGCGCCGCGCTGCGCCGGATGCGCGAGCACGCGGAAGGCCTGTCCGCCGACGTCGCCGCCGACTGGGTGTCCAAGCAGTTCCTGGAGTCGCTGCTCGACCAGCGGGTCGCGGCGCTCGCCGACCACCCCGACACCCCGCTGTTCTTCGGGCGGATGGACCGCGACGGCGACGACGGCCCCGACCTGCCCGCCGTCATGTACGTCGGGCGGCGGCACGTCCACGACGGCGACGAGGGCCGCCCGCTGGTGCTGGACTGGCGCGCCCCGGTATCGCGGGCGTTCTACCAGGCGGGCCCGGCCGAGCCGATGGGCTGGGGGCTGCGGCGCCGCTTCGGCTTCCAGGGCGGCGAGCTGACCGCCTTCGAGGACGAGCCGCTCGACGGCGGCGCGGAGCCCGGCCCGTCCCGGATCCTGACCGAGGAGATCGAGCGCCCCCGCACCGGTCCGATGCGCGACATCGTCGCGACCATCCAGCCGGAGCAGGACGTGATCGTCCGCGCCGACCTGCCCCGCACCGTCTGCGTGCAGGGCGCCCCCGGCACCGGGAAGACCGCGGTGGGCCTGCACCGCGCCGCCTACCTGCTGTTCACCCACCGCGAGCGGCTGTCGCGGTCCGGGGTGCTGATCGTCGGCCCGAACCGCGCGTTCCTCGCCTACATCGCGGCGGTGCTGCCCGCGCTCGGCGAGGTCCGGGTCGAGCAGGCCACCATCGACGACCTGCTCGGCGAGCCGCTGGGGGAGGAGCCCGCGGCGGTGTCGGCCGCCAAGGGCGAGGCGCGGATGGCCGACGTGCTGCGCAGGGCGCTGTGGCTGCACGTCCGCAAGCCGGAGGAGGGCCTCGTCGTCACCCGCGGCGTCGCCCGCTACCGGCTGGCCGACCACGAGGTCAGGGAGATCGCGGCCGCGCTGCGCGGCACCACCCGCTACGGCAGCGGCCGCGCCGCGTTCGCGCAGCGGCTCGCGCACCAGATCCTCGTCCGGATGGAGCAGCGCGGCGAGGCCCCCGACGACCGCGTCCAGGACCAGGTGGCGCGCAGCAGGCCGGTCAAGCAGCTGCTCGACCAGGTGTGGCCCAAGGTCTCGCCCGAGCAGGTCCTCTACCGGCTGCTGTCGGACGCCGCCTTCCTGAGCGCCGCGGCGAAGGGCGTCCTCGACGCCGAGGAGCAGGCGGCGCTGCTGTGGGAGAGGCCCGCCCGGTCGCACCGCTCGGTGAAGTGGACCACCGCCGACCGGGCGCTGCTGGACGAGCTGGCCGACCTCATCGAGCGCACCGCATCGCTCGGGCACCTGGTCGTGGACGAGGCGCAGGACCTGTCGGCGATGCAGCTGCGCGCCCTCGGCCGCCGCTGCGGCACCGGGTCGGCGACCGTCCTCGGCGACCTCGCCCAGGGGACGACGGCCTGGTCGGCGCGGTCCTGGAAGGAGGTCCTGACCCATCTCGGGCAGGACGGCGAGGTCACCGAGCTGACCCTCGGCTTCCGCGTGCCCGGCACCGTCCTCGACTACGCCGCGCGGCTGCTCCCGCACATCGCGCCCGAGCTGGAGAGGCCGCGGTCGCTGCGCGCCGGCGCCGGGGCGCTGGACGTGCGGCGCGTGCCCGACGTGGTGGCCGCGGCGGTGGACGCCGCGCGCGAGGCCCTCGCCCGGGCGGGCTCGATCGGCCTGATCGTGCCGGACGCGCTCGCGGACGCGCACGCGGCGGCGCTGGCGGAGGCCGGGCTGGACGCCTCGCTGCTCGGGCCGGAGTCCGACGGCACCGCGCGGCTGCTCGTCGTCCCGGCGACGCTGGCCAAGGGCCTGGAGTACGACCACGTGATCGTCGCCGAGCCCGCCGCCATCGCCGCCGCCGAGGCGCGCGGGCTGGCCCGGCTGTACGTCGTGCTGACCCGCGCGGTGACCTCGCTGACGGTCCTGCACCGGGACGACCTGCCCGCCGAGCTGGCCTCCTGACGCCGCCGCCGTCCCCGCGCCCCGTATCCCCGCTTCCGCCCACCGCCCTGATCGGGAAGGACCGGCCATGACCGTCCCGCCCCTGTTCACCGAGACCGTCGAGCTGCCCGCCGCGCCGCCGTTCGACCTGGGGCCCGCGCTCCGCTTCATGTGCGGTTTCGCGCCCACCGCCGGCGAGCAGGCGGTCGACGGCGGCACCCTCACCAAGGCGCTGCGCGCGGCCGGCCGGACGGTCGCCGCGAGGGTCGTCCAGGCGGGCGACGGCGTGCGCGCGACCCTGCACGCCGCCGAGCCGCTCACAGAGGACGTCGTCAGCGCCGCCGCCGACCGCATCGCGTTCCACCTCAGCCTCGGCGACGACCTCACCGGCTTCTACGCGATCGGACGGGAGGATCCCGCGTTCGCGCCCGTCCTCGACCGGCTGTACGGCTACCACCAGGTGAAGTTCCCGACGCCGCTGGAGAACCTCGTGTGGGCGATCCTGTCGCAGCGCGCGCCGCGGGCCGCCGCCGCGCGCGGCAAGCACGCCCTGCGCGACGAGTTCGGCGACCGGATCACCGTGGACGGCGCCGAGTACGCGGCGTTCCCCGACGTCGACCAGCTCGTCACCCTGTCCGAGGGGCGGATCGCCGAGCTCGTCGGCAACGAGCGCAAGGGCCGCTACCTGCACGGCGCGCTGCACGCCTGGCACGGGACGGACGAGGACTTCCTCCGCACCGGCCCCTACGGCGAGGTCAAGAAGTTCCTGCTGTCGCTGCCCGGTGTGGGTGCCTGGTCGGCGAACTTCATCCTCATCCGGGGGCTTGGCCGGATGGAGGAGACACCGCTGGAGAAGGCGCTGCGCGGTGCCGCGTCGCGCGCCTACGGGCGCCCGCTGTCGGACGCCGACCTGCAGCGGATCGCCGAGGGCTACGGCCCGTGGCAGGGGTACTGGGCGCACTACCTCCGCGCGGCCGCCTGATCCGCCTCGCCGCCCTGCGGGCGCAGGCCGTCGAAGGCGATCCGGAGGACGTCGTCGCTGCCGCCGGCCCGCCCGGCGGCGAAGGAGATCCCGGCCAGCAGGGCGGTGACCTCGGCCGGGCCGATGTCCGCGCGGACGGCCCCGGCCCGCTGGGCCCGCTCCAGCAGGGCGCCGATCGCGTCCTTCACGTCCGGTCCGGTGCGTCCGGTAGCCTCGCGGGCGTCGACGCCCGCCTCGGCCAGCGCCTCGGTGACGGCCTGCTTGGTCGCCGCCTGGGAGACCACGCGGGCGAAGAAGCCGAAGAACGCCTCGCCGGGGTCGGCGGCCGACGCCAGCTCCCGCGCCTCGCCGGCCAGCCGCTCCAGCAGCGCGACGAGCACGGCCTCCAGCAGCGACTCCTTGGTGGGGAAGTGCCGGAAGACGGTGCCGATCCCGACCCCGGCGCGGCGCGCGACCTCCTCGGTCGAGGCGGAGGTGCCCTGCGCGGCGAACACGTCCTCGGCCGCGGCGAGGACCTTGGCGCGGTTGCGCAGGGCGTCGGCGCGCAGCGGCTTCCCGGACGAGGTCGTCATCGCGGCCTTCCCGTTGACAAGTGGAGTGCGGACTCCATATTTTCGGATGCGGAGCAGAAACTCCGATTGTACGGGAGAGAGTTATGTCCGAGTTCGCCACCCCCCGCGCCGTCTTCCAGCGGCTGATCGACGGGGTGACCGCGCGGCGGCCCGACGGGCTGCCGCAGCTGTACGCCGAGGACGCGGTGGTCGTGCACCCGTTCGCCCGCCCCGCGTCCCGGCTGGAGGGCCGCGAGGCGCTGCGCGAGCACTTCGCCCAGTTGGAGACCCTCCCGGTGGAGATGGCGGCCCGCAACGTGGTCGTCCACCAGACCGCCGACCCGGAGGTGATCGTCGCCGAGTTCGAGTACGCGGGCCGCAATACCGAGACGGGCCGCGACTTCGTGGTGCCGAACGTCTTCGTCATGCGGGTCCGGGACGGGCGCATCGTCGAGTCCCGCGACTACGCCCACCACCAGGCGTTCGAGGAGGCGATGGCGTGACCGCCCCCGCGCCGCGCGAGGTGTTCGCGCGGCTGAGCGCCGGGATCTCCGCCGGCCGCTGGCACGAGCTGGCGGACCTCTACGCCGAGGACGCGGTGGTCGACCAGCCGTTCGCGCTCCCGCCGGCGCCGTCGCACCTGGAGGGCCGCGCGGTCATCGGCGAGCACTTCCGCAGGGCCGCCGAAGGGCCGCTCCAACTGCGCGCCCGGGACGTGGTGGTGCACGAGACGGACGATCCGGAGGTGATCGTCGCCGAGTTCGACTACGACGGCCGCGTCGCCACCACGGGCCACGAGTTCCGCTTCTCGAACGTGCAGGTGCTGCGCGTCCGGGACGGACTGATCGTCGAGACGCGCGACTACCACGACCACCGGGCCCTCGCCCGCGCGTTCGCCGCCGGTTCGTAGGGCGACCGGGTCGCGCGCGGGCGGTTGACCGACCCCCGTGCCGGTTCCTAGGGTGGACGGGCCATACCGACCGGTTGGTATGTTCGTTCGCGGTGGCCCGTTCGCCACCCCTGCACCCCGCGCGGAGGTTCGCCCTGTGAGCACTGCACCGCCCGACGCCGACGAGCTGAGCAGGCGCGTCGGCGAGTTCCTCGCCGCCCACGACCCGTCCGCCACCGAGCCGCTGGAGTTCCTGCGCGCCCGGTTCGACGCCGGCCTGGCCTGGGTCCACTACCCCGAGGGGCTCGGCGGGCTCGGCGCCCCCCGCGCCCTGCAGCCCGCCGTCGACCGGTGGTTCGCGAAGGCGGGCGCGCCCACCAACCACCCCGAGCGCAACGGCATCGGGCTCGGCATGGCCGCGCCGACGATCCTCGCCTTCGGCACCGAGGAGCAGAAGCGCCGCCTCCTGCGCCCGCTGTGGACCGGCGAGGAGCGGTGGTGCCAGCTGTTCAGCGAGCCCGGCGCCGGCTCCGACCTCGCCGCGCTCGCCACCCGCGCCGTCCGCGACGGCGACCGCTGGATCGTCAACGGCCAGAAGGTCTGGACGTCGATGGCGCACGAGGCCCGCTGGGCGATCCTCGTCACCCGCACCGACCCGGACGTGCCCAAGCACCGCGGCATGACCTACTTCGTCTGCGACATGACCGCCCCCGGCGTCGAGGTCCGGCCGCTGCGGCAGATCACCGGCGAGGCCGAGTTCAACGAGGTCTTCCTCACCGACGTCGCGATCCCCGACGAGCACCGGCTCGGCGAGGTCGGCCAGGGCTGGCAGGTCTCCACCACCACGCTGATGAACGAGCGGGTCGCGATCGGCGGCGCCGCCACGCCCCGCGAGAGCGGGATGATCGGCGTCGTCGCGGCCCTGTGGCGCGACCGGCCCGAGCTGCGCACCCCCGGCCTGCACGACGCGGTCCTGCGCGCCTGGGTGGAGACCGAGGCCGCCCGGCTCACCGGCGAGCGGCTGCGCCAGCAGCTCACCGCCGGGCAGCCCGGCCCCGAGGGCTCCGGCGCCAAGCTCGCCTTCGCCAAGCTCAACCAGGAGGTCTCCGGCCTGGAGCTGGAACTGCTCGGCGACGAGGGACTGCGCTACGACGACTGGACGATGCGCCGCCCCACCGAGGTCGACTTCACCCGCCGCTCGCCCGGCTACCGCTACCTGCGCGCCAAGGGCAACTCCATCGAGGGCGGCACCTCGGAGATCCTGCGCAACATCATCGCCGAGCGCGTCCTCGGCCTGCCCGGTGAGATCCGCGTCGACAAGGACGTGGCGTGGAAGGACCTGCCCAAGTGAGCGACCTCCTCTACTCCGAGATCGAGAACGACCTGCGCGCCGGCGTCCGCGAGCTGCTCGACGACAAGGCGCCCTGGACCGCCGTCCTCGCCGGCACCGAGAAGGACGAGCCGTACGACGCGGCGCTGTGGCGGGCCGTCGCCGGCCAGCTCGGCTGCGCCGGGCTGCCCGTCCCCGAGGACCTCGGCGGCGCCGGCGCGACCTGGCGCGAGACCGCCGTCGTGATGGAGGAGCTCGGCCGCGCCGTCGCGCCCGTCCCGTTCCTGGCCAGCTCCGTCATCGCGACGGCGGCGCTGCTGGCGGCGGGGGAGCGGGAACTGCTCGGGTCCCTGGCGGCCGGGGAGAGGATCGCGGTGCTCGCCGTCCCGTTCGCGACCCCGCCCGGCGAGGTCGCCCCGACCGTCCGGGCGGCGGACGGGACCCTGACCGGCGAGATCGCCGGGGTTGCCGACGGCCTCGCGGCCGACGTGCTGCTCGTCCCGGCCGCCGACGGGCTGTACGCGGTGGACGCCGCCGACGCCACCCGCACCGCCGTCACCTCGCTCGACATGACCCGGCGCCTGGCCGACATCGCCCTGTCCGGGGCGCCCGCGCGGCGCGTCGCGGAGGGCGGCGACGCGGTCCGCGCCGCGCTGCTGACCGGCGCGGCGATGCTGGCGTCCGAGCAGCTGGGGCTCGCCCAGCGGTGCCTGGACGACACCGTCGCCTACGTCAAGAACCGGTACCAGTTCGGCCGTCCCGTCGGCTCCTACCAGGGCCTCAAGCACCGGCTCGCCGACCTGTGGACGTCCATCACGCAGGCCCGCGCCGTCGCCCGGTACGCCGCGTCCTGCGCGGCCTCCGGCGACGCGGACCTGCCGGTCGCCGTCGCGGTCGCCCAGGCGCACTGCTCGGCGGTCGCGCTGAAGGCCGCCGAGGAGTGCGTGCAGATGCACGGCGGCATCGGGTTCACCTGGGAGAACTCCTCGCACCTGTTCCTCAAGCGCGCCAAGGCCGACTCGATCGCGCTCGGCACCGCCGACCGCCACCGCGCGGCGCTGGCGGCGCTGGTCGACCTCCCCTCGGCCTGAGGCGGGGGCGCGCGGGCGTCGACCGTGCGGCACCGCCCCGGCGAGCGCGACGCCGGGGCGGTCAGCCGGTGATGACCGCGAGGATCCGCGTGCCCTCCGGGAACGCGCCGCGTTCGGCCAGCGCGGCGATCCCGAACATCATCTTCGCGGTGTAGATCCGGTCGAGGACCAGCCCGTGCCGGGCGGCGAAGCCGCCGATGAAACCGTCCAGTTCGGGGGACGTCCGGGCGTAGCCACCGAAGTGGAAGCCGTGCTCGACGCGCCACGACCCGCGCCGCTCCCCGTACGTCTCCCGCTGGAGCCGCTCCACCTCGGCGTCCATGAAACCGCCCTTGAGGACGGAGAAGCCGAGGGCGCGCGCGCTCGGCGGCAGCCCGGCCGCCAGGCCCGCCAGCGTCCCGCCCGTCCCGCACGGGCAGCAGACGACGTCGAAGCCCGCCGACTCGGCGCCCAGCTCCGCGCAGCCCCGGACCGCCAGGGCGTTGCTGCCGCCCTCCGGCAGCAGGTAGAAGTCGCCCCACCGCTCCCGCAGCGCGGCGACGACGTCCGGTTCGTGCTTGCGGCGGTACGTCGTCCGGTCCATGTACGCGAGCCGCATGCCCCGGCCCTCGGCGTACGCCAGCGAGGCGTTGAGCGGCAGGTGCTCCTCACCTCGCACCACCCCGACGGTCGCGAACCCGAAGACGTCCCCGGCCGCCGCCGTCGCCCGCAGATGGTTGGAGTACGCCCCGCCGAACGTCAGCAGCGTCCCGTGCTCGCGGGCGGGGCCGATGTTGTGCCGGAGCTTGCGCCACTTGTTGCCCGGAAGCTCCGGGTGGACGAGGTCGTCGCGCTTCAGGAACAGCCGGAGGCCGCGCCGCGCGAACCGGGCGTCGTCCAGCTCCACGACCGGGGAGGGCGCGGCTTCGGGCGGGAGCGCCGGGGGCCGGGCCGGGGTCATCGCGGCGCCGGCAGGCCGAGCTTCTTCCGCAGCGTCCGCTGCACCTCGTCGATGCCGGGCCGCGCGTCCACCGTCACCACGTACTCCTTGCGGGCGAACAGCTCCAGGATCGGGGCGGTCTTCCGCCGGTAGAGCCGCAGCCGCTCCGTCACGGCCTCCTCGGTGTCGTCCTCCCGGGCGACGAGCCGGCCGCCGCACACGTCGCACCGACCCTCCTGGGTGGGCCGGTCCGCGATCAGGTTGTAGTCCATCCCGCACTCGGAGCACAGCCTGCGCGCCAACACCCGGCGGCGGACCTCCTCGTCCGGCAGGTCCAGGTGGATCACTCCGTCGATGTCGTAGCTCTCCAGGAAGAACTCCGCCTGCCGCCTGCTGCGCGGGAACCCGTCGATGATGAACCCGTAGTTCCAGTCGTGCTGCTCGAGCCTGCCGCGCACGACCCCCTCCACGAGGTCGTCGCCGACCAGCTCGCCCGCCGCCATCGCGCGCCGCACCTGCGCGCCGAGTTTGGTGTGGTTCTGCACATGCCAGCGGAAGATGTCACCGACCCCGATGTGCACCAGGTCGAGATCGCGCGCCAGCAGCAGCGACTGCGTCCCCTTCCCGCTGCCCTGGGCGCCGATGATCACGTACTTGCGCATGCCCGCAGCCTATGCGGCGCGGGCCCGGGCGGCCGCGCCCCGGGTCAGCGCGCGAGCCGCAGCGCCCGGCCCAGCCACCGGAACCGCGAGCGGTCGGGCACGTGCTCGGGCTCGTCGCGCAGCGTCAGGCAGTCCGGCAGCGTCCCGATCGCCGGCGGCCGCACGCACACCAGCGTCGCCCGCGCCCGGCGCGCGCAGTGCAGCCGCACCGACGGGCGCAGCAGCCGCGAGAACGGCCCCCGCGTCCCGTGCCCGACGACGAGGATGTCGTCCTCGCCCGCCAGCCGGACCAGCGTCGCTCCCGGCTCCCCGACCAGCGCCAGCGCGCTCATCTCCACGCCGTCCGGCGGGCCGCCGCTCACCTCGTCCAGCAGCCGGGCGACGAGCTCGGCGCCCGACCCGCGCAGCGCGTCGGTGATCCCGCAGCCGAGCTGGCCCGCCGCCGAGACGTGCGGCGGCAGCGGCGCGGAGTGGGCGACGAGCAGCGGCAGCCGGCGCAGCCGCGCCTCGCCGATCGCCCAGGAGAGCGCGCATCGTGCCCCCGAGGAGTCATCGACTCCCACGACGACGCGCGGGCCGCCCTCCGGTCTCGCGATCACGGTCCCTCCTGAAGGCAACGGACTGATGTGCACTCTAGGGTGCAGGCATACCCGTTCCGACGGAAGTGTTTCCGCTTCAGGAAAGCGGAGTTTCCGCAATCGTCACCGGCGTGTCGCCCGCGGGCCGCTCGCCGCGCCCCGCCGCGGGCCGGTCGTCGGGTGCCGCCGCGGGCCGTCCGGCGCCCGCGGGCCGGGCTCCGAAGCCGGACAGGACCGACTCCAGCAGCGGCAGCGCCGCACCCGCCCGCTTCGCGCGGATCACCACGTCCCACGCCGGCTCGAACTTCTTCCACCCGCCCGCGTAGGCGGCGTGCCGGGCCTTGCCGCGCAGCGTCGGCTTCGACGCGGCGCCCCGCGCGATGTTCCGCCACCGGTAGAAGTCCCGGTAGGCGCGCCAGTACCCGTCCTCCAGCTGCGTGGCGGTCATCCGGGCGGGCTTGAACACGACCGTACGCGTGTCGTAGCGGTCCCAATCGCGGTGAAGGATCCGTCCCGCCTTCTCCATCCGCGCGTACAGCCGCGTGCCGGGATACGGCGTCATCACGTGGAACGTCGCGGTCTCGATGCCCTGGCCGACCGCCCACTCGACCGTCCGCCCGAACACGCTCGGGTCGTCCTGGTCCATGCCGAACACGAAGCTGCCGTTCACCATGACGCCGTGGTCGTGCAGGCGCCTGATCACCTGCCCGTAGTCCCGGTCGATGTTCTGCCACTTGCGCTGCTCGGCCAGGTTGCCGGAGTTGACCGTCTCGAACCCCACGAACAGGCTCCGCAGCCCCGACTCCACGGCCTTCTCCAGCAGCCCCGGCCGAAGCACCGACTGGACCGTCCCGGCGGCCTGCCACAGCCGCCCCATCCCGCGCATCCCGTCGAACAGCGCCCCCGCGAACCGCGCGTTGCCGAACAGGTGGTCGTCCAGGAAGTACAGATGCCGGCCGGGCAGCCGGTCGATCTCGGCGAGCGCCGCGTCCACGGTCTGGGTGTAGAACGACTTGCCGCCCTCGAAGAACGCCTCCTTGTAGCAGAAGTCGCAGACGTGCGGGCAGCCGCGGGACACGACGATCGAGTTCGGCACGAGGTACCGGCGCCGGTCGATGAGGTCCCGCCGCACCGGCGGCAGCCCGGCCAGCGTCCGCTCCGAGGAGTCGTAGCGCGGCGCCGGCCGCCCCGCGCGCAGGTCGGCGAGGAAGCGCGGCCAGGTGTCCTCGCCCGGCCCGCAGAAGATCGTGTCGGCGTGCGCCGCCGCCTCGTCCGGCAGCGACGTCACGTGCAGCCCGCCGAGGCACACGTAGGCGCCCCGCGCGCGGTAGTGGTCCGCCAGCTCGTAGGCCCGCCGAGCGGACGTGATGTACACCTGGATCACCACCAGGTCGGGCTCGTCGGACAGGTCGACCTTCTGGACGTGCTCGTCGGTCAGCGTCACGTCGTCGTCCGGGTCGAGGTGGCCGGCGAGCGTGGCGAGCCCGAGCGGCGGGAAGAGCGAGTACTTGATCGGCCTGAAGAACGGCGACGACGCCTCGGTCAGGGCGGGCAGGATCATCTTCACGCGCATGCCCCCACGCTCCCGCCCGGAAAGGTGCGACCTGTGCGCCCGATGTGCCGATCTCGTGGAGGTCCGCCGGACCCCCTACCCGGAGCCGGGACCCGACGTCCACAGCCACGCCGTCGCCTTGGTCTCCTTGCAGGCCAGCCGGGCTGCTGGCGGGCGTTCGGGGCGCGGCCGGGTGAGGTCGCGGATCCCTCTGGTCGGCACTGGTGAATCCGCAGGTCGGGCGTAGGATCGGTGGAACCCGTCTGTTCTGTCGGTGGGGTCGCCTACGGTCGGGGGTGTGAGGCGGCCGTGTGAGCGCCGCCACAGTGACGCCGCCCCAGTAAAGGTGATGACCACCATGGCGAACAGCACCAAAGAGACGGACCGGGACTTTCAGGAGCTGGCCGACCCGTACCGGCGGGAGCTGCTGGCGCACTGCTACCGGATGCTCGGGTCCATCCACGACGCCGAGGACCTCGTCCAGGAGACGTACCTGCGCGCCTGGCGCTCCTACGACGGCTTCGAGGGGCGGTCGTCGCTGCGGACGTGGCTCTACCGGATCGCGACGAACGTCTGCCTCACCGCGATCGACCAGCGCGGCCACCGGCCGATGCCGTCCGGGCTGGGCGCCCCGAGCGACGAGCCGGAGCGGCCCGTGGTGGCCTCGCCGGAGGTGCCGTGGCTGGAGCCGGCGCCCGACGCGGTGCTCGGCGCGGACGCCGCCGACCCCGCCACCATCGTCGCCGCCCGCGAGAGCACCCGGCTCGCCTTCGTCGCCGCCCTCCAGCACCTGCCCGCCAAGCAGCGGGTCGTGCTGATCCTCCGGGACGTCCTGAAGTGGAAGGCGGCCGAGGCCGCCGAGCTGCTCGGCACCTCCACCGCGGCCGTCAACAGCGCGCTGCAGCGGGCGCGGGCGCAGCTGGAGGAGACGGCGCCGCTCCGCGACGAGCTGGTCGAGCCCACCGACCCGGGCCAGCGCGACCTGCTCGAACGGTACGCGAGGGCGTTCGACGACGCGGACGTGGACGCGCTGCTGGAGCTGTTCAGGAAGGACGCGGTCTGGGAGATGCCGCCGTTCCCGCAGTGGTTCGTCGGCGCGGACACGATCGTCCGGCTCATCAAGGCGCAGTGCGGGCCCGAGCCGGGGGAGCTGCGGATGGTACCGGCGTCCGCCAACGGGCAGCCCGCCTTCGGCATGTACCGGCGCGACGCGGAGGGCGTGCACCGGCCGTTCCAGCTCCAGGTGCTCGGCATCACCGGCGAGGGGGTGGCGCAGGTGTCGGCGTTCTTCGACACGTCGCTGTTCCCCGTGTTCGGCCTGCCCGAGACGCTCTGACCGCCGCCCGGGGAGGCGTAAGGCGGTCGGTGCCCGGATTCCACCGGGGAGCCCACTGGTGTCCGGTGCTGACGGTGGCCCTGATTTTCCGTTGAGTGGAAACCCGGGTGGGCTGCCGTCGCCGGCTGCTGCCAGGGTTGAGGCAGTGCGGACGGCGCAGGCGGCCCTGCCGGGATCACGGAGGGGCGGGCGCCGCCGCGCCGCGACCGGGGCGGCACCGGCGGAGCACGCCGAGGAAGGAACGAGCGCATGACGCATCCCCCGTACCTGTATCCGGGCTACAAGAGCACGGTGCTCCGCGCCCCGTCGCAGGAGCTGATCATGCCGAAGCTCGGCCCGGACAGCGTCGAGCTGGCCTCGCCGGTCTTCGGCCACCAGGAGCTCGGACGGCTGGACCACGACCTGACCGTGCAGCACTCCGGCGAGCCGCTCGGCCAGCGGATCATCGTGACCGGGCGGGTCCTGGACGGCGCGGGCCGCCCGGTGCGGAACGCGCTCGTCGAGGTCTGGCAGGCGAACTCCGCGGGCCGCTACGACCACCTCGGCGACATCCACCCCGCGCCGCTGGACCCGAACTTCACCGGCGCGGGACGGTGCCTCACCGACGACGAGGGCCGCTACCGGTTCATCACGATCAAGCCGGGCGCCTACCCGTGGGGCAACCACCACAACGCGTGGCGGCCGGCGCACATCCACTTCTCGGTGTTCGGCACCGCCTTCACTCAGCGGCTCGTTACGCAGATGTACTTCCCGGACGACCCGCTGTTCCCGTTCGACCCGATCTTCCAGTCGATCCCCGAGGAGAAGGACCGCGAGAAGCTGATCTCGCGGTTCGACATGGATCTCACCGAGCCGGAGTGGGCATTGGGGTTCCAGTGGGACATCGTGCTGGGCGACACCCCGATGGAGGCGTGATGACCGTGCCCGCGAACAGCGCATCGGCGAAGGCCACGCCTTCGCAGACCGTCGGCCCGTTCTACGGCTACGCGCTGCCGTACGAGGCCGGCCCGCGGGTCGCGCCCGCGTGGCGCCCGGACGCGATCAGCGTGCGCGGGCGGGTGCTCGACGGCGCCGGCGAGCCGGTGCCGGACGCGCTGCTGGAGATCTGGCAGGCCGACGAGAACGGGGAGATCCCGGCTCGGCCGGGCGGCATCGTCCGGGAGGGCCATGACTTCTCCGGGTTCGGGCGGTGCGGCACCGACCCGGCGGGCGGGTTCTGGTTCACCACGGTGAAGCCGGGCGCGGTCGGGGCGGGCGCGCCCTACATCGCGCTCCTGGTGTTCGCGCGTGGGCTGCTGAAGCCGGTCGCGACCCGGATCTACTTCCCGGAGGACGAGGCCGCGCACGCCGCCGACCCGCTGCTCGCGGAGGTCCCGGCGGACCGCCGCGGGACGCTCGTCGCCGAGCGGGAGGGCGACCGGACGTACCGGTTCGACGTGCGGCTGCAGGGCGAGGGGGAGACGGTCTTCCTTGCCTTCTGAGACGTCGCCGTCTCCTGGCGGGCCGTCGCCCGACGCGGGGCTGCTGTCGCCCGTGCGCGCCGGGACGGAGGCCGAGGCGGCCACGAGCGACGCCGCGTACCTCGCGGCGATGCTGGACGCCGAGGCGGCGCTGGCCCGGGCCCAGGCCCGCCTGAAGATCATTCCGGTCGCGGCGGCCGAGGCGATCACCACGGCCGCCGCGTCCTGCGGGATCGACGTGGCGGACGTGGCGCGCCGGGCCCGCGGGTCGGGGAACCCCGTCGTCCCGCTGGTCGCCGACCTGCGCGGCCTCGCCGGCGCGGCGGGCGAGCACGTCCACAAGGGCGCCACCAGCCAGGACATCGCCGACACCGGCGCGATGCTCGTCGCGGCCCGGGCCAGGCGCGCCGTCCTCGCCCATCTCGACCGGGCACTGGACGCGCTGGCCGGGACCGCGGCGCGGTACCGCGACACCCCGATGGCGGCGCGCACGCTCGGCCGACAGGCGCTGCCCACCACGTTCGGCGCGAAGGCGGCGAACTGGCTGCTCGGCTGCCTGGAGGCGCGCGAGCGGCTGGCGGCGGTCGCGCTGCCGGTCCAGCTCGGCGGCGCCGCCGGCACGCTGGACGCCTACGGCGACCGGGCGTTCGACCTCGTGGCCGCGTTCGCGGAGGAGACCGGCCTGGACGCGCCGGTCCTGCCGTGGCACACCCGCCGGACCCCCGTCGCGGACCTGGCCTCGGCGCTCGCGGTGACCGCCGGCGCCCTCGGCAAGATCGCCACCGACGTGTGGCTGCTCGCGCAGAGCGAGGTCGGCGAGGTGGCCGAGGCCGCCGGGCCCGGGCGCGGCGGCTCGTCGTCGATGCCGCACAAGCGCAACCCGGCGCTGTCGGCCCTCGTCCGCTCGGCGGCGCTGCAGGTCCCGGCGTACGCGCAGGTCGTCCTCGCCGCGCAGGCCGCGCCGCTGGAGCGCCCGGCGGGGGAGTGGCACGCCGAATGGCAGCCGCTGCGCGAGTGCCTGCGGCTGACGGGCGGCGCGGCCGAGACCGCCGCCGAGCTGGTCTGCGGCCTGGAGGTGTCGGCGGACCGGATGCGCGCGAACCTCGACGGCCTGCTGGACGTCCTCGGAGACGATCCCGGCACCGGCGCGGCCGCCGCCCTGGCCGACCGCGCCCTCGACGCGTACCGGAGGAACCGCGCATGACCCCGCACCCGGGAACCCTGCACCACGGCATCCCGCAGTACCGCCTCGACGGGCCGCCGGACGCGCCCGTCGTCGTCCTCGGCCCGTCGCTCGGCACCTCGATGGACCTGTGGCTGCCGCAGCTTCCGGCGCTCACGCGCAGGTGGCGGGTGCTGCGCTACGACCTGCCGGGGCACGGCGGCGCGCCCTCGCCGCCCGGCCCGTACACCGTCGAGGGCCTCGCCGCCGGGGTCGCCCTGCTGCTCGACCGCCTCAGGATCGTCGGGGCCGCGTACGCCGGGGTGTCGCTCGGCGGCGCCATCGGCACCGCCCTCGCGCTTCTCGACCCGGTGCGCGTCAGGAGCCTCGTCCTGTGCTGCACCTCGCCCCGCTTCGGCGACCCGGGGCCGTGGCGGGAGCGGGCGGAGCTCGTCCGCCGCGAAGGCGTGGAGCCGGTCGCCGCCACGGCCGCCGGACGCTGGTTCACGCCCGGTTTCACCGGCGCGGACCCGTACGTCGCGATGCTCCGCGCAACCGACCCGGAGGGCTACGCGGGCTGCTGCGACGCGCTCGCCTCCTTCGACGCCACCGCGACGCTCGTCAACATCGCCGCGCCGACGCTGGTGATCGCCGGCGCGGAGGACGGCCCCACCCCGCCGCGCGGGCACGCCGACCGGCTCGCCGAAGGCATCCCCGGTGCCGAGCTCGTCGTGGTCGACGGCGCCGGGCACCTCGCCAACGCCGAACGCCCCGAACCCGTCACCGAGGCGATCACCGCGCACCTGGACCGCACATGGAAGGGACGAGAATGAGCGAAGCGAACCGGTGGGGGGCCGTCCCCCCGCAGGGTGCCCGATGAGCGCGCGCCGCACCGACGAGGAACGGCACGCGGAGGGCATGCGGACGCGCCGCGAAGTGCTCGGCGACACGCACGTCGACCGCGCCGAGGCCCGCAAGGACGCCTTCACCGAGGACTTCCAGGACCTGATCACCCGGTACGCCTGGGGCGAGATCTGGACCCGCCCCGGCCTGGACCGCAGGACCCGCAGCTGCATCACGCTGACCGCCATGGTCGCGGGCGGCCACCTGGACGAGCTGGCCATGCACGTGCGCGCCGCCCTCCGCAACGGGCTGACCCCCGAGGAGATCAAGGAGGTCCTGCTGCAGACCGCGATCTATTGTGGAGTGCCCGCCGCGAACTCGGCGTTCGCCGTCGCCCAGCGGGTACTGGCCGAACAGGAGTGACCGGCGGGAGGGCCATGGCTGAGCGCGCGCGCCCGGTGAGCGTGGCGGGCAAGGTGATGGCCATCCTGAACGCCTTCGCCCAGGGCGACGTGCGCCTGAACCTGAGCGAGATCTGCCGCCGCGCCGAGCTGCCGCTGGCCACCGGGCACCGGCTGGTCGGCGAGCTGGCCGCGGGCGGGTTCCTGGAGCGGGTGCCGGACGGGACGTACCGCATCGGCACCCGGCTGTGGCGGATCGGCAGCCAGGCCCCCGCCGTCACCGGGCTGCGCGAGCTGGCACTGCCGCACATGGAGGACCTGTACGAGGCGACCCACGACAACGTGCAGCTCGCCGTGCTGCGCGATGACCGCGCCCTGGTCGTGGAGCGGCTGCGCGGGACGCGCTCGGTGCCGGTCGTGACGCAGGTCGGCGCGACGCTGCCGCTGCACACCACCGGTGTCGGGAAGGTGCTGCTGGCGTTCGCGGCGGCGGAGTACCGCAGGCGGGTGATCGACGCGGGGCTGGAGCGGTACGCGGCCCGCACGATCACGGATCCGGACGAGATGCGGCGCTGCCTGGAGCAGGTCCGCCGCTCGGGGTACGCGCTGACCCGCGACGAGATGACGCTGGGCGCCTCGTCGGTCGGCGCGCCCGTCCGCGACGGGACGGGGGAGGTGGTGGCCGCGCTGTCGCTGGTCGCGCGGACCCGCAGCGCGGACCTGCGGCGGCTGCTGCCGCCCCTGACGACGGCGGCGCGGGCGCTGTCGCGGGACGTCGCCCAGCACTGGCGCGGACACCCTGAGGTGTTTTCCACCGAGCGGAAGACCGGCGCCTGAACCTGCGGGTACGCGCGCCAGCATCACAGGGGGATCCCCCCCGAGAGAGCGATGACGAGGAGGCTCGATGCGTACCCAGGTGGCGATCATCGGCGGCGGCCCGGCGGGGCTGCTGCTGTCGCATCTGCTGCATCTGCAGGGGATCGATTCGGTGGTCCTGGAGAGCCGTGACCGCGGCTACGTGGAGCGGCGGCAGCGGGCCGGGATGCTCGAGCAGGGCACCACGGACGTGCTCCGCGAGAGCGGCGTGGGGGAGCGGCTCGACCGCGAGGGCCTCGTCCATCACGGCCTGGAGCTGCGGTTCGGCGGCGCGGGGCACCGGGTCCCGCTGACCGACCTGACGGGCCGGACCGTCACGGTCTACGCGCAGACCGAGATCGTCAAGGACCTGGTCGCCAGGCGGCTGGCGGACGGCGGCGACGTGCGCTTCGAGACCGAGGTCGTCGGCCTCGACCCGTCGGCGCCCAGCGTGACGTTCCGCGACGCCGGCGGCGGGACGCACACGCTCGACTGCGACTTCATCGCGGGCTGCGACGGGTTCCACGGCGTCAGCCGCCCGGCGGTGCCGGGGCTGCGGACGTTCTCCCGCGAGTACCCGTTCGCCTGGCTCGGCGTCCTCGCCGACGTCCCGCCGTCCACCGACGAGCTGATCTACGCCAACCACGACCGCGGGTTCGCGCTGCACAGCCTGCGCTCCCCGCAGGTCAGCCGGCTGTACCTGCAGGTGGCGCCGGACGAGGACATCGCGGACTGGTCCGACGCGCGGATCTGGGAGGAGCTCGCGGCCCGGTTCGCCACCGACGACGGCTGGAAGCTGCGCGAGGGGCCGATCACCGACAAGTCGATCACGCCGATGCGCAGCTTCGTGGCCGAGCCGATGCGGCACGACCGGCTGTTCCTCGCGGGCGACGCGGCCCACATCGTCCCGCCGACGGGCGCCAAGGGCCTGAACCTGGCGGTGTCGGACGTGATCGTGCTGGCCAGGGCGCTGACGGAGCGGTACGCGACGGGCTCGGACGCTCTGCTCGACGCGTATTCTTCGACCTGCCTGCGGCGCGTGTGGCGGGCCGAGCACTTCTCCTACTGGATGACCACGCTGCTGCACGTGGATCCGGCCGCCGACGACTTCGCCCTGCGGCTCCAGCGCTCGCACCTGGACTACGTGGCCTCCTCCGAGGCCGCGAAGGCGTCGCTTGCGGAGAACTACACGGGGCTGCCGCTCGACTAACGACGCCGCGTAGGGGCGGTGCGGGCACTGAACGGCGGACGCCGCGGATCCGTTCCCGCCCGCGATGAGATGCACATCACGCAAGCTGGCAGTGCCTGAAATTTTGCCGGACACGCAAGTTCGGTTTACCGTGAGGGCATGACCGAGACGAGCCTGCGCGAGCGCAAGAAGGTCGCGACGCGCCGGGCGCTCAGCCGCGCCGCCGCGCTCCTCGCCGTGGAGCGCGGCGTCGAGGGCGTCACCATCGAGGCGATCGCAGACGCGGCCGGGGTCTCCCCCCGCACGTTCCACAACTACTTCCCCGGCAAGGAAGAGGCGATCGTCGCGCCGCTCACCGACGGGGCGCAGGCCGTGATCGACGCCCTGCGCGCCCGCCCGGCGGGCGAGCCGATCTGGGACGCGCTGCGCGAGGTCGTCCGGGAGGCCCTGCTGCCGACCGACACCCGCGACGAGACCATCGCGCTGCTGCGCGTGGTCAAGCGGAACCCCGCGCTCGTCGGCAAGCAGCTGTGCGGGCTCGGCGAGATGCAGCGGCAGATCGCCGAGGTCATCGCCGCGCGCACCGGCACCCACGCCGGCCGCGACCTGTACCCGCACCTGCTGGCCGGCGCCGCGGGCGTCGCCATGCGCACCGCCGTCGACCTGTGGGTCGACGGGCCCGGCGGCGCCGACCTGCCCGAACTGATCGACTCGGCGTTCGCGCAGCTGCGCGCCGGGCTGCCCGGCCCGTGACCGGGCGCCTCCCGACCCCCGGCGCCGCGCCGCCGCCCAGCGGCGCCGGGTCCCCCAGCAGGGCGGCCGCACCCCCACCACCCCCCTGACCGAAGTGACAGCCCGACGGCCGGCCGCCGTGGGGCCATGTCCGCACGCCCCGTTACCGATGGGACGCTCTCTTGGCCACCTTCCTCTACCGGCTCGGCCGGTTCTCGTTCCGGCGCCGCCGGCTCGTCACGCTGCTCTGGGTGGGGCTGCTCGTGCTCTTCGGCGTCGGCGCCGCCGTGCTCAAGGGGCCCACCTCCAACGACTTCTCGATCCCGGGGACCGAGTCCCAGCAGGCGATCGACCTGCTCAAGGACCGGATGCCGCAGGCGTCGGCGGACGGCGCCACCGCCCGGGTCGTGTTCGCCGCGCCCGACGGGAGGACCGTGACCGACCCCGCCGGCAAGGCGGGCGTCGAGAAGGTCGTCGCTCGGTTGAAGGCGGCGCCGCAGGTCGCCTCCGTCGTCGACCCCTTCCAGGCGAAGGCCGTCTCGCAGGACGGCCGGATCGCCTATACGCAGGTCACCTACAAGGTGCCGGCGATCGACGTCACCGACGCCGCGCGCGACGCGCTGACCGCCGCCGCCCAGCCCGGCCGGGACGCCGGGCTCCAGGTGGAGATGGGCGGCGACGCGACCGAGGCGATGCCGGAGCAGAGCGCCACCGAGGTGATCGGCGTCGCGGTCGCCGCGGTCGTGCTGATCATCACGTTCGGGTCGCTGATCGCCGCCGGGCTGCCGCTGCTGAACGCCATCCTCGGCGTCGGCATCGCGATGGCCGGGATCACCGCGGCGACCGGGCTGTTCGAGATGAGCTCGATGACCTCGACGCTCGCGCTGATGCTCGGCCTCGCCGTCGCGATCGACTACGCGTTGTTCATCGTCTCCCGGTACCGGCACGAACTGCGCGAGGGCCGCACCGGCGAGGAGGCCGCGGGACGCGCCGTCGGCACCGCCGGGTCGGCGGTGGTGTTCGCCGGGCTGACCGTCGTCATCGCGCTGGCCGGCCTCGCCGTGGTCGACATCCCGATGCTCACCGAGATGGGGCTCGCCGCCGCGTTCGCCGTGGTCGTCGCGGTCCTGATCGCGCTGAGCCTGCTGCCCGCGCTGCTCGGCTTCGCCGGCCGCAAGGTGCTCGGCGGCTGGATCCCGTTCCTGCGCGGCGGCGTCTCCCGCCGCGGCCGCCCGCCGTTCGGCGAGCGGTGGGCCCGGTTCGTCATCCGGCGCCCGCTGCCGGTGCTCCTGCTGGCCATCGCCGGCATGGGCGTGATCGCCGTCCCGGCGCTGGATCTTCGGCTCGGCATGCCCGGCGACGAGGTCGCCTCGTCCGCCACCACGCAGCGCAAGGCGTACGACCTGCTCGACAAGGGATTCGGGCCCGGCTTCAACGGCCCGCTGATGGTCGTCGTGGACGGCGCGAACGCGCAGGCGGCCGGGCAGCGGTTCGCCGGCGAGATCAAGGCGCTGCCGGACGTCGCCGCCGTGACGCCGCCGCAGGCGAACCCGGCGGGGGACACCGCCGTCCTGACCGTCGTTCCCAAGAGCGGGCCGAGCAGCCAGCAGACCGAGGACCTCGTCTCGGCCATCCGCGGCAAGGGCGACGGGCTGAAGGCGCAGACCGGCGCGCAGGCCATGGTCACCGGCCGGACCGCCATGATGATCGACGTGTCGGCCAAGCTCAGCAGCGCCCTCGCGCCCTACCTCGGGCTCGTCGTCGGGCTCGCGTTCATCCTGCTGATGCTGGTGTTCCGGTCGCTGCTGGTCCCGCTGAAGGCCACGCTCGGATTCCTGCTCACGGTCGCGGCCACCTTCGGCGCCGTCGTCGCGGTGTTCCAGTGGGGCTGGCTGTCCGGGCTGTTCGGCGTCGAGGAGACCGGCCCGATCATGAGCATGATGCCGATCTTCATGATCGGCGTGGTGTTCGGGCTGGCCATGGACTACCAGGTCTTCCTGGTCACCCGGATGCGCGAGGAGCACGTGCACGGCGCGCCCCCGGGGGAGGCGGTGGTCACCGGCTTCCGGCACGGCGCCCGCGTCGTCACCGCCGCCGCCGTGATCATGATCGCGGTGTTCGCCGGGTTCCTCTCCTCCTCCGAGTCGATGATCAAGATGATGGGCTTCGCGCTCGCCGCCGGCGTCGCCTTCGACGCCTTCGTCGTCCGGATGACGATCGTCCCGGCGGTGATGGCGCTCGTCGGCCGGGCCGCGTGGTGGCTGCCGCGGTGGCTCGCGCGCATCCTGCCCAACGTGGACGTCGAAGGTGAGAGGCTTCGGCATCTGCTCCACGACGGGCACGGCGGCGGCGACCCCGCGCCGCGCCCCGGCGAGGGCGAGCGCGAGCTCGACCCGGCCGTGACCTGACCCAGGGCCCGGGCCGTCCCTCGCGGGGGACGGCCCGGGCCGTCCCAGCAGCCGCCGGCTCACCCGAGCGCGGCGGACCCGCCCGCCAAAGGACCTCCCATGAGCCTCCTCGAACAGCCGTCCCGGCCGGTCTCGTCGTTCGCGCGGCTGCGCAGACCGGGCGGGGCGCGGCCGGGCGGGCGGCCGAGGCCCGTCCGCGAGCTGCTGCTCATCGGGGTGCTGTTCACGGTCTACAAGCTCGGGCGGCTGCTGGCCAACGACCGGGTGGGCGAGGCGTTCGGCAACGCCCGCCGGATCTGGGACGTGGAGCGGGCCCTCGACCTGCCGAACGAGCTGCACCTCCAGCACGGGCTGCTGCACAGCCAGTTCCTGGTGCACGTGGCCAACTGCTACTACGCCTACGTCCACTTCCCCGCGATGGCGCTGTTCCTGCTCTGGATCTACCTGCGCCGGCCCGCGCACTACCGGTGGATCCGCCGGGTGCTGGTCGCGCTGACGGCCGGGGCGCTCGCGCTGCACCTGCTCGTCCCGCTGGCGCCGCCCCGGATGCTGCCCGCCACCGGCCTGATCGACACCGCCGCCCGATTCGGCCCCTCGGTGTACGGGTCGCCGCAGCACGACACCATGGCCAACCAGTACGCGGCGATGCCGTCGCTGCACATCGGCTGGGCCGCGATCATCGCGATCGGGCTCATCGTCACGTGCCGGACGCGCTGGCGGTGGCTGTGGCTGGCGCATCTCGCCGCGACCGTCGCCGTCGTCGTCAGCACCGCCAACCACTACTGGATGGACGGGATCGTCGTGCTGGCGCTGCTGGCCGTCGCCGTCCTGCTGCTGCGGCCTCCCGCGGCGGCGCTGCCCGCCGCGGGTCCGCCGCGCGCCCCCGGCAAGGCGCGCGCCCGCGGCGAGAAGCGTGCTCCCGACGAGACGCGCGTCCCTGGCGAGACGCCCTCCGCAGGCGAGGCGCGCGCGGAACCGGAGACGTCCTAGTCAGGGCGCCGCGGGCTCGGCGCCGAGGGTCTCGAGCAGCTCGACGACCGGCTGCAGCTTCTCGTACAGCAGCAGCACCGGCTCGCCGGGCCCGGCCATGTCCAGCGCCGAGGTCAGCGCCCCCTTCAGGTCGCCCGCCGGGTGGTGCAGCACGTCCGGGCGGCCCTCCCGCAGCCCCTGGACGATCAGCCGCGTCATCTCGCCGGACCGGCGGCCGCGCAGGTCCTCGTCCTCGTAGACGACGACGCGCCCGAACGCGCCGGCCACGCACCGGGCCGTCTCGGCGACGAGCTCGTCGGACCGGTCGCCGGGCAGCGTCACCGCCGCGACGCCGCCCCCGCCCCAGCGCGCCCGCGCGAACTCGCCGATCGCGGTGACCGCCGCCGGGTTGTGCGCGTAGTCGACCAGCACCGGGTTGTCGCCGACCTGGTACACGCAGCCGCGCCCGGGATTGCGGGTGTGCGGCTCGAAGGTGCGCAGCGCCTCCGCGGCGACGTCCAGGGGCACGCCCAGCGCGCGGGCGGCGGCCAGCGCGGCCAGCGCGTTCGCGACGACGTGCCCGGCGCGGCCGCCGAAGGCGCCCGCGACCTCCTCCACCGGCAGCACCGGCGTGCGGCGGCCGCCGCGCGCCTCCGTCAGCCGGCCGTTCTCGACGAAGTACCCGGCGCCGCCGCCCGCCAGGTGCCGGACCAGCACCGGGGCGTCCGCCGACATCGCGAAGAAGCACACCTCCGGGTCGCGGCGCGCCACCGCGGGACGCCCGGCGAGCCCCGCCGACGGGCCGTCCTCCGCGTTCAGCACCAGATGGCCGCCCCGGCGGATCTCCTCGGCGACGAGCGCCTTGATGTCGATCAGGTCGTCCACCGACTCGGTGGCGTCCATGCCGAGGTGGTCGCGGGTGATGTTGGTGACCACGGCGACGTCGGCGCGGTCGTAGCCGAGGCCGCGCCGGACGATCCCGCCGCGCGCCGTCTCCAGCACCGCGGCCTCCACCGACCGGTCGCCGAGCACCATCTCCGCCGACCGCGGCCCGGACGCGTCCGACCGGTGGATCAGCCGGCCGCCCACGTACACGCCCTCGGTGCTGGTCATGCCGGTGCGCACGCCGTGCAGCTCCAGCATGTGCGCGATCATCCGGACCGTGGTGGTCTTGCCGTTGGTGCCGGTCACCGACACCACCGGCACCCGCGACGGGGTCCCCGGCGGGTACATCAGGTCGATGACGTCGCCCGCCACGTCACGGGGCTCGCCCTCGTACGGGGCCAGGTGCATGCGCAGCCCGGGCGCGGCGTTCACCTCCAGGATCCCGGCGGCGCCGCGCTCGGCGGGCAGCGGCGAGCCGATGTCGGGCAGCCGCAGGTCGATGCCGCACACGTCCATCCCCACGGTCGCGGCGGCGCGCACGCACATCGCGGCGACCTCGGGGTGCACGTCGTCGGTGACGTCCCGGCTCGTCCCCCCGGTGGACAGGTTCGCGTTGCGGCGCAGCCGCACCGTCTCGCCCTCCCCGGGCACCGAGTCGGGGCCGTGGCCCTGCCGCGCCAGCAGCGCCAGCTCCGTCGCGCCCAGCGCCAGCCGGGTGAGGGGACGGTCGTGGCCCTCGCCGCGCGCGGGGTCGGCGTTGACCCGCTCCACCAGCTCCGCGACCGTGGACGTCCCGTCGCCGGTGATCCGCGCTGCGGTCAGCTCGGCCGCCGCCGCGATCCGTCCGCCGACCACCAGGACCCGGTAGTCGCGGCCCGGGATGTAGGACTCGACGAGCACCCCGGGCGCATCGGCCCGGCCGTCCCCGCCCGCCGCCGACGTGAACGCCGCCACCACCTCCGGCGGCTCCGACAGCTCGATGTGGACGCCCTCGCCCTGGTGCCCCGACAGCGGCTTGACCACCACTGGCGCGCCGATCTCCCGCAGCGCCTCCAGCGCCTCGGCCGGCGACTGCGCCACCCGGCCCTCCGGCACGGGGACGCCAGCGTCCGCCAGCATCCGGTGCGCCAGCCGCTTGTCCGCGGCGACCTCCATCCCGATCGCGGACGTGCGGTCCGTCATCGCCGCCCAGGCCAGCCGGCGGTACCGCCCGTACCCGAGCCGCAGCAGGTTCAGGCCGCCGACGCGGCGGACCGGCACGCCCCGCTCGCGGGCGGCGCGCGCCAGCGCGGCGGTGCTCACCCCGAGCCTGCCCGCCTCGTGGTCGGCGGCGATCGGGGCGAGGTCCGGGGCGGGGTCCGGCACCGTCCCGGACAGCGCCGCGGTCACCGTCCGCACCGCCAGCTCGACCAGCCTCTCCACCAGGTCCGTCTCGGCCGGCTCGTCCCGGGGGCATTCGAGGATCAGCTCGTAGTCGCCGGGGCCGCCCGCGCGGACCGTCCGGCCGAAGTACGCCTCCCGGCCGATCAGCCCGGACAGCTCCAGCGTCACGTGCTCGGTGACGTGGCCGAAATAGGTGCCGCGGTCCATCGCGTCGAGCAGCCCGCCCGGCCGCCCGGCCGAGCAGTGGTGCGAGCGCAGCCCCGGCAGCGCCGCCACCAGCCGCTCGGCGAAGCCCGGGTGGTCGGTGGTCTCGTGCCCGGTCAGGTCCTGCAGGTCCAGCCGCGCGACGGCGACCGGGCGGTTCAGATAGACGTTCGGGCCGCCGAGGCGGCGCACATGCAAGAGCCGCACGGTCACTCCTCCCCGGGCCCGCGCATCGTGCCGATCGCGGGCAGCCGGTCGTGCATCTGGAACGAGCAGCCGGCGGGCAGCAGGTGCAGGGAGACGTCGAACATCGCCATCGGCTCGTCGTCGGACGCGGCGTAGGCGACGGTCGACTGGCCCGCGTCCACAACGGTCACGACCCCCGTGCCGACCACCTGGAACTGCCCGTCGCCGACCACGATCGCGGTGTCCTCGTCGATCCCGACGCCGAGCAGCCGGGTGTCCAGGGCTATGCCGCTGAGCAGCCTCGGCAGCCGCCCCCGCTCGTTGAAATGCATGTCGATCAGCACGTTGTCCAACAGCGCCAAGCCCGGACCCACCTTCACACTGGAGGCCGCGACCTCATGGCCGTGGCCGCCGAGGATCATCCAATGCCCCATCGCGGTCGCGCCGGCGCTCGTTCCCGCGATCACGAGGCCCTCCTGCTTCAGCCGCCGCTTGAGCAGCTCGTTGGTCCGCGACCCCACCAGGGTCCGGATCCGCGACTGGTCGCCGCCGCTGAACAGCACCCCGGTCGCCGCGTCCAGCGCGCGCAGCGTCGCGGCGTCGTCGGCGGCGGCGCGGCCGAGCAGCCGCAGCTCCCGCACCGACGGCACGCCGAGCCGCCCGAACACCGCGGTGTACTCCTCGGCGACCTCCTCGGGAACCTCGGTCGCGGTCGTCACCACCACGATCCGCGCGTCCTCCGCGCCGGCCAGCTCGACGAACGTCTCCAGGGGCCCGGCCCCGCAGGTCCGGTTCTCCGCCCCGCCAATGATCAGCAGCCGGCCCTTGCGTCCGGCGTCCCCGCTTCTCTCTTTCACACCTACCGACTACCCTTGATCACTCCGGGTAGTCGCACGTTCGCGAGCTGTCATCGGAACGGTTCTCCGGCCCGCCGGCGGCAGCGGCCGCGCGCCGGGGGAGGGGCCTCCCGGAACCGCGTTCGCGCACCTGCCGGAGCATCGTCCCCGCTGTGTCATGCTGGGCGGATGAGCGGCAGCTCTGTTCCCCCGAGCGGGCCTCCCGGCCCGTCGCCCGTCCCGGCGCCGGCGCGCCGCCCGACCGGGCCCGAGGCCGCGCTCGCCGCGGCGTCCGCGCACTACCGGCGGGGAGAGCCGATCGACATGTCCGCGCTCGCCGCCGAGCTGGGCGTCGGCCGCGCCACCCTCTACCGCTGGGTCGGCAGCCGCGAGCAGCTGCTCGGCACCGTGCTGGCGGAGATGACCGAGCGCACCTACCGGGTGGCCGCGCGCGGCGTGCGGGGCACCGGCCCGGAGCGGATCCTCACGGTGCTGGACCGGTTCATGCGGGCGGTGGTGGACGCCGCGCCGCTCAAGGCGTTCACCGAGCGCGAGCCCCGGCTGTTCATCCGGCTCGCCACGATGCCCGGCACCATCGAGGACCGCGCGACCGAGCTGCTGACCCGGGAGCTGCAGCGGGAGATCGACCGCGGCGCGCTGCGGGTGCCGCTGCCGACCCGGACGCTCGCCCAGGCCGTCGTCCGCATCGCCGACTCGTTCATGTACGCGCACTACCTGGGCGGGAACCGGCCGGAGATCGAGCAGGCCCTCGAGGTGGTGGAGCTGCTGCTGCGGCCCTGCGGGCACGAGGCGGCGGCTCACGGGCACCGGCCGCGCGACGGCGAGGGAATCTCCGAGCCCGTCTGAGCGCTGGGGTTTTTAGCGGGAATGACTATTTCGTGGCATTAACCCGCCATGAGAGGCTGGAGATCATTGGACGCACTGTCGAACGAGGGACGGCCGGGCCGTGACTGACATCCCCCGCCGCGCGGTGACGCGCACCGCGAAACTGGCGACGCTCCCGCTCGGCTTCGCCGGGCGCACCGCCCTCGGTTTCGGCAAGCGGACCATCGGCCGGCCCGCCGAGGCCGTCGCGCTGGAGGTCCAGCGGCGCACCGCCGAGCAGCTGTTCTCCGTGCTCGGCGAGCTCAAGGGCGGCGCGATGAAGGTCGGGCAGCTCCTGTCGATCTTCGAGGCCGGGCTGCCCGAGGAGGTCGCCGCGCCGTTCCGCGCGAGCCTCACCCGGCTGCAGGAGGCCGCGCCGCCGATGCCGGCCGCCACCACGCACAAGGTCCTCGCCGAAGGACTCGGCGCCGACTGGCGCGACCGGTTCGCCGAGTTCGACGACCGGCCCGCCGCCGCCGCGTCCATCGGCCAGGTGCACAAGGCCGTCTGGCACGACGGGCGGACCGTCGCGGTCAAGGTCCAGTACCCGGGCGCCGCCGACGCGCTGATGAGCGACTTCAACCAGATCTCCCGGCTGAGCCGCGTGATCACGCCGCTGTTCCCGGGCGTCGAGGTCAAGCCGGTCGTCGCCGACCTGAAGCGGCGGCTGCAGAAGGAGCTCGACTACGTCGACGAGGCCCGCGCCCAGACCGCCTTCCACGACGCCTACGCGGGCGATCCCGACTTCGTCGTCCCGGCGGTCGTCGCGCAGTCCGGGAACGTGCTGGTCACCGAGTGGCTGGACGGCACGCCGCTGGCCAAGGTCATCGCCGAGGGGAGCCGGGAGGAGCGCGACCGCGCGGGCCTGCTGCTGTTCCGCTTCCTGCTGTCGGGCCCGTCCCGCTGCGAGATGATCCACATCGACCCGCACCCCGGCAACTTCCGGCTGCTGGACGACGGCCGGCTCGGCGTCATGGACTTCGGCGGCGCCGCCCGCGTCCCCGACGAGCTGCAGTGGTCGATCGGCCGGCTGCTGCGCATCGGCACGCTCGGCGACCCCGACGAGATCGTGGACGCGCTGTGGGAGGAGGGCTTCCTCGCGCCGGACGCGGAGGTCGACCCGGAGGAGGTGGCCGCGCTCGTCACCCCGCACGCCGCGCCGTTCGCCGTCGACCGGTTCCGCTACACCCGCGAATGGATGCGGGAGCAGACGGCGCGCGGCCTCGGCCTCGCCTCCGACATGCGGCCGGGCGCGCTCGCCCGCCAGTTCCGGCTGCCGCCGCAGTACCTGGCGGTGAGCCGCGCCCTGGCGGGCGGCGGCGGTGTGCTCTGCCAGCTGGAGGCGGAGGGCGACTACCGCGCCGAGGCCGAGCGCTGGCTCCCCGGTTTCGCCGACGACGACGGCCCCGACCTCAACGACGAGACCGAGGCCACCGCCTGACCCGCGAGCCCGGCCGCGCGGCCGGGCCGAACGCGCGGCGGACGCCGCGGGACGCCGGCGGGCGGAGGCCGCCGTCAGGAGAGGGCGCGGGCCTCTTCCTCCTCGACCTGGCGGTTCCAGTCGCGCTTGCTCGACTGCCAGCCGTCCTCGTCGCGGCCCCGGCGCCAGTACCCGGAGATCGACAGCCGCTCCATCGGCAGGCCGCGGTCGACGCGCAGGTGGCGGCGGAGCGCCTTGACGAAGTTGGCCTCGCCGTGGACGAACGCGTGCACGTCGCCGTCGGGGAAGTCGAGCTTCTGGACGGCCTCGACGAGCAGGTCGCCGACCTGGCCGCCGTCGCGGTGCAGCCAGACGATCTCGGTGCCGGCGGAGGCGCGGAGGTCCTGCTCCTCCTCCGACCCGGCGACCTCGACGAACACGCGGGCGGGCACCCCGTCGGGGATCCGCTCCAGCGAGGCGGCGATCGCGGGGAGCGCGCTCTCGTCCCCGACCAGGAGGTGCCAGCCGGCGTCGGGGCTGGGCGCGTAGGCGCCGCCGGGGCCGTTGAAGAAGATCTCCTCGCCCGGCCGGACGCGCGCCGCCCACGGCCCGGCGATGCCCTTGTCGCCGTGGTGCACGAAGTCGATGGTCAGCTCGACGGCCTCGGGGTCCCAGGCGCGGACGGTGTAGGTCCGGACGCTCGGCCACTGGTCGCGCGGCATCTCGGCGCGGACCCTCTCCATGTCGAACGGCTCGGGGTACTCCACGCCCGGCTGGGGGAACAGCAGCTTCACGTAGTGGTCGGTGAACGCTCCGGCGCCGAACCCGGCGAGGTCCTCGCCGCCGAGCACCACGCGGATCATGTGCGGGGTGAGGCGCTCGGTGCGCAGCACCGTCCCCCGGTTGAGCCTGCGCCCCTTGCGTACCGGTTCCGTCGCCATGCGGACCTCCGCCGATATGGATCAGTGGTAATTAGGCAACCCTAACCTCTGACGCGTCAGGATTGTTCCGCCGGACCCGGCGTGTTCTGCCGCCCGTGCCCGGCGGGACGCCGGGGGCCGACGGCCGGACGCCCGCCGGGGTACGGTCTGCGGGGCGGCTTCCTCTGCGCACGGGACGGGTGAGGCGGTTGGCGGTCAGCAGGCAGACGATGACGGACGAGCAGCGCAAGTCGGTCGCGCTGGAGTATCTCAAGGGGTTCGACAACGGCGGGGTGACGTCCGACGGCGCGCCGCTGCTGGACCTGTTCGCCGACGACGCGCAGGTCTACTTCCCGAAGTGGGGCCTCGCGACCGGCAAGGAGGCGATCGGGCGGCTGTTCGGCGACGTCGGCGCGACGATCGCGTCCATCGAGCACCACTACGCCACGTTCAACTGGGTGTTCTCCGGCGGGGACACCCTGGTGGTGGAGGGCACGAGCCACGGCGAGCACCGGGACGGGCCTTGGCGGGCGGGCGTGCCCGAGTGGGGCGCCGGGCGGTGGTGCGACGTGTTCGAGATCCGCGACTGGAAGATCCAGCGGGTGTTCATCTACCTGGATCCGGACTACGCGGGCGGCGACACGGCCCGTTATCCCTGGTTGAAGGAGTAGCCGGGGCGGCGGGGACGTGGCGGGGAGCACACGCCTCCCATATATTTCACGAGTAAATTACTTGTTAAGCTTTAGGGGTGAGCGAGAAGAGCATCGGCGCCCCGGCCGTCCGGATCCGGCCGCTTCCGCTGCGCGGCGTCCTCAAGGTCGGGAAGGCGGCCGACATCTGGCACAAGGCCGCCCTGAGCGCGCCCGTCGCGTTCGGCGTGCCCGCGCTGGTCCTGCTGGCCCTGGGCCGGCTCGACCTCGCGCTCTACACCTCCGCCGGATCGCTGTGCGCGATCTACTCGCACGGCGAGCCGTACGCCTCCCGCGCCCGCTTCATGGCGGTGATGGTCCTCGGCATGCTCGCCGGCGTCGGGATCGCGCTCGTCACCGCGGCCTCGACCGACTCCACGGCGATCCGGGTCGCGGTCGCCGCGCCGCTCGCCGCCGCCCACAAGACGCTCTGCGACGCGGCGCGCACCGGGCCGCCCGGCGGCCTCATCCTCACCTTCGTCGCGGCGAGCTGCCTGTTCGTCCCGGGCGAGCGGCTCGCGGACGTCCCGTTCCACCTGGCCCTCGGCCTCGCGGGCGGCGCGGTCGCCTGGCTGGTCACCATGGCGCCCGGACTCGTCCGGCCCGACGGCCCCGAGCGGACGGCGGTCGCCCGCGCGCTGGAGGCCGCGTCCCGCCTCGCCGGCGCGGAACCGGACGGCGCGGCGCGCGCCCGCCACGACACCGCCGCCGCGATCAACGCCGCCTGGCACACGCTGCTGCGCGCGGGCGCCCGCACCCCGGCCAGGGCCGCGAACCGGCGGCGGCTCGAACGCCTCCTCGTGCACGCCGGGACCGTCGTCGCCGGGACCCCGGACGATCCGGGCCGGCTCGCCGGCTGGGCCGCCGACCTGCGGCGCGACCGGCCCGTCCCGAGCCCGCCCGCGCGTCCCGGCGAGGACGGCGAGCTCGCGGGCATCGCCGCCGACCGC
>NZ_JABMCA010000064.1:0-59558 GCF_014706005.1 Actinomadura sp. RB99 | reverse complement strand
CACCCAACGCACCGCAGCCCTGACCGACTTCCTACACACCTACAACCACCACCGCGACCACACACCGCACTGAACGCCCAACCACCCATCACCCGCGTCAACAACCCCACGGGATACAACACCTAGCGCCCTAGGTACAGCCATGCCCGAAACAGCCTCAGGAGCCCCAGTGACCCCCATCATCCTCGCCGCTAGCGACGGCGGATCGAACGCCGGATCGTTCGTCCTCCTCGCCATGGTGGAGGAGCGGAACCGTCCGGCTCCGCCGCACTTCCGGCACGCTCGGAACGGCCCGACGAGGCACGAGACGACGGCGGCGAAGGCGGCGGCCGAACCGGACCTGAGCGGCTCGCCCTCCGCACTTGTCGGAGTAGCGCCACGCGCGGCCCTCTGGACCTACCTGACGGAAACGCGAAACCGATAGCGACCAGGACACCCCGGCCAACCTCGCCGACTTCGTCAGGCCGCTCCCGCACAACATCGAAGCGGAGCAGAACGTACTCGGCGCGGTCATGCTGTCTCCGGCCGCCCTACAAGACGTTCGCGCGCTGCTGGACGGAAGCGAGTTCTACCGCCCCGCTCACCGGATGATCTGGGAGGGCATCACTGGCCTCGCCGATCGTGGCGCGCCCTGCGAACCCGTCGCCGTCGCCGCCGCTATCGATCCGCGAGAACTCGCCAAGATCGCCGGTGCTCCCTATCTCCACACGCTCATCAGCCAGGTACCGAGCGCCACGAACGCCGCCTACTACGCCCAGCTCGTTCGCCGCCTTGCCTACGCGCGGCGGGTCACTGAGACCGGAACCCGGCTCATGCAAATCGGGTACGGCGCGACCGGCGACCAGGACGACGACATGCGGAGCGCCGTTGCCGGCGAAATGACCGCCCTCGCCGCGATGGACGCACAGGGTTGGCCCGCTCCGGCTCCGCTGTCCGCCGCTCCGGAGTTGCCGACCTTTCCTGTCCGGGCATTCCCTGACTGGCTGGGCGAGTACGCCGCACGCCTCGCCGAGAGCACGCAGACTCCGGCCGACCTCGCCGGATGCCTCGCCCTCGCCGTTCTCGGCGTAGCAGCCGGAGGCAAGGTGTGGGTCCGGGGTCCCGCCTGGACGGAGCCAACCAACCTCTTCACGCTCGTTGTGCTGCCGCCCGGCAACCGCAAGTCCGAGGTCTACAAGCACATGACGGCCCCGATCCGGGCTGCCGAAACGATCCTGATCGAAGAGGCCAAGCCCGTCATCGCTGAGGCCGTCATCGCCCGACGCGTCGCCGAAGCGCGCGCCGAGAAGACAGAAAAGGCCGCAGCGAGCGCGGTAGACGCCACCCAACAGGCCGCCGCCCTGGACGACGCGAAGACCGCCCGGCTTGCTCTGGAAGAGGCCACCGTCCCGGCCGAACCGTGCCTGTTCTCCGATGACGCAACCGTGGAACGGCTGACATCCCACCTCGCCGAACAAGGCGGGCGATTCGCGATCCTCTCGCCGGAGGGCGAGGTCTTCTCTATCGCGGCAGGCCGCTATTCCGGCGCCCCGAACTTCGCCATCCTCAAATCCGGCCACGCTGGCGAAGAAATGCGTATCGACCGTGTGGGGCGTCCTTCCGAGCGCATCCCTGCCGCAACGGTCACGCTCGGAATCTGCACGCAACCCGGAGTCCTCACCCGTCTTGGGGAGACGCCGCAGTTCCACGAACAAGGTCTACTCGGCAGACTTCTCTACTCGGTTCCCAAGTCGCTACTTGGCTACCGCAACCCCAACCCTGAACCGATGCCGCAGCAGATCCAAGAGACCTACCGCACCAACGTCACGACTCTCGTGCTCTCGCTGCACGCGCTCTCCGATCCGGAAACGCTCCGCTTCGCACCGGACGCCGAAGATGAAATCTTGTCGCTGCTGGCAGAGACCGAACCGCGCTTCCGCCCTGGAACAGGCGACCTCGCGCACATGACCGATTGGGGCGGCAAGTACGTAGGCGCCGTTCTCAGGATCGCCGCACTCCTCCACATCGCACAACACTTCCGCGAGGGATGGAACCGCCCAATCAGCCTCGCCACGTTCCAGAACGCGCGCCAGATCGGCGAGTACTTCACTGTGCACGCCCAAGCGGCTTACGACGCCATCGGAGCCGACCCGGCCGTTGCCGACGCACGCGCCCTACTCGACTGGATCGAGCGAACCGGGACCACGCAATTCGGTGCCCGTGACGTGCTCTCGTCTCTCCGGCGCTTCAAGAAGGTCGCAGACCTGGACCCGGCGCTCCGTGTTCTGGAGTCTCACGGCTGGATTCGGCGCCTTCTCGCACCACCGAAGACAGGGCGAGGACGCAAGTCCGGCCCTGTGTACGAGACGCATCCGGAGGCGACGGGGGCGACTCGATGACTACGGCATACCGCTTGCAGCGCGTCACCGCCGCCCCCGGCTGCCAGCGGTGCAGCCCGTCAGCAGAATCCAGCGGAAAGCCCCCAAGCACGATTCTGCGGGATTCCGCTGACGTGCTTCACCGCTGTAGGTCGCCGCCCCGCCGCCGTTGACGTCGCTCCCCGTGACCGCTGCACAGCCACCAGCACGGCACCGGCCACCAGTCCGACCGATCACACAAGCCGGAGAAATCGAGGTAGCAATTGCCCACCAAGACGCAGCTTGACGAAAAGCTCACCGTCGCCGAGGTATGCGCCGAACTCAAGATCTCCCCGTCAACCTTCTACGACTGGCGTCTCAAAGACCGCGCCCCTCAGTGTCTCACCCTTCCGAACAAGTCGCTTCGGATCCTCCGATCCGAACTCGACCGCTGGCTCTCGACATGCGAGGACGACGCCCGATGAAGGACACCACGTTCGACGTCCGCATTCACGCGACGCAGGTCCGGCACGGCTCAAGGGTCACGTCCTACATCGTTCGATGGAAGGTCGGCCCGAAGCGCTGGAAGGACTCGTTCCGCAACAAGGCTCAGGCCGACAGTTTCCGCGCCTCGCTCGTCACCGCTGCAAAGAATGGCGAGGCGTTCAACCTCAGGACTGGCCGCCCAGTCTCATGGGGGCGCGAGGCGGAGGCGCGCAGCTGGTACGCCTTCTCTCTCGACTACGCTGCCGCCAAGTGGCCGTACGCGTCACCGAATCACCGCCGAGGTATCGCTGAGGCTCTCACGGACGCGACGGAAGCCCTCCTAACGTCTCCGAAGGGCGCCCCGTCCCGCGAGGAAATCCGCTTCGCCCTGCGTAGCTGGGCCTACAGTGAGCGGCTCCAGAAGGGCGGAGAGCCGCCCGCGAGCATCGTTCCCACACTTCGATGGTTGGAGCGGAACACCGTCGACATGGCAGACCTCTCCCCTGACCGCGGCGGCGCCACCATCGCGCGGTCCGTTCTCGACAGGCTCAGCCAGAAGAAGGACGGCAGCCCGGCCGCCGGCACCACGGCCACCCGGAAGCGCGTCACGTTCAACAACGCCATGGAGTACGCGTGTGAGCGCTCAATCCTGCCCGCCAACCCACTCAAGCGAGTGAAGTGGACCAGGCCCCGGATGGCACAGACGCTCGACATTCGGACGGTGGTGAACGCAGAACAGGCCGCGCGTCTTCTCAACGCGGTCAGGCAACAGGGCAAGCGGGGGGAGTGCATGGTCGCGTTCTTCGGCCTCATGTACTACGCCGCGCTGCGCCCTGAGGAGGTTATAGACATCAGACGCGAGAACCTCGTTTCGCTCCCGCCGGAGGGCTGGGGGGAGTTGCGCCTCACACACTCCGAGCCCCGTAGCGGGTCCAGGTGGACCAACGGAGGCACGGCCCGCGACCGGCAACCACTCAAGCACCGCGCCCCCGGAGAGACGCGTTCCGTTCCACTACACCCGGAACTCGTGCGTCTCCTGCGGCACCACATCGAAGCATTCCGGGGCCAACCTGGCACCCGCTTATTCATCGGACCGCGCGGCGGGATCATGACCGACCGAACGTACTTGAGCGCCTGGCGCACGGCGAGGGCGAACGCGCTAACGCCCGAAGAGGCCGCCTCGCCACTCGCAGAGACGCCGTACTCCCTGCGGCACGCCGCCGTGTCCACCTGGCTGAGTGCGGGAGTCGCTCCCGCGCAGGTGGCCGAGTGGGCAGGCCACAGCGTGGCGGTCCTTCTTCGCGTCTACGCCAAGTGCGTAGCCGGCCAGGAAGAGGAGGCCAAGCGCCGCATTGCGGAGGCAACAAAGGTCATCAGGAAGCCCACCGTAGGCGAGTCGGGCACCTCCGGAGGCTCTGGAGAGGTCGCCTAGGCGCTTCAGAAACGTGGGCCCGCGTTGGGCCTGCACAGCCGCAGACGTCCGCACACGATCAGAGACAACCGGACAGCGACAAGACGGCCTCTTGCCAGAGCCTTACCTGGTGAGAGGCCGTTCTTGTGATTGTTGCAGGTGCAGAGTTCGAACCTGCATAGGCTGAGCCGACGGACTTGCAGAGAGAACACATCTGCAGCCTTAGCCACATCTTGACTTGCACATATACTCAGTCAACGGCGCGACAGCCCGGGCCCAGTCCAGCCGGGATTCCGACATGACTTCCTGGCGCCACACAAGCGCCGAACGGGCGATACTGGCCCGCGTTCTCCAACTCTTCTTAGCTCTCCCACTACAAGTTATCACCACAAATCCAGCCATCGGCGTCAAACAAGGCCTGCCAGACTCATGCCAGGCGGCCGGGAAGGCGGCCGGCGTCTAAGGTGCAGGCAGGAGGCGATGGCCAGACGAAGAGCCGACCACTTTTGGCCATTGCCTCACTGGGCTGACCTATGCGAACTTAGATGCACGGGTTCAGTTCATTCAGGCGGCTCCTCCTTCAGACTATGTGACCGATCGGACAATCCCAGCAAGAGAAAGATGCCGCAGCGAATATACGTCCCCAAGGTGACAACAATGCGACTTAGCAAGCAATAGCCAGAGCGAACTTAAGAGGGACCCTTATACATGCAGTTCAATCTCACAGGATCGGCCGCGTTAACGACAACTCGTCGCCACCTCATGTTTTTTGTCAATCTTATGCGTCGCCAGATAAGCAAGCGAGCATATAAGCGCATAGCCGGGTCTGTCCGGAAAAAAATCCATGAAGAACTAAAGTGGGCCGTTGAACGCGTCGATGGGATTAAGCAACTCGAAGACGAAGATAGGGGCCGACTGCGCGCACGTGTTACCAGGCTGGCTATGCGGCGAGGAACATACTGGATGGTCACGCCCACATGGGGCTACACCCTGCATGGGATTGCTCTCATTTTTGTATTGGTTCTGGGCGTCTTATTTGGATCCGCGATCAGCGAACTGAGAGGAAGCTCCACTGGGCAAGCGGTGCGGTCGACAATGCTCGTCTTCATCGCTCTTGTGTGGCTTGCCGCTGCGCTTACTGCCCCAGCAAGTCGTCGACTTGACCACAAACTTAGTAGGTTGGATCTTAGAAAGCCCGGAAGGCGTCGAAAGTGGCAACTACTTCTACTGTTCAGCGCACTTTGTTCTACTTATACGATTGCGACACCAGATCAAAAGGAGGGCGACCCAACCAGCGGAGACTGGAGCGTATTGGCCATTGAGATTTTCATTGCCACGATCTTCACGTTTGTCTGGCAGGCCGCTAGCGCCGACCTGTTTTATCTGTCATGGCGCCGAAAGAATCCCGGCCCAAGCCAGCTTGACCTCATTATGATGCGCATTCTCGACATCACATATTGGGTTGAATGGTGTACTCATGACAACAGATGGTCCAACAGATCATTCTGCGTAATCTTAACAGGTGAGCTAGAGAGAATTGCTCGCGAATCCGAGCGATTCGCATTGCGCAGAGTGCCCTGGTGGGACCTGCAAGCGCGTCGCGAAGCAAGGCGGCTTGGTTTACGACTAGCGGCTATTATTCGTATGCACAAGGTTCCACTCGCATCCGCCGTCGGCATGGGGGACTTCATTCGCGTTGAGGCGTCGCTTTTAGGCGGGTTGATTGCGTGGCAAAATGAAGATCTAGAAGAGCTTCTTAAAGCGGTTCCCGAGGTCGGCTTACGCGCCTGGATCCGCCCTCTACTGGGACGCGCTTGGTCAGGACTCATCCTTGCCTTAATGGCTCTCTGGTTGCCGAATACTTCGGCGTTTCACAATTCTCCGCAAGCGGCCGATAGTGTCAGGGCAGCCTTGCTCATTAGTGCCATCCTCGCACTGATAAGCGGCGGTGTTGCGGCTCCGGAACGCGTAAACGCGGTGCTTGATAAGGCCCTGCCATTCGGCCCAAAGAAGGAGTGACTGCCCTTAGAGTGCAACGATGGAGCGCACCTCGGTGGCGTACGACTGGCGTAGACGCTTATGGAGCGTCCCGGTTCGATGCGCAGCGTCTCGCCGGGCTGGGCAAGGCTGGCGAGCTCGGCACCGTACTGCTTCCAGTCGAATCGAGTACCGGGCGTGCTGTAGTCAACGGCCAAGCCGCCGCAGAGGTTGAACTCACGGAGCCCGGCATGGCCGGATCCTATCCAGCCACGCACGGTCTCGCGCGATGATTTCAGCCAACTGGGCCGCCATGGTGGACGCGTCCAGCCCGGACGCCAGATGCGCATGGATTCCGCGTTAGCGGACGTGTGTCAGGGCGGCCAGGGTGTCCCGGTACGGGGAGATCTCCGGCACGCTCGGCGCCAAGAGTGCCGCCTTGCGTAGCCGGCCCGGGGGAAGAGGCCAAGCACCACGGGGGAACCGAGGTCATCAGAAGGCCCGGCGACGGCCAGAGCGACGCCTGTGGCCGGTGTGGGGGCCGCCTACGATCAGAGACAGCCGGACAGCAGCGAAACGGCCCCTCGCCAGTGTCGTACCTGGTGAGGGGCCGTTCCCTGTGAGTGTGGCGGGTGCAGGGTTCGAAGCTGCGTAGGCTAAGCCGACAGATTTACAAAGGGACCTCGTTCTATGCTCGCAATAGGCTCTGACCTGTGGAAGCCATCCTCTCAGCAGCGAACCGCGCTTCCTCCTGTCCCGTGATGAGCCCGAGAGCCCTCATCCCCCCTGCGACTACCCCCGTATCTCCCCACCTCCGTAGACGAACTACCAGACTGGCGCAGCGACACGCATGGTTGCTGCGGCTTCCTACGCCCTGCGGCGCTCGCAGCACTCAGTCTTGTGATGTCTCGTGGCTGAAGACCACTTTAGGACGAAGTCGCTCTCCTGAACCCGATGCGCTACCCATGAGCAGCGCCTTATGCTAGCCAGCATGACCGAAGAGGGAACGGAACTGCCCGCCCATGTAGATATAGATGATCTCAAGCGCAGACTTCCGCCGGACGATCCACGCCTCAATGTCGAGGCTCGATGCATCGCCGCTAATATCGATTACGAGTGGCTTGTGGAAGCCGTCGAAAAAAAGCTTCAGATCGGCTTGCGCGTAGACCTTCCCAATGGCAAAGAAAAGCGGCCAGTTTATCTAAACTTTTCCGATTGTGTACGCCTACTGGGAGCGAACTTTCAGGAAGCCAAGTTTCTCGGTGATTACTGGGCGGTCCACTATATTGACACTGGCACAATTGAGGCTCGCATAAAGGGGGTTGCAACGCCGCCGTCGGCACTGAGACGGTTTTCTGGGGTAATGACTAAGCGCCAGTCCACCCTATTCGACGAAGACGAAGAATCATCCTACTTCGAGGAGACAGACGACCCTACTTCACCATGGCGATTGCAGTTCAAAAACTCTGGATCACTTCCCCTGTCAGCCGAGATCGGTACCGCAAGTGATCGGTTCGCGATCCTGACGTCGATTCACCGTCCTCTGATCGTTTTGCGGCTAGAAGGAGTAAAAACCGTTCGCCATGACGAAGCACTGGATCTGCTTAGACGGGTATCCAGTGCCATCTTCTTCGATCTCGACGTCCGTCATGACATCGCATGCGGACTGTCCGATTATCCGCGTACGCAAATTCGATTCGCCGGACGACGAAACAGACGCGCCGGGAGTGTTCCACAGCTCCCACGCTATGAATACCAACAAAAACCCTTCGACTTGTATCAGTATGGCCGCTCGGCGCCAGGAATGCCGCTGCTGCAGTTCCTTGCCTTTTATCAGGTCTTGGAGTATAGCTTTCCTAGCTTCAGCCACAGGGAAGCACTCGACCGCCTCAAAAATGAGGTTCGCGATCCGTCCTTTGATCCAGAGAAAGACAGCGACATAGGGCGGCTGCTCGCCTTAGCTCAGTCCTTCGGAAGGAGCTATGGCAACGAGCGTGACCAACTTAAGGCAACGATTCGCGGCTGCATAGACGACAACCGTTTGAAGGCCTTCGTCTCTAGAGACGAAGAGAGCCTCAAGTACTTCACAACCGCCCACCCAATACGTGGGCTAAAGCTGTTGGATCCACAAAACAAGAACAACGATATCCGCGATCAAGTCGCAACTCGAGTCTACGACATCCGCTGCCGTGTCGTCCACACAAAGGATGAGGGAACTGAATCGGCGCCTGAGCTGTTGCTGCCTTCTTCACAAGAAGCACAGTCCATGGACAAAGACATCGAGTTGGTCCGTTTCTTGGCCCAGAGAGTCTTGATCGCTACTGCATCCAAACTTCGCATCTGAAACCATTTTGAGCTCAAAATAGAAGACGGCTTCGCCGATCTGGTCGGCGAAGCCCTCTCATATGCCGTCACCCGCCTAGGTAACGGACGACGGGCTTTGGGTGCATGAGGAAATCGTGGTGGGAGATGTTCCAGGCGTAGGCGCCGGCCTTGGAGAAGGCGACCAGGTCGCCGACTACGATGCGTTCCGTGGGGACCTCGCGTGCAAAGACGTCCTTTGGTGTGCAGAGCCGGCCAACGAGAGTGACGGGCTCGTTGGCGGACCGCGGGACCGTCGCCGGTGCCGGTGAGGATGTCGAACGGCTGGCTGCTTGGTGACCGGCGTCCGGATGTGCATGGTGCCGCCGCCTAGGACGGCTTACCACTGGCCGTGTGCCTTCTTCACGTCCAGTATTTCCGTGATGCACCACCCGGCGTAGACGCTGATGGAGCGGCCCGGTTCGATGCGCAGTGTGTCGCCCGGCTGCGCGAGGTTGGCGACCTCGGCGCCGTACTACTTCCAGTCAAAGCTGGTGCCGGGCGTGCTGTAGTCGACTGCCATGCCACCGCGGAGGTTGAACTCACGTGCCCCGGTGTGGCTGATCCTGTCGAGCCACGCGCGGCCCCACGCAAGGATCTCGGCGGACTGGGCCGCCATGGCGGACGCGTCGAGCCCGGACGCTAGGTGCGCGTAGACGGCGCGTAGACGCACGTGCGGCGAGGCGGTCAGGGTGTCGGTGCAGGTGTCCATGAGTTCGGGGTCCATGCTGAATGGGCCGCTCATGGCCAGCGCGACGCCGCTGCGGTCGCCGGCGAGCTTGACCCGTAGCAGGACTTCGACCTCGCGCCCAGCCGCCTCGGCGATGCGCGCGAGGCGGGATAGCTCGTGCGGGCTTTCGACGTGGATGCGCTCGACGCCGAGGTTGAGCGCCAGTTCGAGTTCGTCATCGGTCTTGCCGGGGCCGCCGAACGCCAACCGCGCGTCCGGGAAAGCCTCGCGCACGTGCGCCAGCTCGCCGCCGGACGCGACCTCGATGCCGTCGACGTACGAAGCGAGCGCTCGAAGGATCGGGACGTCGGGGTTGGCTCTGGCGGCATGGGAGATCTCCGGCACGCTCGGCGCCAAGAGTGCCGCCTTGCGTAGCCGGCCCGGGGGAAGAGGCCAAGCACCACGGGGGAACCGAGGTCATCAGAAGGCCCGGCGACGGCCAGAGCGACGCCTGTGGCCGGTGTGGGGGCCGCCTACGCCCTTCAAACGCGGGCCCGTATTGGGCCCGCGCAGCCGTAGACGGCCGCAAACGATCAGAGACAGCCGGACAGCAGCGGAACGGCCCCTCACCAGGGTCGTACCTGGTGAGGGGCCGTTTCTCGTTGTGGTGGCGGGTGCAGGGTTCGAACCTGCGTAGGCTAAGCCGACGGATTTACAGTCCGCTCCCATTGGCCACTCGGGCAACCCGCCGTGGCGTCGCTCTCGCGACGGCACTGGAAAGAATAGCGGACGCGGCGAGTGGTCGTGACATCGGAGGCGGGCGGTGCGGAGCCGCGGGGGCGGGTCGCGAGTCGCTACGCTCTCAGGACCGCGAAGGTGCTGCTGAGGGGAAGTGTGCGCGATGGCCGACAGCTCGTTTGACATCGTCTCGAAGCTCGACCGGCAGGAGGTCGACAACGCTCTGAACCAGGCCGCCAAGGAGGTGGCCAACCGGTTCGACTTCCGGAACGTGGACGCCGGGATCAAGTGGTCCGGGGAGAGCATCGAGATCCAGGCGAACACCGAGGAGCGGGCGAACGCCGTGCTCGACGTGCTGAAGGACAAGCTGGTCAAGCGGGGGATCTCGCTGAAGGCGATCGATCCCGGCGAGCCGCGGTTGTCGGGGAAGATCTACAAGCTGGGCGTCGGGCTGAAGGAGGGCATCTCCCAGGAGGACGCCAAGAAGATCGGCAAGATCGTCCGGGACGAGGGGCCGAAGGGGATCAAGGCCCAGATCCAGGGGGACGAGCTGCGGGTGAGCTCGAAGAAGAAGGACGATCTTCAGCAGGTCATCGCCCTGCTGAAGAGCAAGGACCTGGACGTCGCCCTCCAGTTCGTCAACTACCGGTAGAGCGGACGAGAGCCCGCCGGCCGCCTCCCCCGCAGAGGCGGCCGGCGCGCTCTCGTGGGTTATGACGCGGCGGCGGGCTCGTCGGTTCGCTCTGATTCGGAGAAAGGTTCGAGGCGGGCGGCGCGGAGGACCTGGCCCCGCTCGCGGTGCTCGTCGGTGAGGGGCGTGGTTACCATCTCCGCCATGGTGACGTACCGAACCCCACGGGAGTGGGAGCTCATGCGGGAGGCGGGACGGGTCGTGGCCCGCATCCTCTCGGGGACGCGGGAGGCCGCGGAGCCGGGCCTGCCGCTCGCGGAGCTGGACGCGGTGGCCGGGCGGATCCTGAAGGAGAACGGGGCGACGTCGCCGTTCCTGCACTACAAGCCGAGCTGGGCGCCCGTGCCGTATCCGGCGAACATCTGCGTGTCGGTCAATGACGTGGTCGTGCACGGCATTCCGGACGGGCGGGTGCTGGAGGACGGGGACCTGGTCTCGGTCGACTGCGGGGCGACGCTCGACGGGTACTGCGGGGACGCGGCCGTGTCGTTCTTCGTGGGGGACGGGGACGAGGCGGGCCGGCGGCTTCTGGACGTGACCGAGACCGCGCTGCGGCGGGCGATCGCGGCGGCCGTGCCGGGGAACCGGATGGGCGACATCGCGAACGCGGTGGAGCGGACGGCGCGCAAGGCCGGGTTCGGGATCACGCGGGGCTGCGGCGGGCACGGCATCGGGACGGAGATGCACGAGGACCCGGCGGTGCCGAACGTGGGCAAGGCGGGCAAGGGGATGCCGCTGCGGGAGGGCCTGACGATCGCGATCGAGCCGATGTTCCACGAGGGCGGGTCGGACGACTCGCGGCTGCTGGCGGACGGCTGGTCGATCGCGACGGCGGACGGCGGCCGGGCCGCGCACTTCGAGCACACCATCGCGATCACACCGGACGGCCCGCTGGTCCTGACGGCGCCGTAGCTAGCGGCGGCCCGCCATGCGTTCGAGGCGGGCGATGCGCTCGGCGGTCGGCGGGTGGGTGGAGAACAGCTTGCCGATGCCGGCGCCGCGGAACGGGTTGGCGATCATCAGGGCGCTGGTGGTGGCGAGCTCGGGGTCCTGCGGCAGCGGCATCGCCTGGGTGCCCGCCTCGATCTTGCGGAGGGCGGACGCGAGGGCGAGCGGGTCGCCGGTGAGGCGGGCGCCGGCGGAGTCGGCGGCGAACTCGCGGGTGCGGCTGATCGCCATCTGCACGACGGCGGCGGCGACGGGGCCGAGCACCAGCATGAGCAGGGCGCCGAGGACGCCGGGGCCGTCGTCGTCGTCCGCCCGCCCGATCGGCAGGAAGATCGCCAGGTGCGACAGGTACGTGATCACGGTGGCGATGGCGGCGGCGACGGACGAGATCAGGATGTCGCGGTTGTAGACGTGCGAGAGCTCGTGGCCGAGGACGGCGCGCAGTTCCCGCTCGTCCAGCATGCGCAGGATGCCGCGGGTGCAGCAGACGGCGGCGTTGCGCGGGTTGCGGCCGGTGGCGAACGCGTTCGGCTGGCGGGTCTCGGAGACGTACAGCCGCGGCATGGGCTGGCGGGCGGTGGTCGACAGCTCGCGGACGAGCCGGTAGAGCATCGGCGCCTCGACCTCGCCGACGGGGTGGGCGCGCATGGAGCGCAGCGCGATCCGGTCGGAGAAGACGTAGGCGACGCCGTTGGTGGCGAGGGCGATGACCAGCGCGATGGTGAGTCCGGCGGTGCCGCCGAACGCCCAGCCGATCGCGAGCATCAGTGCCGACAGCGCAGCGATCAGTGCCGCCGTCTTGACGCCGTTGAACCGCACTCCGCACCGCCTCCCCGTCCGGACCCGCCATGAACAACAACGGTGTGACCAGCCTCAACGTTCCCGCTTCGCGGGCGGCCGCCGGCCGGGCCGGGGCCCTGCCTCCAGGTTAGGTCGCGGCTGAGACGGTCTGGAGGACGATCTGCGGCGCGACCGACAGCACGACCGCGCCTGCGGCGGTCGCGGCGAGGGCGGCGCGGACGGGCCATCCGGGCAGCGGGTCGGCGAACGGGCGGACCGGCGGGGTGAACAGCCGGACGGCCCAGGCGAGGTAGTAGTACAGGCCGATGGCGGTGTTGACCGCCATGATCACGGCGAGCCAGGTGACGCCGCCCGCGACGGTGGCGCGGAACACCACGACCTTCGCGAACAGCCCCATGACGCCCGGCGGGAGGCCGGCGAGGCAGATGAGGAAGAACGCGAGGGCGGTCGCGGTGGCGGGGCTGCGGTGGGCGAGGCCGCGGTAGCCGTCCAGGGTGTCGCGGTGGGGCCGGGCGCCGTCGAGCCGGCGCCGCGCGAACCCGGTGACGACGGTGAACGCGCCGAGATTCATGACGGCGTAGAGGGCGACGTAGGCGGTGGTGGCGGCGACGGCCTCGGGGAGGCGGTGCGACCCGACCGACAGGGGCGCGAGCATGTAGCCGGACTGGGCGACGGACGACCAGGCCAGCAGCCGGATCGCGGTCCGCTGGCGGAGCGCGACGAGGTTGCCGAGGGTCATGGTGAGCGCGGCGAGGACGGCGATCACCGGGCCCCACACGTGCCCGTACGCGGGGAGCCCGAGGGCGAGGACGATGGCGAGTCCGGCGAACCCGGCGGCCTTCGACACGACGGACAGGAACGCGGCGACGGGCAGCGGCGCGCCCTCGTAGACGTCCGGGGCCCAGAAGTGGAACGGGACGGCGGCGACCTTGAACGCGAACCCGGCGAGGAGGAGGACGACGCCGACGGCGGCGACCGGGTCCAGGTCGGCGGGGACGCGGCCGAGGGCGGGCGCGATCCGGTCGAGGTGCATGGCGCCGGTCGTCCCGTACACCAGCGAGATGCCGAACAGCATGATCGCGGTGGAGACGACGGAGACGAGGAACAGCTTGAGCGCGGCCTCGGACGCGCGGCCGTCGTAGCGGCGGAGGCCGACGAGGGCGAACACCGGCAGCGACAGCGTCTCCAGCGCGACCAGCAGCAGGACGAGGTCGCGGGCGGCGACGAGCGTGAGGGCGCCGACCACCGCGCACAGCAGCAGGAAGTGGTACTCCCCCGCGGGGATCTCCGAGTCGGTGATCTCCTGGAGGGACAGCAGCACGACGACCAGGGCGGCGGCGAGCACGAGGCCCTGGAACAGCAGGGTGAAGTCGTCGGTGACGTAGGAGCAGGAGCGGGGGCCGCCGCCGCGCAGCGCGTCCGGCACGCAGAAGGTGGCGCGGCGGTCGCCGGGCGCCAGCGCGATCACCGCGATCAGCGCGGCGCCGAGCGCACCGCAGCAGGCAGGGCCGAGGACGCGGCGCGGGACGTCGAACGCGTCGGCGAGCAGCAGGCCGAGCGCGGCGACGGCGACGATCAGCGGGGGCGCGATCGCCGCGTAGTCGATGCCCTGGATCATCAGCCGCCTCCGAACAGCGCGCGGACCGGCGCGGCGGTCACGTCCAGCAGGGTCTTCGGCCACAGCCCGACGAGCAGGGTGAGCGCGATCAGCGGGACCCAGGCGGCGTACTCTTGGGCCGACACCACGGCGCCCGGACCGGCCGCGGCGGCGGGTTCGAGGTCGGCCGCGGCGGGTTCGGGGCCGCCCACCCCCGGTTCCGGCGCGGGCCCGGCGGTGGATTCGGGACCACCGGCCGGGGCCGGTCCGGCGGCGGGTTCCGGCGCCGGGCCGTGGGTGATCTTGGCGAGCACGCGCAGGAAGTAGCCGGCGGTGAGCAGCGCGCCGATCCCGGCGACCGCCATGAACGTGACGAACGCGCCGCGCGGCAGGTCGGCGTGCGGCCGGTACGCGCCGACCATGGCGAGCATCTCGCCCCAGAACCCGGCGAGCCCCGGCAGCCCGAGCGAGGCGACGGACGCGAAGGTCAGCACGGACGCCAGGCGCGGCGCGGTGCCGAGCATGCCGCCGCCGATCCGGTCCATGTCGGTGGTGCCCCAGCGGTCCTTCACCGCTCCGGCCAGGAAGAACAGCAGCCCGGTGATCAGGCCGTGCGCGATGTTGCCGAACAGTGCGGCGTTGATCCCGACGGGGGTGAGCGTCGCGATGCCGAGCAGCACGAACCCCATGTGCCCGACGGACGAGTACGCGATCATCCGTTTGAGGTCGCGCTGGGCGAGGCAGGCGAGCGCGCCGTAGACGATCCCGATCACGGCGAGGAGCCCGAGCCACGGCGCCCACACCCGCGCGCCGTCCGGAGCGAGCGGCAGCGCGACGCGGACGAGCCCGTAGGTGCCCATCTTCAGCAGCACGCCCGCCAGCAGCACGGACCCGACGGTGGGCGCCTCGGTGTGCGCGTCCGGCAGCCAGGTGTGCAGCGGCCACATCGGCGCCTTCACCGCGAGCCCGACGGCCATCAGCGCGAAGGCGGCGATCTGGATGCCGTGGGAGACACCGGAGCCATGCCGCGCCGCCAGTTGGACCATGTCGAGGGTGCCCGCGTTGACGGCCACGAGCAGCATTCCGGCGAGCAGCAGACCCGACCCGAGCAGCGTGTACAGGATGAATTTGGTCGCGGCGGCGCGGCGCCCGTCCCCGCCCCACAGCATGATCACCACGTACATCGGGATCAGCACGGTCTCGAAGAACACGAAGAACAGCACGAGGTCGAGGGCGGTGAACGTGCCGATCAGGCCGACCTCGAGGACGAGCAGCAGCGCGGTCAGCAGCCGGATCCGCCCGCCCGCCGGGGGATGCCGCAGCGTGTACAGGAAGCACAGGAACGTCAGCAGGGCGGTCAGCACGACCAGCGGCAGCGAGATCCCGTCCGCGCCGAGGTGGAACCGCAGCCCGATCGCGGGCGCCCACGCCCAGTCCGCCTGGAGCTGCGTCCGCGAGGTGTCGCCGAAGTCGAACGCGGTGAGCGCGGAGACCGCGACGAGCAGCGTCGCCGCGGACACGCCCGTCCCGAACGCCCGGACGGCGAACCCGGTGCGCAGGAACCGGTCCGCCGGGACGAGCAGCGCCACCGCCCCGAACAGCGGAATCGCCATCATCCACAGGAAGATCACCGGAAGATCACCACCAGGGCCGTGATGACGACGACGCCCGCGAGCAGGCCCGTCAGGTACGTCTGCGGGTTGCCGTTCTGCGGGATCCGCAGCAGCCCGCCGAGCCGCCGCGCGCCCCGTCCGGCCCCGACGACGGCCGCGTCGACGCCGCGCCGGTCGAACAGCACGACACCGCGCGCGAGGGCCCGGACGGGGCGGACGATCGCCATCGCGTACAGCTCGTCCAGGTAGAAGCCCCGCGCGAACACCCGGCGCACCGGCCCGAGGGCGACCGCCGGATCGGACGCCGGGTCCCGGTTCCAGAGCAGGTACACCGCGCCCCCGCCGATGATCAGCAGCGCGATGCCGAGCAGCGCCGGTCCGGCGTGCGGGCGCAGCTCGCTCGCGCCGAGCCCGAAGAACCCGAGGATCGCGGCGGGCACCGCCAGCGCCGCCACCGTCCACGACATGAACTTCGACGGCTCGCGGATCTCGTACGTCCCGCGCGGCTCCCCGAAGAACGTCATCAGCCAGGCCCGCATCGCGTACGCCGCCGTCAGCGCGACCGTCAGCAGCAGCCCGAGGTACACCAGCCACGCCACCCCGGACGGCAGGTCGACGGAGGCGACGCTCGTGGAGAGTCCGCCCGGTGGGATGTCCACGCGCCCCACGATGTGGTCGCTGAACGGCGGCCGGCCGCCCATCACGGCCAGGTCGTGCGGGAGCCCGCTCGGGGACGGCCCCGGAAGCGGGGCCGCCGGCGGTGCGGCGGGACCGTCCGAGGTCAGCGGGGCGTAGGCGAACCAGCCGGCCTCGGTCGTCTCGTGGCCGTGGAGGGCGGCGTGCTGGGCGGCCTCGATGACGGAGTCCTTGCTGAACCAGCCGCTGAACGGCGGGACGCCCGCGAGGGCCGCGAACCCCGCCGTCATCGACCAGAAGGTGATCGGCATGCCGCGCCGCAGCCCGCCGTGCTTCGCGAGCAGCGTGGACCCGGTCGTCGCGATCACGCAGCCGGCGGCGAGGAACAGCAGCGCCTTGAACGCGCCGTGCGCCAGCAGGTGGAAGATCGCCGCGGACCTCGCGCCGACCGCGAGCGCGGCCGCCATCACGGCGAGCTGGCTGATCGTCGAGTAGGCGAGGACGCGTTTCAGGTCGTCCTGGGCGAGGGCCGCGAGCGCCGCGCCGACCATCGAGATCACCGCGATGACGCCGAGGACGGCCAGCGCGCCGGGCGCGGCGACGAACACCCCGTACAGCCGCGCGACGACGTAGACGCCGGCCGCGACCATCGTGGCGGCGTGGATCAGCGCGCTGATCGGCGTCGGGCCGGCCATGGCGTCCGGTAGCCAGGTGTGCAGCGGGAACTGGGCGCTCTTGCCCGCGACGCCGGCGAGCAGCAGCAGCGCGGCGACGGTGAGCGTCGAGCCCGGCATCGTCCAGACCCGGGCGAGGACGCCCTGGATCTCGAACGTGCGGGCGCCGAGCCCGAGCACGATGATCCCGATGAGGAAGCCGACGTCGCCCAGCCGCGTCACCAGGAACGCCTTGACGGCGGCGCGGGAGTTGGCCCGCTCCTCCCAGTGGTGGCCGATCAGGAAGTACGAGCAGATGCCCATGACCTCCCAGCCGACGTACAGGACGATGAGGTCTCCGGCGAGGACCACCAGCAGCATCGCGGCGGTGAACAGCGAGATGAACGCGGCGTAGGACGAGTAGCGCCGGTCGCCGTCCATGTAGGCGACCGAGTACACCTGGACGGCGAGCGCGACGCAGCAGACCATCAGCGCGACGACCGCGGACAGGCCGTCCACCTGCAGCCCGATCCGGATCGGCACCGAGCCGGTGTCGATCACCGCGAGCGAGCCCGTCCGCTCGCCGGGGTCCCGCCAGACGACGAACGCGACGATCGCCGACAGGACGAGCGAGACGGCGACGGGGACGCAGGCGATCAGCGCCGGGCCGTTGCGGCGGGGCGAGCCCAGCAGCCGCCCGAGCGCGGGGCCGAACAGCATGCCGCCGAACGCGGCGAGGAACGGCAGCAGGATCGCCAGGGACGCGAGCCAGATCACGGCGTCGCCCCCTCGACCGGCTCGGCGCCGGTCTTGGCGGCAGGCTCCGGCTCCGGCTCGTCAGTCTCGGGCTCGTCGGCGGGCTCGTGCTCGTCAGCGGACTCGTCGTCGGACTCGGACAGGGCACGGAGCCGGTCGATGTCGACCATCTGGCGGTTCCGGAACACCAGCAGGACGATCGCCAGGCCGAGCCCGACCTCCGCCGCCGCGATCACGATCGTGAACAGGGTGAGCACCTGCCCGCCGTGCAGCCGGTCGCGGAACCGCATGTCGAACGTGACGAGGTTCAGGTTGACCGCGTTCAGCATCAGCTCGACCGACATCAGGACGAGGATGGCGTTGCGCCGCGCCAGCACCCCGTACACGCCGACGGAGAACAGCAGCGCCGCGACGACGGTCGGGTAGGCCAGGTGCATCAGCCGCGCCCCTTCCCCCGGCCGGAGCGGCCGGAGCCGTTCGAACGGTCGGAGCGGCGGGAGCCGATGTCGGTGCGGGACAGGACGATCGCGCCGACCAGCGAGGCCAGCAGCAGCACCGACAGCACCTCGAACGGCAGCACCCACGTCCGGAACACGCCGGCGCCCAGCGCGCTCGCCGACCCGCCGCCCGCGCGCAGCGTCATCCGCTCGTCCCGGAAGCCCATGACCATGACCGTGACCAGGACCGCGGCGGTGGCCACCGCGACCGCGGCGGCGGCCCACCGGTTGCCGGAGTCGAGGTCGGCGGAGTCGCCGATCGGCGCGCGCGTCAGCATGATCCCGAACAGCAGCAGCACGACGACCGCGCCGACGTAGATCAGCACCTGCACCCACGCGACGAACTCCGCGGTCAGCACCAGGTAGCCGCCCGCGAGCGCGCCGAACGACAGCACCAGCCACAGCGCCGCGTGGACGAGCCGCCGCGTCGTCACCACCATGATCCCGGCCCCGACGGCCACCACCCCGAGCAGCGTGAAGACGATCTCCTGGCCGCTCACCGCCGGCTCCCCGGCGGGCCGGGCGGGCCGGAGGGCGGGCGCCGCGCGGCCCGCGCCGCCGCCTTCTCCGCCGCCGCGATCTCCTTCGGCGGCTCGGCGGCCGGGTCGTGGGCCTGCGGCGGCGGGACGGTCCACATCCACTCCCGGAGCCGCTCCTTCTCGTGGGTCAGCTCCGCGATGTCGTACTCGGCGTACTCGAACTCCGGCGACCAGAACAGCGCGTCGAACGGGCAGACCTCGATGCAGATGCCGCAGTACATGCACAGCGCGAAGTCGATCGCGAACCGGTCGAGGACGTTGTGGACGCGCGGCCGTCCGCCGCCCTCGGCGGGGACGGTCTCCTTGTGCGAGTCGATGTAGATGCACCAGTCGGGGCATTCGCGCGCGCAGAGCATGCAAACGGTGCAGTTCTCCTCGAAGAGCGCGATCACCCCCCGGCTGCGCGGGGGCAGATCGGGCTGCACCTCGGGGTATTGACGCGTGATGGAGCGCCGCGTCATAGTCCGCAACGTGACGGCCAGCCCCTTGGCCAGCCCGCCTCCTGGCAACCGTCCCACCCGCAACATGATTGCGCACGAAACGCCGCCGTGGAACGCGGCGGGTTCCGCGTTCGTCGGACGATACGCGGGCACCCGCGGTCCGCGCTCCTGTACGCCTGCGGGCAAGGAGGACATGTGAGCCACCATGCGGACGGACAGTACGACCCCGGAGCCGACCACGCCCGCCCGCAGCCCTCCGCGCCGCCGGGCCCCACACCGCCGAACACCACACCGTCGGACGCCACGCCGTCGGACGCCACTCCTCCGAGTGCCACGCCGCCTGGCGGGACGCCCGTGCAGGGGACGCCGCCGGGCGGCCTGCCGGTGCACCGCACCACCAAGCCGGACGGTTTCACGCCGCCGCGCGGCACCTCGGTGCCGCGCCCGCCCGTCCCGCCGCAGCCCGCCGCCTCCCCACCGCATCCGGTCGCGCCGCCTCGTCCTGCGGCCGCGCCGCCGCATCCACCGGCCTTACCGCCCCGTCCGGCGGCACCGCGTACTTCCGTCCCGCCCCCAGTGGACCCGCGGCGTCCCGTGCAGCCGCCGGGACCGCCGGACCGGTCCCCGACCTGGGGGTCCGGCGGGTATCCGCTTCCGCCGCTGCGTCCCGTGCCGCCGCTTCCGCCGCCGCCCGAGCAGCCGAACGGCGTGCTGTGGGCGATCATGCCGTTCCTCACGTTCGGCCTCGCGACGCCCGTGACGTTCTTCTACGCCGCCGTGAAGCGCGGATCGTGGAACCACGGCGCCGCCGCGGCCGGCTACGGGATCGGCCTCGTGACGATGCTGGCCGCCCTGAACAGCGGGAACGTGCTTCTGATCGCGCTCGGCACCATCCTGCTGCTGACGCTGTGGCCCGCGGGGACCGCGCACGCCTTCGCCGTCCGCCGCCAGGTGTACCCCCGCGAGGTCCCGCGCAGCCACAACAACGAGAACGCCGTCGAGTACGCCAAGTACCGGCGGAACCTGCGCGCCGACGCCCGCGCCATCGCCGCCGACGACCCGGCGCTCGCGCACGAGCTGCGGATCGGCCGCCCGGACGTCCCGCGCGCCTACGACGACGGCGGCCTCGTCGACGCCAACCACGCCCCGGCCGAGATCATCGCGGCCCTGCCGGGGATGACGGAGGAGCTGGCCGAGCGGGTCGTCGCGCACCGGGACGAGCACGGCACGTTCGTCTCCGTAGAGGAGATGGCCGTGGACTGCGACCTGCCGCCCGCGATCATGCCGCAGCTCGCCGAGTACACGATCTTCCTCCCCTGACCGTCCCGCCGCGTCCCGCCGCACCGCGCCGCACCGCACCGCGTCGCGCAGGAAGGGCTAGGCGAACGCGACCTTGAGGACGCCGGTCAGCGCGAGCTGTACCAGCGACAGCGGGACGAGCCACGCCCACGCGAGCCTCTGGAGCTGGTCCTCGCGCATCCGCGGGTAGCTGACCCGCAGCCAGATCACGCAGAACGCCAGCACCGCCGCCTTGATCAGCGTCCAGAGCCAGCCCAGCTCGGTGTTCAGGAACGGGCCCTTCCACCCGCCGAGGAACAGCACGGCCGTCAGCGCGCACAGCACCACGATCCCGGCGTACTCCGCCAGGATGAACAGCGCGAACCGCAGCCCGCCGTACTCGGTGTACGGGCCGAAGATGATCTCCGAGTCTGCGACCGGCATGTCGAACGGCGGGCGGCGCAGCTCCGCGAGGCCCGCGACGAAGAACACCACCGCGCCGATCGCCTGCCACGGCAGCCACCACCAGCGCCACTCGCCGACGATGCCCTGCAGCGACAGCGTGCCCGCCGCCATCGCCACCGACGACGCCGCGAACACCATCGGCAGTTCGTAGGACATCAGCTGCGCCGCGACCCGGATCCCGCCGAGCAGCGCGTACTTGTTCGCGCTCGCCCAGCCGGCCATGATCGCGCCGATCACCCCGACGCCCATCACCGCGAGCGCGAAGAACACCCCGACGCCGAGGTCCAGCGCGACCTGCCCGCCCGGACCGACCGGCACCACGATCAGCACCAGCAGGTACGGGACGAGCGCGACGCCCGGCGCCAGCTTGAACACCCACCGGTCGGCGTCGCGCGGGACGACGTCCTCCTTCTGCGCGAACTTCACGCCGTCCGCGACGAGCTGCGCCCAGCCGTGGAAACCGCCCGCGTACATGGGGCCGAGGCGGCCCTGCATGTGCGCCATCACCTTGTGCTCGGCCTGCCCGACCAGCAGCGGCAGCAGCGCGAACGCGGCCGCGACCAGCACCAGCTTCCCGATGGTCTCAAGCATCCGGACCCCGCTCCCGCGGCGGGCGCCCGGCGGCCCGGCGGCGCTCCGCCGCCTCCGCCCACGGGCCCTCGTCGGGCACGCCGGGCGGCCGGACGCGGCGGCGGCTCGGCGCGCCGTGCCCCGACTCGCCGGGCTCCTTCGCGCCCGGCCACGGCTTCGCGACCCGCGCCGCCAGCACGAAGTCCTTGCGCAGCGGATGGCCCTCGAAGCCGTCCGGCAGCAGCAGCGGGACGAGGTTCGGGTGCCCCTCGAACACGACGCCGAACATCTCGGCCGTCTCCCGCTCGTGCCACGCGGCGCCCCGGTAGACGCCGATGGCGGTCGGGAGGGACGGCGCGTCCCTCGGCACCCGCGTCCGGACGAGAAGATGGTGCCGCCGCTCCAGCGAGTACACGTGGGCGACGACGGCGAAGCCCTCGCCGAGCTCGTCCACGCCGGTCAGCCAGTCGAAGAAGGCGCAGGCCAGGTCGTCGCGGGCGAAGGTGAGCGCCTCCACCCAGCGGTCGGCCGGCACGCCGACGGACAGCCCGCCGGCCGTCTCCTCGGTCGTCACGTCGTCGCCGAACCGGTCCGTCCAGGCGGCGGTCAGCTCCGCGGCGGCGCTCACCGGCTCCGCCCGATCTCGTCGTCGTTCCCGTCGTCGGCGAGCCCCGGGATGATCGACGGGTCGTGCTCGGACCGAGGCCGCCGCCGCGGTTCGCCCGCCCGCGGCTCGTCGGCGGGCGGCTCCTCGGCGGGCGGCTCCTCGGCGGGCGGCTCGGTGTACTGCGGCTCCTCGGCGGCGGGGATCGGCCGCGTCTCGTCGTCGGGACGCACCGCGCCGGGCTCGTCCGCGGGTTCCGGTCCGGCGGCGGGCAGCGGCATGGTCCCGCCCTCGGCGGCCGGGGCGTCGCGGGGCCCCTCCGCCTCCGGTTCGACGGGCGGAAGGGGACGCGTCTCATCGTCCGGACGCACGTCATCGGCTTCGGGCGCGGGCCGGTCCGCCGGCGGCGGCGGTTCGGGCGGCGCGACGGGCAGCGTCACGTCCGACGGCGACGCTTCGTCCCGCGCCGAAGGCTCGCCGGACGGCTCCTCGGCGGACGGTTCGTCGGCAGGCGGCTCCTCGGCGGGCGGCTCGTCGGCGGGCGGCGGCTGGAGGGGGCGGCGCAGGACGGTGGCCGAGAACGGCCGCGGCGCGGGCGGCGGGCTCATCGGGTCGCCGCCGTCGTAGCGGTCGCCGAGCGACTCGGCGGCGATCTTCTCCTGCAGGTGGACGATGCCCTGGAGGAGCGCCTCGGGACGCGGCGGGCAGCCGGGGACGTACACGTCCACCGGGATGATCTGGTCGACGCCCTTGGTCACGCAGTAGGAGTCCCAGTACGGGCCGCCGCAGTTGGAACAGGCGCCGAACGAGATCACGTACTTGGGCTCGGGCATCTGCTCGTACAGCCGCCGGACGGCGGGCGCCATCTTGTCGCTGACGGTGCCGGACACGACCATCAGGTCCGCCTGGCGAGGGCCGGGCGCGAACGGGATGACGCCGAGCCGGATGAAGTCGTGCCTGCTCATCGACGTGGCGATGAACTCGATCGCGCAGCAGGCCAGGCCGAAGTTGAAGACCCAGAGCGAATAGCGGCGGCCCCAGTTGAGCACGAACTTGACCGGCTTGGGCGCGAGCCGCGACAGGGGTCCGACGCTCGGCGGCGGGAGATCGATGGTGCCCACGCAAGCATTGTTACAGCCCGGACGGGTCGCGCCGGAGGCTCGGGACGTCGAGGGGCGGGCTCAGACCCAGGACAGGACGCCTTTGCGGCCCGCATAGAGCAGCCCGACGGCGAGGAAGGCCAGGAAGACGAACATCTCCCCGAGCGTGGTGGCGCCATAGCCGGGGGCGGAGAAGACCGTCGCCCAGGGGAAGAGGAACACGGCGTCCACCGCGAAGACCACGTACAGGTAGGCGAAGACGTAATAGCGGATGTAGGAGTGCGCCCAGCCGCCGCCGACCGGGTCGACGCCGCACTCGTAGGTGGTGAGCTTCTCGGCGGTCGGGCGGTGCGGGCGGAGCATCCGGTTCGCGGCGAGGCCGCCGCCGACGATGCCGCCGCCGGCGATCACCAGTGCGCCGAGCGCGACATATGAGCTGAAATAGTTATGCACCGTCACGCTCCCGTCTGCGTCCAAGCAAGTATCCCCGAAAGGGCATGCGCGAGTGTGACGTCGTACCTCCACCTCGGTGGATCACAATGTCATCGTTTTGCTGCACACTAGAGAACGCATTGGGGTCAGTTGACCTGGAAGGACGTGACCGGATGAGCAACCCTCCGCCGAACCCGGGCTGGGAGAACCCGGGTGGTGCCTCCTGGCCGCCTCCACCGCCTCCCGCGGGTCCCGGCGGCGCCCCCGGTCCGGGCGGCCCCGGCTACCCGGGTGGCCAGGGCGTTCCCGGTGCTCCGGGCGGCCCCGGCGCGCCGCCTCCCCCCGGCGGGTACGGCGGTCCCGGCGGCCCCGGCACACCGCCGCCGTTCTTCCCGCCGCCTCCCGGCCCCGGCGGCCCGATGGGTCCCGGCATGCCGCCGCCCAAGCGCAGCAGCGGCCCGCTCATCGCGGCGCTCGTCGGCGGCGCCGTCGTGGTGATCCTGATCATCGGCGCGGTGGTCTTCATCGTGGCGTCCAACGGCGGCGGCAAGTCGCCCGAGGACAAGCTGAAGGCCGCCGCCGACTCGATGGCCGCCGAGCGCGTCGTCGGGCTGAAGGGCGACTTCGGCGGCGGCGCCGACAACATCGAGGGCCAGCTCGACGTCACCAAGGGCGGCCGCGCGACCGGCCCGGTGACCTGGAACAGCGACAACGTCACGCTGCTGTCGGCGGACGGCAAGCTGTTCCTGAAGGCCGACGCCTCGTACTGGCGCGACCAGATCGAGAGCACCGAGGGCACGCCGTACTACCTCGGCAGCGGGCAGCAGTGGGGCCGGCTGAGCGCCGACAAACTCGACATCGACTTCAAGCAGGAGCTGTCGCCGACCGCCCTGGCCGCCAAGCTGCGGGCCGCGGCGACCGCCAAGGTCAAGCCGCTGAAGACGACGTGGGCCGGCAAGAAGGCGCTGAAGTTCACCACCTTCACCTCGACGCTCTACATCACCGACGCCGACGACGCCCAGCTGCTGCGCTACGAGGCGACCACGCCGCGCGTCGCGCTGGACGTCACGCCGAAGTCCTCGTCCGAGGCGTCCACGGTCATCTCCGCCATGCGCACCAGCATGGGCGACCTGAAGAACTCCTTCGACGCGTCGGCGCGCCCGTCGGTCGACGAGTGGAAGAAGGGCGGCTGCAACAGCAACTCCGGCTGCACCGTCGAGGCCAAGATCCGGCCGCCCTACGGGGCGTCCACGCCGCTGACGGTCGACGTCCGGTTCAACATCACCGCCGGCACGCTGACCGGCCGGGACCTCGGCAACTGCACCGACACGATCACGATCAACGACACCAGCTCGGTGTGGGCGAGCTGCCGGATCGCCACCTCCGCGTGGCAGAGCTGGGCCAAGTCCACCGGCGGCACGTTCTACAAGCACGCGCAGTACAAGGTGATCGGCGCCACGCCGTCGGAGGTCGCCTCGCTGCAGAGCGGGCTCGACAGCGAGTGAGCCCGCAGGTCGGGGCCGGGCGGCGCGGAGGCCGCCCGCCCCGGCCCTAGGTGGTGGTATGCCCGGCGATGCGCGGTTTCCGGTCCGGCCGCTCGCATCGTCGGGCATTCTTATGGCTTGTGAGCGCTGATCAGGACGACCCTTCTCCGGAGTCCGCACCTGGCCGGCCCGCACCGGACGACGTCCTCGTCGCCGGCGGCCCGCCCCGGACCGCACCCGCCACGCCGCCGCCCTCGCCGGCGCCGGGCGCCACCGCGCCGGACGGGATCCCGTACAACGGCCCGGCGCCCCACGGCGCGGACATGCCTCCCCAGGCCCCCGGAACGCCCGGCGCCCCTGAGATGCCAATGATGCCCGGGATGGCCGGACCTCCCGGGATGACCGGGATGCCGCTGCCGCCCGGGATCGGCGGGCCGCCGCCGCGCGGCGGGCGGCTCAAGAAGCGGCTGGCGACCGGCGCGGGCGTCGCCGTGGTCGTGGCGGCCGCCGCGACCGTCGCCGTGGTGTTCATCTCCGACGACGACGCCCCCGGCAAGCCGCGCCCGAAGCCGTCGAGAACCGCGCCCTCGGCCTGGGCGCTGGAGGCGGGACGGCAGCTCACCTCCGGCCCCGGCTTCCGCTACCAGGGCACGCTCACCGCCGCGAACGGCCGCCCCGTCCAGGCCGACGTGCAGGTCACGGCGGCGGGATCGGCGATCGGCACGCTGGCGGCGGGCCCGCTGACCGCAGAAGTCGTGGCCGCCGGCGGCGACACCTACCTCAAGGCCGGGACGCAGTTCTGGCGCGAGTACGCGGGCGAGAGCGCGCACCCCGAGAACTACGCGGGCCGCTGGTCGAAGGCGCCCGCCGCCGTCCCCGGCTTCGACGTCCCGGACGTGCTGGGCGCGCAGGCGATCGCGAAGGCGCTCACCAAGGCGCCCGCGAAACCGCCCACCGAGACCGTGAACGGCGTCCGCGCCTACAAGATCAGGACGTCGGGCGCGAACTACCTGGTGTCGGCGGCGGCGCCGTACCGGCTGGTCGCCGTGCAGGCGGCCGGCGCCGACGCCGCCCGGTTCAGCGTCGCCGACCTGCCGAACCCCGCCGCGCTGTTCGCGCGGCTGCGGCCCCGGGTGAAGGCGCTCGCCGGCGCCGCCGACCCGAGCCTGCACTTCGACCCCGGCAAGCTCACCTTCGTCAACTGCGACCAGAACCCGGCGGGCTGCACGGTGCGCGTCCCGGCGACGCTGTCGTCACCGGACACGGTGCCGGACGGCGCGCGCGCGGCGCTGCGCGCGTCGATCACCACCCGCGGCACCCCGCTCGGGTCCTGCACCGCGTCCGCGCCGGTGCCGACGAACCGGTCGTTCGTGCTGACCTGCACCGTCGCCGGACGGGCCTGGCGGACGTGGGTGAAGTCGGCGCTCGACCACCCCGGCTCCTACCCGTACTCGGCGCAGGCCCGCGTGATCGGCGAGGCCCTCACCGCCGCGGACGTCAAGGCGCTGCTGGCCAAGCTCGACAAGGAGCGGAGCGCGGTGGTGAAGAGCACACTGTCCGGTGCCCCCGGCGGCGCGACCGGCTCCCCGTCGCCCGGAACGAGCGGCGCGCCGGGCACCGGCGCGTCCGGCGCGCCGAAGAAGTCCGGTGCGACCGGGCCCCGCGCCGCCGGGACGGGCGGTACCGGCCGGCCCTGAAACCCCTACCCCCGGGGGCCGGGGCCGGTTGAACAGAACGAAATTCAGCCTGTCTACACTGCGGCTGTGAACTCCGTGCCCTCGGGGAGCGACGGCTCCCCGGCCCATCCCGCCCAGCTGGTCAGGCGGCTGCACGTCGATCTGTGCCGGCTGGCCAGCGCCCTGTGTTCAGCGGTGAACCCGGGGACCCGTCCGGCTCGTAGCACCGGTTAGGACCTGCCCGAATCCGGCCGGGACGCGTGATCTCCCACCCGAGGTGATAACCCTTGAAGTACGGGGTCATGACCTCCCCGAGGGCGGGATGTCGCACATGACGGGCGGAGCGACGGCCGCGGTCCGCGCCTCTCGGACCACGGCCGCCGCCGGCGAAGAACGGACGGCACCGGGCCGCACGCCCGGCGCCGCCGTGCCGCTGAGCGGCCCGATCCCCGAGACCAGCATTCCATCCCGGACATACCATGAAGGTAAGCCTTAGTAGCATCACGATCCTGGGTGCCTCCCCCAGGACGGGTGCTGCGCGTCGAGGAGGTCTTCCTCTGTGACCAAACAGGTCCAGCAGCTCGACCGCGTCATCATCCGCTTCGCCGGGGACTCCGGTGACGGGATGCAGTTGACCGGCGACCGCTTCACCCAGGAGACGGCGGCGTTCGGCAACGACTTGTCGACGCTGCCGAACTTCCCGGCCGAAATCCGCGCCCCCGCCGGGACCCTCCCCGGCGTGTCCAGTTTCCAGCTGCACTTCGCCGACCACGACATCCTCACGCCGGGCGACGCGCCCGACGTGCTGGTCGCGATGAACCCGGCCGCCCTCAAGGCCAACCTCGGGGACCTGCCCCGCGGGGCGGACCTGATCATCAACACCGACGAGTTCAGCAAGCGCAACCTCGCCAAGGTCGGCTACGCCGCCGACCCGGTCACCGACGGCTCGCTCGCCGAGTACCGGGTGCACGCGCTGCCGCTCACCTCCATGACGGTGACCGCGCTCGAGGGCTACGAGATCTCCAAGAAGGACGCCGAGCGCGCGAAGAACATGTTCGCGCTCGGGCTGCTGTCGTGGCTGTACCACCGTCCCACCGAGGGGACCATCGGCTTCCTCGAGCGCAAGTTCGCCAAGAAGCCCGAGATCATGAAGGCGAACATCGCCGCCTTCCAGGCGGGCTGGAGCTACGGCGAGACCACCGAGGCGTTCTCGGTGCAGTACGAGGTCAAGCCGGCCGAGCACGAGGCCGGCCTCTACCGCAACATCACCGGCAACGCCGCGCTGTCCCTCGGCATCGTCGCCGCGGGCGTGCAGAGCGGCCTGCCCGTCTACCTCGGCTCCTACCCGATCACCCCGGCCTCCGACATCCTGCACGAGCTGTCCAAGCACAAGCGGTTCGGCGTCCGGACGTTCCAGGCCGAGGACGAGATCGCCGCGGTCGGCGCGGCGCTCGGCGCCTCCTTCGGCGGGTCGCTCGGCGTCACCACCACCTCCGGCCCCGGCATCGCGCTGAAGAGCGAGACGATCGGCCTCGCCGTCGCGACGGAACTCCCGCTGCTGGTCATCGACGTGCAGCGGGCCGGACCGTCCACCGGACTGCCGACCAAGACCGAGCAGGCCGACCTGATGCAGGCCATGTACGGCCGCAACGGCGAGGCGCCCGTCCCGGTCATCGCGCCCCAGTCCCCCTCGGACTGCTTCGACGCGGCGCTGGAGGCGGCCCGCATCGCGGTGAAGTACCGCACCCCCGTCATCCTGCTGTCCGACGGCTACCTCGCCAACGGCTCCGAGCCGTGGAAGCTGCCGGACGTGGCGGCGCTGCCGAAGATCGAACCGAACTTCGCGGCCCCGTCCGAGGAGCCCTTCGAGCCGTTCCGGCGCGACCCCGAGACCCTGGCCCGCCCCTGGGCGGTCCCGGGCACCGCCGGCCTGGAGCACCGGATCGGCGGCCTGGAGAAGGCCGACGTCACCGGCAACATCTCCTACGACCCGGCCAACCACGACACGATGGTCCGGCTCCGCCAGGCCAAGGTCGACGGCATCGCCAACGACATCGCGCCGCTCGCGGTCGACGACCCGTCCGGCCGGGCGCGCGTCCTCGTGATGGGCTGGGGCGGCACCTACGGCGCGATCTCCGCGGCGGTCCGGCGCGTCCGGGCGGAGGGCCGCGACGTGGCGCAGGCGCACCTGCGGCACCTCAACCCGTTCCCCGCGAACCTGCCGGAGGTGCTGCGCTCCTACGACAAGGTCGTCGTCCCCGAGATCAACCTCGGCCAGCTGTCGATGCTGCTGCGCGGCCGGCTGCTGATCGACGTGATCGGCTACAACCAGGTCCGGGGCCTGCCCTTCAAGTCGGAGGAGCTGCAGGACGTCATCCAGGAAGTGATCGACAGTGAGTGACACCAACGGAAACGGCGCCGTGAACGGCAACGGACGCAGCCTGCTCTCCCTGGTCCCCAAGACCGACCAGAAGCAGACGATGAAGGACTTCAAGACCGACCAGGAGGTGCGCTGGTGCCCCGGGTGCGGTGACTACGCGATCCTCGCGGCCGTCCAGTCCTTCCTGCCCGAGCTCGGGCTGCGCCGCGAGAACATCACGTTCATCTCCGGCATCGGCTGCTCGTCGCGGTTCCCGTACTACATGAACACCTACGGGTTCCACTCGATCCACGGCCGCGCGCCGGCGATCGCGACGGGCCTCGCCACGTCCCGGCCCGACCTGTCGGTCTGGGTCGTCACCGGCGACGGCGACTCGCTGTCCATCGGCGGCAACCACCTGATCCACGCGCTGCGCCGCAACGTCAACCTGAAGATCCTGCTGTTCAACAACCGGATCTACGGGCTGACCAAGGGCCAGTACTCGCCCACCTCCGAGACCGGCAAGATCACCAAGTCGACCCCGATGGGCTCGCTGGACGCGCCGTTCAACCCGCTGTCGCTGGCGATCGGCGCGGAGGGCAGCTTCGTCGCCCGCACCATCGACTCCGACCGCAAGCACCTGCAGTCGGTGCTGCGCGCCGCCGCCGAGCACCGCGGCACCGCGCTGGTCGAGATCTACCAGAACTGCAACATCTTCAACGACGGCGCGTTCGACCCGCTCAAGGACGCCGCCGTCCGCGACGACATCACGATCCGCCTGGAGGACGGCGAGCCGATCGTCTTCGGCGCCGACCGGCAGAAGGCCCTGCGCCGGACGCCGTCGGGCTCGTTCGAGGTGGTGAACGTCGCCGACGTCCCCGCGTCGGACATCGCGGTGCACGACGCCGCGAACCCGGACCCGTCGATGGCGTTCGCGCTGTCGCGGCTGGACCAGCCGGCGTTCGAGCACACCCCGATCGGCATCTTCCGCAACGTCGACCGCCCGTCCTACGACGAGCTGATGCGCGCGCAGGTCGAGGAGGCCGTCGAGACGCAGGGCGCGGGCGACCTCGCCGCGCTGCTCGCCGGCGGCGACACCTGGCGCATCGACTGACGCACCGTCCGGGGCCCGTCCCCCGGGCGGGCACTGACGCCGTCAGCGTTCCGGAAAGCCCGCCCCCGCATACCGCGGGGGCGGGTTTTCCGCGCTTTGGAACCGCGCGGACGGGGCAGTGTTCATCACGGGATGAGCAATCGGCGATCGTTGGCCGGGTTCGGCCGCGACACGATGCGGGACACTGTCTCATCCTGAAAGACTGTCGCAGATCTTGTCAGCCCGGGGAGGTGACGATGCGGGTCGTTCCGCGCCGCAACAAGGGTCGTCGGCAGGCAGAGGACACCGCTCCGCCCAGCCCTCCCCCAGCGGCCGCCCCGGACCGTCCGCTCGCCTGGCCGCCGCCGCCCGCCCCTCTCCTCGACCCGTCCGAGCGGTCCGCCCCGTCCACGGACGCGGCGCCACCCGAGCAAGGCGCCCCGGACAAGCAGGACGCGCCGGACAAGCCCGCACAGGCGCACGGCGCCGCGTCCCCCGAGCAGTCCACGTCGCCCGGGCGGACCACGCCGCTGGAGCAGACCGCCCCGCTAGGCCAGACCGCACCGCTAGGCCAGACCGCAGCGTCCGAGCACAGCACACTGACCGAGCAGGACGCGTCGCGCGAGCAGCCTCAGCCAAGCGCGCCGACCGAGCAGACCACGCCGCTGGGCCAAGCCGCCGTACCTGGGCAGGGCACCTCGCCCGAGCAGGACGCGCGGACCGCGCCACTGGCACAGGCCGCGCCACCCGAACAGGCCGCGCCGCCTGGGCAGGCCGCGCCGCCTGGGCAGGCCGCGCCGCCTGGGCAGGCCACGGCGCCCATGCCGTCCGTCTCGCCCGAGCAGGCTCAGCGAGCCGAGTCCCCCACGCGCGCGGCGCAGGACGCCTCGCAGGATGCGCCAGGAATCGGCGAGCCCGCGCCGTTCGGACGGGGCGGAGCGGTCCCGTCGCCTGCTCAAGCGCTCGGGCAGGACGATCTGACCGGGCGGACGCCGACGGAGCCGTTCGAGCCGGTGCCCGGCCCCACGCTGATCCCCGCCCCGGAGGGGCCGCCACCCGCCCGGCCGGCACCCGCCCGGCCTGCGCGAGCGGTGGGCTTCACGCCGCCCGAACGGCCGGAACCGGCGCCGGCGCGCGGTCCGGAACGGACCACGGCGGTGCTGCCGGTGCCCGAGATCCCGGACGCGGACCGGCGGCGCCGGGCCCGCGCCGAGCAGCGGCGCCGCGCGGCGGCCGAGACCAAGCGCAGCCGCGCCGCGCGCCGCCAGGGCCTGGAGTACCGGGAACGGCCCGTCCCGGAGCCGGTCCAGGCCGCCGACCAGCACCGGTCCGCGCTGGTGATCATGGTGTTGACGCTCGGGCTGCTGATCGCCGCGGTCGCGGTGACCGGCGGCATGATCGCCTCGTCCATGCGGACGCGGCCGGTGACGCTGGCCGCCCCGCTGCACGTGTACCCGGTGACGCAGGCGTCGCCGGGGCAGTGCCCGGCCGGGACGCCCGGGATCACCGGGCAGGCCGCCGCCGGCGTGACCTGCTACCGGCTCGCGCAGGGCATCGCGATCCACAAGGTCGCCGACCTGCGGGTGCAGAAGTCGCGCGGGACGTCCGGGTACGACGTGGCGCTCACGCTGCGGCCCGTCGACCGGCACGCGTTCGCGCGGCTGACCAGCGCGACCGTGGGCCGCGACCTGGCGTTCGTGGTCCGCGACCGGCTGATCACCCTGCCGCGCGTCGACATGCCGATCAGGGACGGGAAGGTCGTGGTGACCGGCTCGCCGACCCGGTCCGCCGCGAACACCCTCGTCCGCGAGCTCAAGGGACGCTGACGGGCCCGCGCTTTGGCCCGTCCGGCGGTCGTCGGGCAGGCTGGACGGCGTGGACCTGGATCTCGCGCAGGTGCGGGCGTTCGTCGCGACCGCCGAGCAGCTGCATTTCGGGCGCGCGGCGGGCGAGCTGTTCCTCACCCAGCAGGCGCTGTCGAAGCGGGTCGCGCGGCTGGAGGACGTCCTCGGCGTGCGGCTGTTCGACCGCACGGGGCACTCGGTGCGGCTGACGGCGGCGGGCGAGCGGTTCCTGGAGCCGGCGCGGCGCGCGCTCGCGGCGGCGGACGACGCCATCGTGGCGGCACGGCGCGACGACCGGCCGCTGCGCCTGGACGTGTGGGGCCACCTGTTCGACCCGATGCGGACGATCCGGCGGGTCGTGGCGCGCCGTCCCGACCTGCCGATCGAGCCGAACCTGAAGCGGGGGCTGTCCGAGGTCGTCACGGCGCTGCGGCGCGGTGACAGCGACGTGGGCTTCGGCCGCGTCCACGCGCTGGACGAGCCGCTGCCGGACGGGCTGGCGCACCGGCTGGTGCGGCTCGCGCCGATGGCGGCGGTGATGGGCGCGTCGCATCCGCTGGCGGGCGCGGCGGCGCTGCGTCCCGCCGACCTCGCCGGGACGACGGTGTGGTTCCCCGCCGAGATCGGCAAGCTCGACTTCCTCGACCGGTTCCTGGCCGAGTTCGGGCTGTCCGGCGAGTTCGGCGGGGTCAACCTGGGACTGGACTACTTCCTCGACCACCTGCGCGAGGAGCCCGGGCACGTGTCGCTGCTGCCGGCGGACGTGGCCGTGCCGGCGGACGTCCGGTCGGTGCCGCTGACCGATCCCGTCCCGCTGTACTCGTGGTCGCTGATCTGGCGGGCCCGCGAGCAGCATCCGGTGCTGCGGGCGCTGCTCGCGGAGTTCGCGGCGGCGGCGCGGGAGCACGGCTGGCTGGACTACGACCCCGCCGCGCACTGGCTCCCGGCCACCGAACTGGACACCCGCCCCACCGGCGCCGCGAGGACGCCCCGCCGAGCGCGCCCCTGAACAACGCCCGCCACTCCGCCGCCCACGAGCCCGACCAGCGCCACCTGCCTCCACCGGCGCCGCCCGCTTCCGCCGGGCGCCGCCCGGCTCTGCCAGCGCCACCGCCTCCGCCGACGCCGTCCGCTTCAGCCGGGCACTGCCCTCCACCGACGCCAACCGCTTCGGCCGGGCGCCGCCCGCCTCCGGCAGCGCCGCCCGCCTCCGGCGACGCCGTCCGCTTCGGCCGGGCGCTGCCCGCCTCCGCGAGTGTCCGCGGCTTCGGGTGCCGGTCAGGCCTGGGGCAGCTCGGTGCCCTGGACGGCCTGGATCTCCAGCTCGACCTTCAGGCTCTCGCCGACCATCGCGATCCCCGCCTCCAGGATCTGGTTGTAGCGGATCGCGAAGTCGGTGCGGCGCAGCTCCGCCGTCGCGCGGAACGCCGCGCGCGTCCCGCCCCACGGGTCGCCGCCGCTGCCGAGGAACAGCATGTCCAGGTCGACGGGCTTGGTGACCCCGTTCAGGGTGAGGTGGCCGTGCACCGTCCAGCGGTCCGGGCCGGTCGCGGTGAGCCCCTCGCCCTCGTAGGAGACCACCGGGTGCTCGTCGACGTTCAGGAAGTCGGCCGAGCGCAGGTGGTCGTCGCGCAGCTTGTTGCCGGTGTCGATGGACGCCGCCTCGATCCGGGCCGTCACCCGGGACGCCTCCACCGGCTCGGTGATCTCGATGCTCCCCTCGAACGCGGCGAACCGGCCGCGCACGCTGGACAGCCCGAGGTGCTGCGCGACCGCCCCGACGTTCGAGTGCGCCGGGTCGATCGTCCACGGGCCGGGCGGCGGCAGCTCGGTGCCGCCCGCGCGGGCCAGCACCAGCGTGCCGAGGTCCGCCGCGCCGGACGCGTGCACGATCAGCGTCGACGCCGTCGGCTGGAACCCCATCGCCGTGACGATCACCGTGTAGGTGCCGGCGGGCAGCGGACCGGCGGCGAGCACGCCGTCCTCCCCGGTCTGCTCCCGCGCGACCTGCCGGCCCGCCAGGTTCGTGACCGTGACGATGGCGTGCCGCACCGCCCAGCCGTCCTTGGTCCGCACCGATCCGCGCAGACCGCGCCTGTCATCCATCAACGACCCGCACTCCAGTTTCGTGGCTCGTGTGATTGCGTCGGCCGGGGCCGCCCCGGTCGGGCGGCCCCGGCGTCGGTCCTACTCGTCGGGGTAGCCGAGCTCCAGGTCGTGGTCGTCGAGGCCGCCGCCGGCCAGCGACAGGCCGCTCGCCACCGGCGGGTAGCCGGACGCGATGACGGTGTACTGGCCGCCGGTCAGGTCGGTGAACGCGTACTCCCCGTCCGGGCCGGTGATCGCCATCGCGACGACGTTGCCGGCCGCGTCCACCAGCGTGACGCGGGCGTCGCCGACCGGCTCGCCGGCGTCGTTGCGGACCGTTCCGCGGACGCGGGCGCCCGCGGGCAGCTCGACGTCCAGCCGGGTCTGCCCGCCGCCCGCCACCTCCACCGGGAGCGCGACCGGGCGGTGCGCCGCGGCGCTGACCGCGAGCGTGTACGAGCCGGTCATGACGTCCTTGAAGGCGTACTGGCCGGACGCGTCGGTGCGGCCGGTGCCGACGACCTCGCCGCGCACGTCGGTGACGACGACCATCGCGTTCGCGATCGGGCTGCCGCCGGCGCTGCGGACCGTCCCGCCGAGGCCGCCGTTGCCGGCCAGCATCAGGTCGAACTCGACCGGGCGGTCGCCGACGACGAGGGTCGCGGCCTGCGGCTCGTGCTCGCCGGTCGCGGCGATCAGCACGTAGGTGCCGGGGCCGGGGGTCGGCAGCGCGTAGCGGCCGTCGTCCTGGGTGATCGCGCGGCCGAGCTGGTGCCCGTCCACCCCGATCAGCGTCAGCGCGGCGGACGGGACGGGCGCGCCGTCGCCGGAGCGGACCACGCCGCGGACGGGGACGCCGCCCGCGCCCTGCCGCATGAGCCCGTCCTGCGCGAAGGCGTTCTGCTGCGCGAGGAGCCGGGCCTGCGCGGCCGGATCGGCCGCCGTGGACCCGCCGGGAGCCGCGGCCATGCCGTTGGACGGCAGGCCGTTAGCGGGCATTTCGTTCATCGCCATCTCCTTGGGGACCGCACCTGCCCCGACCGACGCCAGCTGCTGCTCCACGGCCGGTTCGTGGCCGCGGGCGTGCCTGCCGACGGCCGTGGCGGCGCCATTGGGGGGCACCGGCGTGGACGGCTGGGCGTCCGCCGGCGTGGTGGCGGGGGCCTGCGGGGCCTGCTGGCCCGTGCCGGCCCTGCCGCGCAGCGGCAGCTCCTTCATCGCCAGCACCGTGATGAGGCCGACGACCGCGACCGGCACGCCGAAGATGAAGACGTGCTCCAGCGAGTGCGTGAACGCGGTGAGCACGATCGACTTGAACGGCTCGGGCAGCGCGTGCACCTGGGCGGGGGTGCCGAGGGAGCCGCCGCCCTTCGGCATCGGCAGGTGCGCCTCGCGCAGCCCCTTGGCGAGCTCGCCGGGCAGCTTGTTGTTCAGGATCGCGCCGAACGCCGCGACGCCGACCGCGCCGCCGAGGTTCCGGAAGAACGACACACCGGACGTGGTGGACGCCAGGTCCTCCATCTTCGCGGCGTTCTGCGCGGCGAGGATCAGGATCTGCATGGTCAGGCCGAGCCCCACGCCGAGCAGCGCGAGGTCGCCGCCGATCTCCACCTTCGACGAGTCGACGTGCAGCCGCGACAGCAGGTACAGCCCGGCGCCCACGCACACCAGGCCGATCACCGGGTAGATCTTGTACTTGCCGAGCCGGGTAACGAGCTGGCCGGACGCGATGGAGGCGATCAGCATGCCGACCACCAGCGGCAGCGTCATCAGGCCGGACGCGGTGGGGCTCAGGCCCTTGACGACCTGCAGGTACTGCGGCATGTAGATCATGACGCCGAACATCGCCATGCCGACGCAGAGCGAGCCGAGCGAGGTCAGCACGAACGTCCCGTTGCGGAACAGCCGGGGCGGCAGGATCGGCTGCCGCGCGGCGCGCTCGGCGAACACCGCGCCGATCACCAGCACGACCGCGATCGCGCCCAGCACGTACGTCCACGTGGAGGCCCACTCGAACTGGTTGCCGCCCATCGACAGCAGCAGCATCACCGCGGTCGCCGAGCCGGTGATGGTGAACGCCCCGAACACGTCGATCCGGGTGTCGCGCTTCACCTTCGGCAGCTTGAGGACCTTCTGGATCACCGCGAAGGCGACGATCGCGAGGGGCACGCAGACGTAGAAGCACCAGCGCCAGCCTAGACCGTCGGCGTCCACGAGGAACCCGCCGAGCAGCGGCCCGGCGACGGTGGCCACGCCGAACACGGCGCCGATGTACCCGGAGTAGCGGCCGCGCTGCCGGGGCTCGACGATGTCGCCGAGGATGACCTGCGCCAGCGCGGACAGCCCGCCGGCGCCGAGGCCCTGGACGGCGCGGGCCGCGATCAGCATGCCGATGTTCTGGGACAGCCCGCCCGCCACGGACGCGACCACGAAGATCAGGAGCGCGGTCTGGAAGGAGAGCTTGCGGCCGATGATGTCGGAGACCTTGCCCCACAGCGGGGTCGAGGCCGTCATCGTCAGGAGGGTGGCGCTGGCCACCCACGACAGCTGGTCCTGACCGCCGAGGTCTCCGACGATGGTCGGCAGGGCCGTGCTGACCACCGTGGACGAGATCATCGACGTCAGCAACGCCATCATCAGGCCGGAGAGGATCTCCAGGATCTGGCGGTGCGTGTACTGCGGTCTCGCTTGCTCTGGCGCCATCGGCCCCGCCGACGGCGCCACGCTCGCTTGAGCCACCATGCCCCCATGGAACGTAATTACCTGTGTTTTGCATATATGCTATGTACACGCTTGTTTACTTGCAACTCGGGGGATACTGGGGCGATTCGGTGATCCATACGGGGACGGATCGGGATTCGATGATGAGCGTCGAGCAGGCCGAGCAGCGCGAGCAGCGCGAACACCGCAAGCGCGACCGGGAGGCGACCCGTCGCCGCATCCTGGACGCCGCTCGCGATCTGTTCGGCGAGCACGGTTACGACGGCGTCACGGTCCGCATGATCGCCTCCGCCGCCGACGCCAACACCGCCCTGGTCAACCGGTACTTCGGCTCCAAGGCCGCGCTGTTCGGCGAGGTCCTGGCCGGCGAGTCCGCGCTGCGCGGCGTCATCGCCGGCGACCCCGCCGGGCTGCCCCGCCGGCTCGCCGAGCACTTCGTCCGGCAGGCCTCCCTGCACCGCGTGACGCCCATGGCCCGGATGATCGACCGCTCCGCCGGCAGCCCCGAGGTCAAGCAGATCCTGCTCGGCTACCTCGAAGACGTGATCATCGAGCCGATCGTCGCGCAACTCGACGGCCCGAACCCGCGCGCCCGCGCCCTGCTCGCCTCCACGATCATCATGGGCGGCGGCCCTGTCCGCCGCCTGCTCGGCCTCAACGACCTGCGCAGCGCCGACCCGGCCGAACTCACCGACCGCCTCACCGCGATGTTCACCGCCGCTCTCTCCCCCTACTCCCCCAGCCCGGCTCACCCCGCCACGGCCTAGCCACCTCCGCCCGATCACCACCCACTCCCGGGTCCGGCGTCGTCCGAACGAACCGCGAACACCGTGCTCCACAACCACCGTGGGACACGCACGGCGCGACGCCCGGGCGCCATCAGGTACGCGTGCATGGGCCATGGGCGGCGTAAGCACGGACATGGGGTGAGCGTGCGCGCCGTGCGGCGCGGTGGAGAGTGATCGGGGCCTGGTACGCCGGGGGGTGTAACGGTGGAGCGGTGTGTACAACGGCGGGCGCAGGGGAGATCGGCGCGAGGGCGGAGGGGCGCGCGGCAGGGGCGCGAATAGGCTGCTGGCATGACGGCGGTGGGGGGCGCGATCCGGGCGCGATGGGGCAGGACGGGCCGCACGGCGCGCTGGACCGCCGCCGGGTCCGCCGTGGCGCTGGCCGCGGGCGCCGCCGTCTGGGGTGTCGGCGCCGACGGCCCGCCCCGCGTGCGCACCGTCGACCAGCGCGTCCAGGTCGTCGACGGCCCGCACGACGACCAGCGTGTGACCCTCGACACCACCTTCTACAAGCCGGTCGGGCACGGTAAGGCACCGGCGATCCTGCTCGGCCACGGGTTCGGCGGCGACAAGTACGACGTCGCGGGCGAGGCGCGCTCCCTGGCCCGCGACGGCTACGCCGTCCTGACCTGGACGGCCCGCGGGTTCGGCGCGTCCACGGGGCAGATCGCGCTCGACTCCCCCGACTACGAGGTCAAGGACGCCCGGCAGCTCATCGACTGGCTGGCGAAACGGCCGGAGGTGCGACTGGACGGGCCCGGCGACCCGCGCGTCGGCATGACCGGCGAGTCCTACGGCGGCGCGATCGCGCTGATGACCGCCGCCTACGACCGGCGCGTCGACGCCATCGCGCCGGAGATCACCTGGAACAGCCTGCCGGACGTGCTGTTCCCCAACGCCGCCGGCGCCGGACCCGAGAAGGGCGTGTTCAAGAAGCTGTGGGCCGGCGTCTTCTTCAACAGCGGCTCCCGCGGCGCCGGGTGCGGACGGTTCCTGCCGTCCCTCTGCGCCATGTACCAGAAGGTCGCCGAGCAGGGCGGGCCCACCGCCGACGCGATCGCCACGCTGCGCCGGTCGAGCCCCGCCTCCGTCGCCGACCGGATCACGGTGCCGACCCTGCTCGTCCAGGGGCAGTCCGACTCCCTGTTCCCCCTCGACCAGGCCGACGCGAACGCGCGCGCCATCGCCCGCAACGGCGCGCCCGTCTCGGTCGTCTGGTACCAGGGCGGGCACGACGGCGGCGATCCCGAGACCGGACGCGTGCGCGGGCTCGTCCGCGACTTCTTCGACGCGCGGCTCCGGCACGGCGAGGTGCGCGGCACCCGGTTCACGGTGACCCGGGCGGGCGGCCTCGACTCCTCCACCCAGCAGGTCGTCGTGCAGGAGGCGAAGGCCCGCACGTACCCAGGACTCTCCGGCGACCCGCAGCACCTCCCGCTGGACGGCGTCGAGCAGACGATCCACAACCCGGCCGGCGGCACCCCCGCGGCCGTCTCCGCGCTCCCCGGGCTCGGCGCGCTGGGCTCGCTCGGGTCGCTCGGCGCCGCGGGCGGCGGCCTCCCCGCCGACATGCCCGGGCAGACCGCCACGTTCGACACCCGTCCGCTCGATCACTCCCTCCGCATCACCGGCGCCGCCACCGTCCGCCTCAAGGCCGCGAAGGACACCACCACCAAGGATCCGGCGGAGAACGATCCCTCCGGCGCCCCTCCTGCGGAAAGCGCCCCCTCCGGCGAGCCTTCTGCGGAAAGCGCCCCCTCCGGCCAGGAGCCGGCGGAAGGCGGACCGCTCTTCGCCAAGCTCTACGACGTGTCGCCGGACGGCTCCGCCGCCCCCGCCCGGCGGATCGCGGCGCCCTTCCGCGTGACCGGCGGCGAGGTCACCGTCACCCTGCCCGCGATGGACTACCGGTTCGACCGCGGCCACCGCCTCCGGCTCGTCATCGCCACCACCGACATGGGCTTCGCGACACCGCCGCAACCCGCCGCGTACCAGGTGCGCGCCGTGTCGGGGCTGACCGTTCCAACGGACGCGTCCCTGCTCACGACGCCCACCCCGATCCCCGCCTGGGTGTGGATCCTGCCTCTGGCGGGGCTCGCGATCGCCGCCTCGCTGCTCCTCGGCGTCCGCCGCAGCCGGTCCCGCGAACGCGACGCCGACGTCCCCCTGGAGATCACCGGGCTCACCAAGGCGTACAAGAACGGCCACCTCGCGGTCGCCGACCTGTCGTTCCGCGTCGAGAAGGGACAGGTGCTCGGCCTCCTCGGCCCGAACGGCGCGGGCAAGACCACCACCCTCCGCATGCTGATGGGCCTCATCCGCCCCGACGCCGGCGAGATCCGCATCTTCGGCCACCGCGTCACCCCCGGCGCGCCCGTCCTCGCCCGCCTCGGCTCGTTCGTCGAGGGCCCCGGGTTCCTGCCGCACCTGTCCGGACGCGACAACCTCGACCTGTACTGGCGCGCCACGGGCCGGCCCGCCGCCGACGCGCACATGGACGAGGCCCTCGCGATCGCCGGCCTCGGAACCGCCCTCGACCGCGCCGTCCGCACCTACTCGCAGGGCATGCGGCAGCGCCTCGCCATCGCGCAGGCGATGCTCGGCCTGCCCGACCTGCTCGTCCTCGACGAACCCACCAACGGGCTCGACCCGCCGCAGATCCGCGAGATGCGCGAGGTCCTCGTCCGGTACGCCGCCGCGGGCCGCACTGTGATCGTCTCCAGCCACCTCCTCGCCGAGGTGGAGCAGACCTGCACGCACGCCGTCGTCATGGCCGGCGGCCGCCGCGTCGCCGCCGGTCCCGTCGCCGACATCGTCGGCTCCGGCCGCCGGCTGGAGGACGCCTTCCTGGAGATCATCGGAGAGACCCCATGACCGCCCGCGAGGACGACCACCCCTCCAGCAGGACGACGGTGACCGACACGACGCCGGGGCACACGACATGACCACGTCCAGAGAACCCAAGGCAGGCGGAACGGCCGCCCACGGAGAGCCCGAACCCGGCGCACCCACGGTCCCCGAAGACCGCCCCGCGCCCGAAACGCACGCGAACAGCACGCCTCCATCCGAAACGAGCCCGAACGGCATGTCTCCGCTCGAGGCCCGCCCGAACGGCACCTCACCACCCGAGACGAGCGCGAACAGCACCCCGCCACCCGAGGCACTTCCGAACGGCACCCCACCGGTCAAGGCGCAGCCGAACAGCACCTCACCACCCGAGACGAGCCCGAACGGCACGCCTCCGCTCGAGGCGCAGCCGAACGACACCTCACCGCCCGAGGTACAGCCGAACGACACCTCACCGCCCGAGGCGCCGCCGGAGGGCATGTCTCCGGTCGGGTACAGCGTGCGGCGCACTCTTCCGCTGCGGGTCGAGGCGGTGCGGCAGTTCCGCCGCCGGCGCACTCTCATCGCGTTCGGCATCCTCCTCGTCCTGCCCTGGGTGCTGGTCGGCGCGTTCAAGATCGGCGGCTCGCCGTCCGGGAACGGGGTCCCGAGCCTGGTGGACGTCGCCACCTCCGGAGCCCTGAACTTCACGCTGTTCGCCCTGTTCGTCTCGACCGGGTTCCTCCTCGTCGTCGCCGTCGCCCTGTTCTGCGGCGACACCGTGGCCAGCGAGGCCGGCTGGTCGTCGCTGCGCTACCTGCTCGCCGCGCCCGTCCCGCGCGCCCGCCTCCTGCGCCAGAAACTGATCGTGGCCCTCGGCTACTCGGTCGCCGCCGTCATCACCCTCCCCGCCATGTCGCTGGTCGCGGGCACCGTCGGCTTCGGCTGGTCGGACGTCGAACTCCCCACGGGCGGCACCGTCCCGACCTCGACCGCGCTCGCCCGCATGGCGATCGTCGTCGGCTACTCCCTCGCCGCCCAGCTCGTCGTCGCCGCCCTGGCGTTCCTGCTCTCGGTCGTCACCGACTCCCCGCTCGGCGCGGTCGGCGGCGCGGTCGGCCTCGTCATCGTCAGCAACATCCTGGACGCCGTCACCGCCCTCGGCTCCTGGCGCGACTTCCTGCCGACGCACTGGATGTACTCGTGGATGGACGCCCTCCAGCCGCAGATCCAGTGGACCGGCATGGCCAAGGGGGCGGCCATCTCCTTCACCTACGCCGCCGTCCTCCTCGCGCTCGCCTTCCGCCGCTTCCACGCCCGCGACATCGTGTCCTGACCGCCCTTACCGCCTGGCGCCCCGGCAGCGGAACGATCTTCCTCGGCCACTTTCGGCCGCCACTGAACGTGATCAATTGACCACGTCAGGTCGACCTCGCTTCGCGAAAACCGGTCGAACCGGCAGGGGATGTCGCATAAGCTCGCTGAACCTTGCCTCCGGCGGCCACGTCCTATGGAGTACGGGTGACATCGGCTCGATCGACGGGTTAAACCCGGCCCGACGGGGGAGATGATCAACATGGCACGGCAGCAGCTCATCAAGCGCCCCAAGCCCCCACGTCAACCGAGCCCGCCAGACCTGAGGACTCCCTCGGGACGTCTCCTGCCGTACTGACACCCGTTCCCCGCCCGCCTCCTGAAACCCGACCCCGCCCCACCTGCCACAGGACCACCCACCACCCGCGATATCCACACCGGCGCCGCATCACGAGCGCGCCTCTCGATGGCTGTTCCGGCCCGGCAACGACACGATGCCTGGTCGCTGCCGAGTTTCTTTCCGGCCCGGCCCGGCACGACGCGGACGCCTAGTCGCTGCCGAGTTCCTTGCGGAGCGAGTCGGTGAAGGAACGCAGCGCCGCCATGGTCTGGTCGTAGTGCTCGTCACCGGGCGATCCGGCACGCCAGCACAGCCGGACGAAGGCGGTCGCGCGATCACGGGTCTCCTGGGTGCAGAGCAGGTGGATGACCGCCCGGCCTCTCTGCAACTGGGTCTGCCACTCGCGCAACTCGACGGGGTCGTGTCCTTCGACCCACTCCCTGCTGCCGCTGCGGAGCTCGTAGATGTTGGTGCCCGCGCTGACCATCTCCGCCGCGCCGGCCAGCTTCTGGTCACGCAACCATCTGTGCTGCTCACCCCGGCTCTTGATCCACGCTCCCAGGAGGGCCCCGGAAAGGCCCAGCAACGCACCGATGATCCCGGCCAGGACGTTGACCACACGCAGAGACTAACCCGATCATCCCGGACGGCCCAGCCGGAACGTCCACGAGCGGAAGCGCCTCGGCGGGACGGATCGAGCTGCACCGCCAACGTCCTCAGAGCGGCGGTCGCCCGTTCCCGCTCCGTCCTCGGCGGACCTTCGGTGGTTCTGCCCACCCGCCGAACACGCACCCTGATCAAAGTCTCACCACCACGACGCCTTCGAACGCACGGCGGTCATGCATCGGCCTTCACTCCCGGGCGGCTAGGAGGGCGACTGGGCGGGGCTTGGTCGCGGAGTAGGTCGTCCAGATGCTGGCGGCTCCGGTGACGGCGAAGGCGGCGACCGTGGTGATCCCAAGGAGGGTCCAGGGGACGTCGACCAGGGGTCGGCCTGCGGCGCGGAGGGAGGCGGCGAGCATGCCGGCGAGGGCTCCTGCGGCGACCGTGCAGCCGAGGACGAGGCCGATGGCGGTGACCGCCCACGACTCGATCAGAGCGGCGCGGATCACCTGGGGGCGGGTCAGGCCCGTGACACGGGCGGCGGCGAACTCGGTGCGGCGCTCGGTTCCGGCGATCATGACGGCGTTGATGACCGCGACCACCGCGTAGCCGCCGGCCATGCCCATGAGGACGGCGAGGATCCCCACGTTGCCCCGCTGCTGCGCGGCGGTCCTGTCGTCCGCCCACTGCGGGACGGTCTGGACCTTGTCGGCTCCCGCCGCGCGCATCGCCGTCCGGACCGTCGAACGGCTCGCGCCGGGAGCGAGGCGGATCACGGTCTCGGACTTCGCCGCGGCGAGGGTGGAGGCGGGGACGAGGTCGCGCGGCACGAGGAAGGTCTCGGAGTAGTTCTCCAGCGTCGGCCGAAGGGCGGCGACGACCTTCAGCCGCGTCTTGTGGCCGTTGACGGCGGCGGTCACGGTGGAGCCGACCCGGATCCCCGACTCCGCCATGCCGGGACCGAGGGCGATCGTCCGGCCGTGAAGCCGGGTGAGCGAACCCGCACGGAGATGCAGATCGTGGGTGCGGGTGTAGGCGGAGGCGTCGATCGCGACGATGCCCGCATAGTGCGTCTGTCGCCACGTTCGGTTCACCTCGTGGTGTCGGGCGGTCACGCTCATGGGGAGGGACAGCTGCGGTGATGCGGCCGCGACGCCGGGGACGGCGGCGATGCGGTCCAGGTCGGCTCCGGACGAGGTCACCACCAGGTCGCCCCGGACGAGGTGGCGTTGCTCCTCGCCCGACATCAGGGCGAGGGACCCGAGGGTGCCGGTCAGGCCGAGGAGCAGGGCGACCAGGACGATGAGCGGGGCTGCGGTGGACGCGCTGCGGCGCACCCCGTCGCGGAGGTTGGCCTGGGCCAGCTCGCCGAGGGTGCTGGTGCGGAGGACGGTGCCGAGGACGCGTCCGGCGAGGGGGACGGCGAGGGGGCTCAGCGCGCTGAGCGAGACGGCGCCCATGATGGAGATGCCGAGGCCCATGAGCATGGCGCCGAGCAGGTCGGCGGACTGGGCGAGCGTCACCATCCAGATCGTGAACGCGAGGGAGGACAGCCCGGCCAGCCAGCGCACCGGGGTCATCACGCGGGCAGCGCCTCCGGTGTCGCGCAGCGCCTCCAGCGGGCGGACCTTCGCGGCGCGGCGCGCCGCGGCGAGCACCCCCACGAGGGCGACCGTGACCCCGACGCAGCCCGAGGCGATGAGGACGCCGCCGTCCCAGACGAGCGGGAACCCGTCCGGCAGGAAGCCGAGCGCGATCAGCAGCCGAGCCTGCAGCCAGGTCGCCGGGAGGCCGACAAGCACGCCGAGCGCCGTGCCGGTGAGGCCGAGCAACAGCGCCTCACCGAGCAGCAGCAGGACGAGCTGGCCCCGGCCGCCGCCGACGAGGCGCAGCAGGGCGAGGTCGCGGCGGCGCTGGGCGACGGTGAAGGCGAACGTCGAGCTGACGATGAAGACGGTGAGGAAGGCCGACAGCATCACCGTCATGCCGAGCAGCGTGGCCGCCCCGGCGTAGCCCTCGCGGAGGTCCTCCCTGGCCCGGCCGGTGACGCCGGGCGGGATCGGTGCCCGGTCCGTGGCCACCATGACCAGCAGGGACGACTGCACGAGCGCCACACCGAGCGCCACGGCGGTGATGGCGCCCGCGAAGAGCCGCCAGCGTTCCCGGAAGGTGTTCACGGCGAGGGTCAGCACGGGGCGGCCTCCAACCGGGCGAGCCGGTCGGCCACCTCGCGGGCGGTGGGGCGGACGAGCCGGTCGACGAGCCGCCCGTCGGACATGAACACGACGGCGTCGGCGTGCGCCGCCGCGGCCGGGTCGTGGGTGACCATGGCGATGCTCTGCCCTTCCCGGTCGACCATGGCCCGCAGCAGGCCGAGAACCGTGCGGGCGGACGCGGAGTCGAGCGCGCCGGTCGGCTCGTCGGCGAACAGGACGGCCGGACGCGTGACCATGGCGCGGGCGATCGCCACGCGCTGCTGCTGCCCGCCGGACAGCTCGCGCGGCCGGTGCCGCAGCCGGTCGCCCAGCCCGACCGCGGCGAGCACCGCGCGCACCTCGTCGCGGCGGACGCGGGCGCCGGCGAGCTTGAGCGGGAGCGCGACGTTCTGCTCGGCGGTGAGCGAGCCGATGAGGTTGAAGCTCTGGAAGACGAAGCCCATCGTGCGGCGCCGCAGCCCGGTCAGCACCGCGTCGGGCGCGCCGGTGATCTCCTGCCCGGCGAGGAGGACCCGGCCCCGCGTCACCCGGTCGAGCCCGGCGGCGCAGTGCAGCAGGGTGGACTTCCCGGAACCGGAGGGGCCCATCACCGCCGTCCATGATCCGGCGGGGAAGGCGATGGAGACGCCGTCGAGGGCGCGGACCAGCGCGTTGCCGCCGCCGTACTCGCGGGTGACGTCCCGCAGCTCGGCGGCGGGCGCCCCCATCGGGACCCGGACCCGTCCTCCGGCCGCCGCCCCGGCTCCCGGTGCACCATCCGCGGGCGTGCCGACCACCGGCGCACTGCCGGACTCCGCGCCTCCTGGCGGCACACCACCGACCGCCGCAGTGCCAGGCATCGCACCACCCGCCAGCGCACCACCCGCCAGCGCACCACCCGCCAGCGCACCACCGGACGGCGCGGTGCGCGTGACGATGTGTCTCGGAACCGCGCCGCCGGTCGCTGGGAGGGCCGGGGTGGGGATGCCGGGCGTCGGTGTGCTGGTCATGCCTTCACGGAACCATCCGGCCGCGGGGCTCCGCATGACGCCCAACCAGGATCTTTAGAGTATGGCCAGCCATACCGTCCCACCGCGAAAGCTTGACTAGCTTTGGTTTCATGACCGTCAGCGCGCCTCGCACCGCCCTGGAGGCCGCGGCCGGGCGGCGGTACCTGATCTCCGGCTGGCCCTGGCGGTGCGCGGGCTACCTGGTGTCGACGCCGGTTCCGATGCTCGCCGCCGCCGTCCCGTTCGGATTGCTGGTCCTGCCGTGGGCCGCCGCCCTGTCGTCCCGTCACGGGGTCGGCGCGCGCCTGCTGCTCGTGGCGCTGGGCGTCCTGTTCGTCGCGGGTCTGGGGCCGCTGGTGGCACTCCCGGTCGCCGAGGTGGAACGCCGCCGGCTCCGCTTGGTGGACGTCCGTCCGATCGTCTCCGGCCACTCGCGTGTGAACGGCTCGGAGCCGCGCACATGGTCGCTCGTCCGTTACGGGGAGGCGGCCATCTGGCGCGAGATGGCCTACGCGTCCCTCCTGGTGACCGTGGTACCCGTCCTGTACGGGGCATTGCTGATGTACGTGTTCGCCGTCGGCGGCCTTCTCTTCAGCCCACTTCTCGCTCAAGGCGATGGCGAACCGGTGTCCCTGGGTCTGACCAAGGTGGCGACTCCGGCGGACGCCGTGCCGTACGCCATAGCCGGGCTCGCCTTGCTGCCCACCATCCCGTACTTCGCGGCCGTCCTCGCGGGCGCGCACGGAGCGATGGCCAGAAGCCTTCTCGGGCGGGGTTCCGGTGAGCGGCTCCGCGCCGAACTCGTCGAGGTGTCCCGGTCCAGGGCCAGGCTGGTGGACGCGTTCGAGGCCGAGCGGCGGCGCATCGAGCGCGACCTGCACGACGGTGCGCAGCAACGCCTGATCGGTCTCACGCTCAAGCTCGGCATGGCCCGTGTGGACCTGCCCGCCGACTCCGACGCCGGCCGCAGCGTGACGGAGGCCCACGAGCAGGCCAAACTCCTCATGGAGGAGTTGCGCGAACTCATCCGCGGCATCCATCCGCGCGTCCTGACCGACCGAGGGCTGCCCGCCGCGCTGCGCGAACTCGCCGACCGCTCCCCCGTACCCGTGACGGTGGAGACGGACCTGCCCGAACGGCTGCCCCCGCATGAGGAGGGCACCGCCTACTTCGTCGCCGCCGAGGCCCTGTCCAACATCGCCAAGCACAGCGACGCCCGTAGAGGACGGATAAGCGTGCGCCTTCGCGGCGACACTCTGACCATGGAAATCGAGGACGACGGCAAGGGCGGCGCGAACCCGTCCCTAGGGAGCGGTCTCACCGGTCTTGCCGACCGCGTAGCGGTGATTGACGGAAGAATGCTCCTGTCCAGTCCGGCCGGTGGGCCGACCGTCCTACGCGTGGAGTTCCCGTGCAGCCGACCGTCCGAGTAGTCCTCGCCGAAGACGGCGTGCTCCTGCGGGAAGGACTCGTCGGGCTGCTCGGCAAGTTCGGCTTCGACGTGGTCGCTGCGGTGGAGGACGCCGACGCCCTCAAGGCCGCGGTGGAGGAGCACTCCCCTGACCTCGTGGTCACGGACATCCGCATGCCGCCGGGCTTCAGCGACGAAGGGCTACGCGCGGCCGTGGAGCTGCGCAAGGCGCATCCCGGCCTGGCCGTCGTCGCGCTCAGCCAGTACGTGGAGCTGAGCTACTCCGCCGACCTGCTCGACTCCAATGACGGTACGAGCGTCGGTTACCTGCTCAAGGACAGGGTCGTCGACGTGGAGGAGTTCGTCGCCGCGCTACGCCGCGTCGTGGACGGCGGTACGGTCGTCGACCCGACGGTCGTCCGGCAGCTCCTGCGCCGCAGCCAGGATCCGCTGTCGCGGCTGTCCGCGCGCGAGCGCGAGGTGCTCGCGCTCATTGCGGAAGGGCATTCCAACACGGCCATCGCGCAGATCCTCACCGTCGCCGAGGTGACGGTGGGCAAGCACGTCGGCAACATCCTCACCAAGCTGGACCTGCCGTTGACGGACGACAAGAACCGCCGCGTGCTCGCCGTCCTCACCTACCTTCGAAGCGGCGCCGCCGCCTAGAGCCGCCTAGAGCGTCTTCTCGAAGCGCACACGGTCCTGCCCTGGTCCGTCGTATCCGGGCTCCGGCACGTGGACGTCGAAGCCCATGGCCCGGTGGAAAGCGATGGATCCGGTATTGGCGGGCGACGTGATGGCCTTGACCTTCGTACGGCCTGCGGCTGTGGCCTCTTCGAAGAACCTCTCGTAGAGGGCTCTCGCCACGCCGTCCTTACGGTGCCTGGGGTCGACTCCAACGAAATGGATGTACGCCTCATCGGGGTGGTCCGCCGAATGGAATCCCACGAGGAAGCCGTGCATGCCGTCGTCCCCGTCCATGACGAGGCTCGTCCCGGAGAAGTGCTCGAAGAACAGCCGAGGCAGCAGCAGCGTCAACTGGCGGGCCTGCTCCGGCGTGCGCGAATCGGCCCACCACTCCGGCATCACCCGCACGACCGCCTCGTGGTCTTCCAGCCGCGCCCGTCGGATCTCCTGCACCGCTTCGTCCTTCCGCCGTGGGATGCGCTCCGGTCCCATCCTCCCGAGTCGCCCGCCGCGCCGCTCACGCACCCTCGCGTCCGGCCCGGCGCCGTACACTGACCAGGGAGATCACGGTGAGGAGAGCCATGCCCAGGGCGGACGCGCAACGCAACCGCGCCCTCATCCTCACGACGGCCAAGAGGGTCTTCGCCGAACGCGGACCGAGCGCGCCTCTCGACGACATCGCCCGTCACGCGGGCGTGGGCAACGCCACCCTGTACCGGCATTTCCCCACGCGCCGCGACCTGCTCATCGCCGTTTACGCGGACGAGGTCACCGACCTCACCGCCAAGGGCCGGGACCTGCTGCGACACGACCCGCCCGCCGACGCCCTCTTCGCATGGCTGAAGGCGTTCATCGCACACGTCGCCGACAAGGGCGACCTGGCCCGAGCCATTCCGGAAGACGGACGCTCTCCCCTCTTCGACGAATGGCACGCCGCCATGCACGCGACCGTGGCTCCGCTACTGGCGCGGGCACAGGAGGCCGGTACGGTCCGTCCCGACCTCAATGGTCCGGACCTCCTGGCACTGGCCGGCGGGATCGCCGCCGCAGGATCCGGCCCCGCACAAGCCGACCGCCTCCTCCGCCTTGCACGGGAAGGCATCGCGACCCCTGCACAGAACCTCGCCTGACCGGGCCGCGCTACCAGGCGACGGATCATGCCCTACCAGGGTGGTGAAGACTGTCCGGCATGGAGTTCTTCTGTTACCACCGCGATAGGCGCGGCTCTATGAACCTGCGTCACGAACTCGTGGAAGAGCACTGGTCCTACATGGACCGGTACGCGGCCGAGATGATCGCCCGCGGTCCTACCTTCGCCGACGACGGCGAAACGCTCACCGGCAGCGTGCACATCGTCGACCTGCCCGACCCCGCCACGGCCCGCGCGTTCGCCTTCGACGAGCCCGGCTACCAGGCCGGCGCCTACCGCGACGTGATGCTGCGCCGCTGGCACAACTCGCTCGGACGCACGATGTGGGAGTTCACCGGCGACCGGACCGAGGGCGGCCACTACCTGGTGCTCGGCCTCGGCGCAGGCCACACCGCCGACCGCGACCTGCCGCCCGACCACCACGCGCTGATCGCCTATGGCCCCCTGCTGTCCGACGACGGTGGCACTTGGCTGGGGACGGCGGCGCTGCTCCAGGCACCGGACCCTGAGACGGCCCGCACCGTCCTGAGTCCGGACCTCTACGCCGACGTCGAGGTCCACGCCTGGACCTTCGGCGGCCGAAGGTAACGACGCCCCGGAAACGGCCTGGTCAGGAACATGGACCCCCAGTGCCGAGGGCATGGGATGGCCATGGAGGGGCGACGCGCGTGGGCGGGCCGTGTCAAGCGGCCGCTGTTGACGTACGCGACGGTGGCGGTCGCGCTCGCGTTCATGCTGGCGATCACCGTGACGGACCTCGTCCTCGGGACCACCGTCCACCTCGGCCCCTTCCTGGTCATCGCGCCCGCGCTCGCCGCCTCCCTGACGACGACACGGCTGACCGCCGTCGTCGCCGCACTTGCGGTGGCGGACCAGGTGCTCATCGCGACCTTGCACGGCGGGCTGAGCACGACCAACCACATCGCGCAGATCACCGCGCTGACCGTGCTCTCCCTGCTGATCGTCTCCCTGCGCCTGGTCCGGGAGCGCCGCGAGCGGGCGCTGGGCCGGGCGCGGTCGGTGGCCGCGACGGCGCAGCAGGCCCTCCTGCGACCGCCGCCCCAGCGGATCGGCCCGCTGCGCGTGGCCTGGTTGTACCTGACGGCCGAGGACGAGAGCCTGATCGGCGGCGACCTGTTCTCGATCACACGCGCGGCCGGATCCGCCAGCCGCGTGCTGATCGGCGACGTCCGAGGCAAAGGCCTGAACGCCATCGCCGAAGCGTCGGTGGTCCTGGGCGCGTTCCGAGAGGGCGCACGCCGCTACGCCCTGCCCGCGCTCACGGCCGCCCTCCAGGACAGCGTCGACCGCGACCTCGAAGAGGTCGCCGACACCGAGGACGACCTCGGTGAGCACTTCATCACCGCGCTCGTCCTCGACATCGCCGACGACCACACGGAAGTCGAGATGATCAGCTGCGGCCATCCTCCTCCCCTGCTCGTGCACGACCACGGGGTCACGACCCTCCAGCCGGACGCCCCCGCACCCCCGCTCGGCGTGCCCAACCCCGCCCCGGTCACCGTCGACCGCTTCGCGTTCACGCCCGGCGACATGCTCGTCCTCTACACCGACGGCGTCATCGAAGCGCGCTCACCGGGCGGAGACTTCTACCCGCTCGCCGACCGCGTCGCGACCTTCCCCGCCACGGACCCCGACACGCTGCTCGACCACATCCACCGCGACCTGATCGCCCACACCAAGGACCACCTCGCCGACGACGCCGCCCTCCTCGTCCTCGAACGCACCCACCCCGCTCAGCACTGAGTCACGCCCCCGCACCACACCAGTCCGTCCGACCCGCATCGACTTCGTACCGAGCGAACACGGTCAGCAGAAGCTCGATGGACTCCCGCGTCCGGTCATCGGCGCCCTCGGAGATCATCTCCAAGAGCGGGCGGACGTTGGACGCCCAGACCCGCCCTCCTGCGCTCGAAGCCACCGGATCACTCATCCGCAGAGGCTACGCCGACGGAGTATGCCGTCCAGGCCGTAGCCGTTGCGCTCCTCTGGGATCGGCTGGTTCAGCGGCGAGGGGTTCTCCAGGCGCCGGTCTGGAATCTCGCGCTGTACCTGATGAGTGCGTCGGGGCAGTCGAAGGGGTCTTCGTGCAGGTCACATGAATGGTCGGTCTGGCGCGTCATGGTCTCGCAGCAGTGCCGCTCCTCAGCCATCGGCGGTAGCGACGCCGACCGGGCAGGGGAAGGCCGCGGAGCCTGCGGAGAGCATCGTGGGCCTTGCGGAGGCGGGCATGCGCTCATGTTAGGCCGGTGGAGGCCACGTCATGAGCGTTATCGCTTTGGGTGATTACTGGTTGATATCGTGCCGGTCGTGGGGAATCGGGGGATGGCGTACGGGGTCGCGGCGTACGTCCTGTGGGGGCTGTTCCCGCTGTACTGGCCGCTGCTGAAGCCGGCCGGGGCGCTGGAGATCCTCGCGCACCGGATCATGTGGTCGCTGGTGGCGGTGGCGGTGGTGCTCGCGGCGGCCCGGAACTGGGGCTGGATCAGGACGCTGACGGTCCGGAAGGCGGGGCTGCTGGCGGCGGCCGCGGTGGTGATCACCGCGAACTGGGGCACCTACATCTACGCGGTCAACAGCGGGCACACGATCGAGGCGGCGCTGGGCTACTTCATCAATCCGCTGATCAGCGTGGTGTTCGGCGTGGTGATCTTCCGGGAGCGGCTGCGGGCCGGGCAGTGGGCGGCGGTGGGGCTGGGCGCGGCGGCGGTGGCGGTGCTGACGGCGGACTACGGGCGGCTGCCGTGGATCGCGCTGGTGCTGGCGTTCTCGTTCGGGACGTACGGGCTCCTGAAGAAGTTCGCGAGCATGCCGTCGGCGGAGAGCCTCGCCGTGGAGACCGCGGTGATGTTCGTGCCGGCGCTGGTGTTCGCGGTGGTGCTGGCCGGAAGGGGCGACGCGGCGTTCGGGCATCACGGGGCGGGGCACGCGGCGCTGCTGGCCGGCGCGGGGATCGTGACGGCGATCCCGCTGATGCTGTTCAACGCGGCGGCGATCCGGTTGCCGATGAGCGCGATCGGGATGCTGCAGTACCTGGCGCCCGTCCTGCAGTTCCTGATCGGGCTGCTGGTGCAGGGCGAGGAGATGCCGCCGAGCCGGTGGGCCGGCTTCCTGCTCGTCTGGCTGGCGCTGGTGACGCTGACGTGGGACGGGGTTCGCAGCGGACGGCGGGCTCGGCGGGCGGAACCGGATGCCGTGCCGGAAACCGCGCATTGAAGGCGCCGGGCCGAGCCACTAAAGTGCCGGACGTCACACGCCGCCTCCTGGGAGTCCTGTTGCGTTTGCTGAGCGTCACCATGCTGGGATCCGCACTCATCGCGGCGGGACTGCTGGCACCGGCGACAGGCGAGGCGACGACGTCCGGGCAGGACGGGTTGACGGTGCGGCCGGGCGTGACCCGGGCCGGGGAGAAGGTCGCCCTGTCGGTCCCCAAGTGCGGACCGGGGCGGCACTGGGCGTCGTCGGACGTGTTCGACGGGCGGGCCCGGCTGGACGGCCGGGACGGCACCGCGGTGCTCAAGGCCGACGCGAGGCCGGGGACCTACACGGTGCGGGTGCACTGCGGGTCCCATTCGGCGTCCGGGAAGGTGCGCGTGGCGGGTCGGCTCGCCTGGCCGACGCTGCTCCCGGGCAGCCGCGACGGCCTCTGACCCGGTCTCGTCATTCGAGAAGAGTGACCGGCTTCTCTTGACGAGACGCGTCGACGCCATTACACGAAAAATCCTCGGCGGCCGCGGGCGTCCTATCCGGAAATTTTTTCGCTCCAGGCCGGGATAAGACGTCGACACGCCCTCCGCAGCGCACAGGAGTTCGAATATTCATTCGAATTCCGCGCCCGTTTGAGATCACGCGACCACGCTGAGTGACAAAGATTTTGTCACGCCCTCCCTTACTAGCTGTGCATATCAACGGCAAAGTGAGCCACTTCACACGCAGATAGTCACAATTCCTACCAACAGGGATCTTGCAGGGGGCAAATGATCATGTGATACTTCCGTCGAACCAGTCATAACTCACAGACAACTCAGAGCAGAGCAAAACAGGCATCTCCGGCTAACTCGAACCTGTCCGGCCACGGTCAGCGAGCATCGCCACCCGACTTTCAAGGGGTTGAGAATGTCCGTCGATGTCGCTCTACGGCAGACCCGTGAGCCTAGAACCCTGTCAATGCGCCATCTGGGGAGCCTGCTGAGAAATCCGCTGGAGGGATTCGAGCGGATCGGCCGTGACGCGAACGGCGAGATCGTCCGACTGAACCTCGGCCCGTTCCGCCCCTACCTGGTGACTCACCCGGACCACCTGCAACACGTCCTCCGCGACAACGTCGAGAACTACCGGCGCGAGGGCATGATGTGGAAGCCGCTGGCCCGGCTGACCGGTGACGCGTCCGATGTCGATCCGAGCTGGCCGGTCAAGCGCAAGGTGTTCCAGACGCTGCTCTCCGGTCCGAGCATCGCGACCATCGCCGACGAGATGACGGCGACGATCGCCGAAGCCGTCGACCAGCTCGCGGAACGCGCCGCTCCCGACGAGCCGGTGGACGCCTTCGCGGAGATGACCCGGGTCGTGTACAGGACGATCATCCGGGTGCTCGTCGGGGACCGCATCTCGCTCTCCCAGATCGACGAGCTCGGCCACGTGATGGTGACCGCGACCACGTCCTCGTTCCGCGCCCGGATGCTGATGCCGTTCGTGCCGCTGTCGATCCCGCTTCCCGGTGACCGCGCGTTCAACGCCTGCGTCCAGGCGATGGACGACCTCGTCTACCCGATCGTGCGGGAGGCGCGCCGGGACGGGGCGGCCGGCCACGACGTCGTGTCGATGATGATCAGAGCCCGGGACGACAACGGCAACGGCGTCGATGACAAGGCGGTACGCGACGGCGTCGTCGGGCTGTTCGTCGCGAGCACCGACACCACGGTCTCGGCACTGTCGTTCCTCTGGGATGCGCTGGACTCCCATCCGGACGTCCGCGCGCGGCTCTACGAAGAGATCGACACCGTGATCGGCACCGATGTGCCCTCGTTCGACCATCTGCCCAAGCTCGTCTACACGAAGCAGCTTCTGCAGGAAGTCCTGCGCCGGTACTCGGTCGCCTGGGTCACCCCGCGCACGATCGCGGCCGACGATGTCATCGACGGGGTGCGCATGCACGCCGGGTCCACACTGATCATCTCGCCGTACCTGACCCACCGGCTGCCCGGCGTCTGGCCGGACCCCGACGTCTTCGACCCGGAGCGGTTCGCGCCGGACCGGACGCGACACCGGTTCGCCTACACGGCGTTCGGCGGCGGCCCCAACCAGTGCTCGGGACGCGTCTTCTTCTTCCTCGAGGCGCCGCTCATACTCGCCACGCTGCTGAGCCGGTTCCGGCCGGTCCTGCAGAACAAGACACCGATCGAACCCCGGGTGGACATCACCCTGAAACCGCGGGAACCGGTCCTGATCCGCCTGCGCCCGATCAAGCGATGACGGCGTCCGGCACACGCGGGGCGGCACCCGCCTCCCCGCACGGCGGGCACGGAAAGTTCGGCGATGGGGAGGTGTCGTCCGCCGCGGAGCAAGGGCGGATCTGCGCGCTGGCCATGGAGTGCCAACGCGACCTCAAGCGATGCGTCGACTCCTATCCTGAACTGTTCCCGCCCAACCCGTTCGACGACCGGCTCTTCGCGTCCGTGGCGCTCGCCAACGCCTTCGGTTCCCCGTGGGCGGACGCGCCGCGGCTGCTCACCGCGATCAAGACGTCGATGTGGAACTTCGCCGCCGACTGGCAGATCGACTACGTCGCCGAGACCCGCGAGGCGGTGCGGACCCTGGTCGGCGAATGCCTGGCGGTCGCCGATGGCGCGGGGACCGCGGAGCCGACCCCGCTGACCACCTTCCTCGCCGAGATCATCGACGATCTCGCCGCCCGGCCCGCGTGGGCCGCCGCCGGGCCGCGCTGGCGCGACCAGCTCGGCAGGTGGCTCGCGGCGATGGCGCAGGAGTGGGAGTGGAAGACCGCACGGGCGGGCGGCCGGGACGACGCCCTGCCGACGTTCGAGGAGTACCTCGAGAACGCCGACAACTTCGGGACGACCTGGGTCAACCTGTCGCACTGGATCTCGGTCGGGGACGAGGCCACGATCGACCGCATCGACGACCTGTGGGCGGCGAGCCAGGAGGTCCAGCGCGTCCTGCGGCTGCTGAACGACCTCGCCACCTTCCACCGGGACCTCGAATGGGGCGACCTCAACGCGCTGATGCTCGGGTTGGACCGATCCGACGTGCGCGCCCGGATCGACCTTCTCATCGCGCGCAGCCACGACCTCATCGAACCGGTCAAGACGGACTGCCCGGAGGCGGCCAGGTATCTGGAACGGCAGATCGGCTTCAGCACCGGCTTCTACGGAATGACGGACTACTGGGGGAAGCTATGACCGTCGAGGACACGGCTCCCGCGAAGCCCGCCGCCTCCGTTCGGCGGCTCCAGGCCGTCGATGTCCGGGCCGCCTGCCGGGAGTTGGTCGAAGGTCTCGCCGCCGAACCCTGGGGCCAGGTGTCTCCGTCGGTCTACGAGACCGGGAGGCTGGTGGCCCTCGCTCCGTGGCTCGAGGGCCACGCTCGGCGGCTGCGGTACCTCCTGACCGGCCAGCGGGCCGACGGCGGGTGGGGCGGCCCCGGCGGATACGGGCTCGGCCCGACGTTGAGCGCGGTCGAGGCCCTCTTGGCGACGCTGGGCAGGGGAATGGACGGCGAGATGGTTCCGGACACCGCCGAGCATCCTCTGGACCCTGCGGTCCTGGCGGCGGCGACCGAGCGCGGGCTGCGCTTCCTGTCCGAGACGCTGCCGGCTCTCACCGCATCGGACATCCCCGACCTGCCGGCGCTCGACGTGATCGCTCCCGTCCTGATCGAGGCCATCAACCACCATCTCGACGGCAGGTCGGAGAAGGATGCTCACGGCCTGCGCCGGGTGTCGTTCGGCGGCCGGCTCGTTCCTCCCCCCGCGCTGAACACCGGCAGGGCCACCCTGCTCCGGTCGATGGCCGAAGCAGGAGCGGCGCTGCCGGAGAAGGTCCTGCACGCCCTGGAGGCCATAGGAACGGCGGTTCGGGGTAATAGAGCGATCCGCGCGGAGCGCACCGGTGCGGTGGGTGCGTCACCGGCCGCGACCGCGGCCTGGCTGGACGAATGCGGGGCGCGGGACCCGCACAACCGCTCCCGGCTGTTCCTGGAAAATGTCGCGACGCGACACAACGGACCGGTGCCCTGCGGAATCCCGATCACCATTTTCGAACGCTCTTGGGTGCTCAGCGGACTTGCACGGTCCGGCCTCGCCTCCGCCGTGCCCGCCACCTTGGTGAGGGGTCTCGCCGACACCCTGCGGCCGACCGGCGTCGCGGCGGCCGACGGTCTCCCTGCCGACGCCGATACGACCTCCGTCGCTCTCTTTGCGCTGGCGCTTCTCGGGACCCCTCGCTCGCCGGAGTCGCTGTGGGGATTCGCGACGGAAACACACTTTTGCACCTGGCAGGGCGAAGAGGGCTTCTCCGTGTCGGTGAACGCGCACGTGCTCGACGCCTTCGGCCTGCATCTCGAACTGCTCGCGCGGGGCACGGCGCCCGAGGACGCTTTCACCTCGAAGTACGTGGCGGCGGTGGACCGGATCACGCTGCTTCTGCGCGAACACCAACGCGCCGACGGCAGCTGGACGGACCGCTGGCACGCGTCTCCGTACTACGCGACGATGTGCTGCACTCTGGCTCTGCACGACTACGGAACGGGCAGTGCCGGAGACGCAGTGCGCCGAGCGCGGCGGTGGATACTGGCCACGCAGCGGGACGATGGTTCCTGGGGCCACTGGGAGGGCACCGCCGAAGAGACGGCCTATGCACTGCAAATTCTCGCGCTGACCGCACCCGCGCAGGAGGAAGTACGATCATCCATTGCACGCGGCAAGGATTTTCTCCTCCGGATCGCGCCCGACTTCGCGAGCGACGACAAATTCGGGCCGGCGCTCTGGCATGACAAGGACCTCTACTATCCGAAGGCGATTGTGTGGACCGCGGTGCTTTCCGCGCTTCACCTCACGGACGCCTCCCTGACGCGCCTCCGCTAGGGCGCCGCCACCCTCCACTGTAACGGAGGTCACAATTCGCGAGATCGCCGGAAAACCGCTTCCGCGCGTGTAGACAAACTGCATCTATTGCGGCTGCGACGTTGCTAAGGTACTGCGCTGTGCGCAACGGTGATCTTCACCGCCGCGCGCGCCCCACAGCAGCGGCTCGACAGTCGGCCACCCCCTCGGGACGGACGGCGAGTCTTTCCGGCACTCGTTGAGGACAGGTTGATGCGCATCCGCAACACGCGTCTGCGGACCAAGATCACGGCCATGCTCGCCTCGCTGGTCGCCCTGTGGGCGTTCGCCGCGTGGGTGACCGTGCGGGAGGGCCTCGGTCTTCTCTCGGTCAGCACGATCGACCAGAAGGTGACCCGACCGATGGTGGACCTGGTCACCGACCTGCAGCAGGAGCGCAGGCTCACGGTCATCTACATCGCCGCCCCCGGAGTCGCCCAGGGTCAAGCGCTGACGGAGCAGCGCGCGCTCGTCCGGGAGAAGGCGGCCAAGTTCCGCCGGCTCGCCTCCGGTGGAGACGTCTCCCGCACGGCGAGCGACGACCTCGAGAAACGCATCAAGGAGTCCTTCTCCTACATCGCCGGCCTCGACGGCGCCCGGTCCGCCATCGATGCGCACCGGATCGATCGCCAGGCGGCCGTCAAGCCCTTCAACGACCTCATCGACTCCGCGTTCCGCATCTACAACGCGGCCGGGAGCGTCGATGACGAGGCCATCGCGAAGGACAGCCGGACGCTCAACGCCCTGACACGCGCCAAGGAGGTCCTCTCGCGGGAGGACGCGCTGCTCGCCGGCGCGCTCGCCGCGGGCCGGCTGCTGCCCAGCGAGCACGCCCAGTTCGTGTCGCTCGTCGGCACGCAGCGGTTCCTGCATGAGGAGGCCGCGACGGAGCTCACTCCGGCCGAGCGCGCCGACTACCAGAACGTGCTGAACAGCCCCGCCTACCAGCGGATGCGCACCGTCGAGGACCGGATCGAGCAGAGCCGTCCCGGGGCGCCGCTGCGCATCCGCGCCGAGGACTGGCGGTCCTCGACGCAGACCGTCCAGGCCGCACTGGAGAAGGTGGTGCTGAAGGGCGGTGACCGGATCGTCGACAAGGCCAAGCCGATCGCGATCGGAGTGGTCGTCAGACTGCTCCTCGCCGGTGGTCTCGGGCTTCTCGCGGTCATCGCGTCCATCGTCGTGTCGATCACCACGGCGCGCGCCCTCGTCCGGCAGCTCGAACGGCTGCGCATCGCCGCGTGGGAGCTGGCCGAGCAGCGGCTGCCCGGCGTCGTCGAGCGCCTCGGGCACGGCGAGAAGGTGGACGTGTCGGTGGAGGCGCCGCCGCTGCAGTTCGGCAGCGACGAGATCGGGCAGGTGGGACGCGCGTTCAACGCCGTCCAGGAGACCGCGATCCGCACCGCCGTCGAGCAGGCGGAACTGCGCCGCGGCATCCGCGACGTCCTGCTCAGCCTGGCCCGCCGCACCCAGACGCTCGTGCACCGGCAGCTGACCATGCTGGACACCATGGAGCGCCGCCGCGACATCGAGGTCAAGGAGCTGGAGGAGCTGTTCCGGCTCGACCACCTCGCCACCCGGATGCGGCGCAACGCGGAGAACCTCATCGTGCTGTCGGGCGCGCTGCCCGCCCGCGGCTGGCGCAGCTCGGTCCCGATGATCGACGTCGTGCGCGCCGCGGTCGGCGAGGTCGAGGACTACACCCGCGTCACCGTGCTGCCGTTCGGCCCGGTCGAGCTGGCCGGACGCGCGGTCGGCGACGTCACCCACCTGCTCGCCGAGCTGATCGAGAACGCCGTGTCGTTCTCCCCGCCGGACACGGTCGTGCAGGTCGGCGGCCACCTCGTCGCGAACGGCTTCGCCATCGACATCGAGGACCGCGGGCTCGGCATGACCGACGAGAAGCTCGCCGAGATCAACGCGCGGATCGACGACCCGCCGGACTTCAACCTGCAGAGCTCGGTGCAGCTCGGCCTGTTCGTGGTCAGCAAGCTCGCCGAGCGGTACGGGCTGCGCGTCCAGCTGAAGCGGTCCGCCTACGGCGGCACCACCGCGGTCGTCGTCATCCCCAAGGACCTGGTCGTCGAGGAGGGCGACCGGACCCGTCCGGCGCCGGCGGCGGCCACCACGACGCAGAACGGGCTGGAGGTGCGCCAGCCCACCGCGGTCGGCGCGGGCCGTTCCGGCGGCGCGGCGGCGCTCACCGCCGGCGGCACCGGCCCGCAGCCGGCGC
>NZ_JABMCA010000063.1:0-60478 GCF_014706005.1 Actinomadura sp. RB99 | reverse complement strand
CGCGGGTCCGGCGGGTCCGGCGAGCCGGCGTCGAACGTCCCCCGGCCCCGTGCCGGTGCGGGCGGCGGCGGTGCGGCGCCGTCGAACGGCGGTCCCGGCGGGCGGCAGTCGCCGCCGCCGCTGTGGGGCCGGCGCGGCTCCGAGGAGGGGCCGCCGATCCCGTTCTGGCTGCGTCCGGTCGAGCCCGGTCCGGGCGAGTCCGACCGGGACGAGTGATGAACCTGAACGACCGCCAGCGCAAGCTCCTGTTCGCCGGGCTCGTGGTGGTGCTCGCCGCCATCGGCGTCTACCTGACGGTGGCGGCGCCGGAGCACGACCACGACAAGGCGGACGCGCGCCCGAGCGCGACGGCGACGGCCGGCCCGAGCGGGCCGGCGTCGCCGCCGCCGGGGATCCACAGCACCGTCGACCCGAAGAACTTCGACATCTACCGGCTGCTGCCGTTCTCGCAGCAGGACTTCGCGACGGCCGCCGACCTCGCGCAGCGGTTCGTCGCGGCGTACGGGACGTACCGCTACGACGAGGACCCGACCGCCTACATCGGCCGGATGTCCGGCATGGTCACCGATGACCTGCGCGGCCAGCTGGAGGCGGGCGCGTCCGCGCCGGGGATCCAGGACGAGCGCCGCAAGGAGCAGCTCGTCGCGCAGGGCGGCGCCTCGCTCGACCAGGTCCGCACCATCGAGAACAACTCGATCATCTTCCTGGTGACCGGGAAGCAGCAGCTCACCAAGAACGGGACGGCGAGCAGCGACAGCAAGCAGTACGCGGTGACCGTGTCGCGCGACGGCGGCTCGCTGAAGGTGTACGCGTTCGCGCCCGCCGACGCGGGCCAGGCGGGGGACACCGGATGACCCCGAAACGCGTGCTGGCGGCGTGCGCGCTCGCCGCCGCGGCGGCGCTGTTCGTCGCGCTGATCTTCGTGCCGATCCTGTTCGGCGCGAGCCAGTTCATGTTCGGCGGCAGCGTGAACGGCGGCTGCGTCGACACCTCGGGGGCGGGCGCGCAGCCCGCGGAGGCGGGCGACGCGAAGTCGATTCCGGCGAACTACCTCGACCTCTACAAGAAGGCCGGCAAGGACTACGGCATCCCGTGGAACGTGCTGGCGGGCATCGGCGAGGTCGAGACCGGGCACGGCACGTCCAACGCGCAGGGCGTGCACAGCGGCGAGAACTACGCGGGCGCGGGCGGGCCGATGCAGTTCCTGGACCCGACGTTCAAGTCCTTCGCGGTGGACGGGAACAAGGACGGCAAGAAGGACCGCTACGACCCGGCCGACGCGATCCCGACCGCCGCCGCCTACCTGAAGCACAACGGCGCCCCGCAGCGGATGAAGACCGCGATCTTCCAGTACAACCACTCGTGGGACTACGTGAACATGGTCCTGGCGTGGGCGAAGCGGTACGGCGGCGGCGACTTCAAGGTGGTGCAGTCCAACGGCGTCGACTGCCAGGACAACGAGCTGCCGGCGAACGCGAGCCGGCTCGTTCAGAAGATCATCGCGTTCGCGCTGGCGCAGCGCGGGAAGCCGTACGTGTTCGGCGCGACCGGCCCGGACGCGTGGGACTGCTCCAGCCTGGTGCAGGCGGCCTACCGGGCGGCGGGGCTCGGCATCCCGCGGACCACGTTCGAGCAGTGGCCGTTCGGGCTGAAGGTCGCCAAGGGCAAGGAGCAGCCGGGCGACCTGGTGTTCTTCAACTCGGGTCCGGGGACGTCGGCGGACAATCCCGGCCATGTCGGGATGGTCATCGGCAACGGCAAGATGATCGTCGCGAGCTGCTCGGCGTGCGTGCCCGCGATCGGCGTGAAGCCCTACAAGCGGCCGGACTGGGTGGGCGTGACGCGTCCGCTGGCCAGCCCGCAGCTCAAGGCCAAGGTCGGGCAGTTGGCCGCGCAGCAGCCGGGCGGCTGACCGGGGGCGCCCCGGCCGGCGGCCGGGGCGCGCGGTACGGGATCAGCAGCCGAAGTCGATGTCGTAGAACGTGCTGTAGTGGTCGGGCGTCCAGTACATGCCGTCGTGGCCGAGGTCGTCGGACGTGATGATGCGGCGGGCGCCGCGCGTGGAGCTGCCCGGGGTCTTCACCGTGTACTCGTGGTAGTAGCCCTGCGGTTCCTGCGGCAGCAGCCCTTCGCGGTTCTGGAAGACGGTGCCGTCCTGCGGGTACGGGAACGGGCCGCCCTTGTCGATCAGGGCGATCGTGTCGTCGGCCTGCGACGGCAGCGACGACTCGCAGACGGTGGAGACGGCGGCGGCGGACGGGGCGGGAGCGGCGGTGTAGGTCGCGGGAGCGGTGGCGGCGTGCGCCGCGGGGCCGGTGAGCCCTGCGATGAGCAGGGCGGCCGGGAGGAGCGCGCGGCGGAACCGGTGGCGGGGGGTCGTCATGGGGCGAGTGTCGCCCGGGCCGTCCGCCTCGTCACCGGCGATGCCGTCAATTCAGGAGAAGTTGCCGACCGTGTCATCGGTGATTCGGCACGGATCGGGCGGTTGGTCACCGGAACCGCCGCTTGCCGATCACCAGCAGGATGTCGCGCAGCGCGTCGGCGGCGTCGCGGACCGCCTCGGCGGGCACCCCCGCCATGGCCTCCCTGTGCGCGCGCGCCGAGGCGTCCAATGCCAGCGTTGTGACCCGCAGGCCCTCCGGTGTGAGCTGGACGAACCTGCTGCGGGCATCGCCGGTGTTGGCCTCCCGCTCGACATAGCCGGCCTTCTGTAGCCGCTGCAGCACGTTGCTCGTGCCACCGGAGGTGAGGAACGCCGACCGGGTCAGCTCGCTCGGCCTTAGCCGGTACGGCGTTCCGGCCCTGTTCAGCACCGTCAGCACCTCGAACTCGGCGTAGGTGAGCCCGAGCTCGGCCAGTTCCCCGCGCAGCGCCTGCTGGACGAGCGCCCCGATCCGCGACGCGCGCTTGCTGACCTCCAGCATCGCGATGACGTCCTCGCCGAGGCCGTCCCGCCGCCAGGCCCCGGCCAGCTCGTCCACCTCGTCACGGCGGCCGCCGTCGTCATCGCGCACAAGCCGAGGATACCCGTCGCCGTATTGCTTTCTTAAAAGCTTCTTTCTAAGCTTTACGTCATGACATCGCTTCTCCTCCGCAACGGCACGGTCATCGACACGGCTCCCGCGCCCACCGTCCTCGGACGCGCGGACGTCCTCGTCGAGGACGGCCGGATCGCCGCCGTCGGCCCCGGCCTGGCAGCGCCCGCCGGCGCCGAGATCATGGACGCGGCGGGCCGCATCGTGATGCCCGGCTTCGTCGACACCCACCGGCACACCTGGCAGACCGCGATCCGCGCCACCCTCCCCGACAGCACGCTGCCCGCCTACCTGCAGCGCGTCCTCGGCGAGCTGGCGCCGCGCCACCGCCCCGACGACGTCTACACCGCGACCCTCGCCGGCGCCCTGGAGTGCCTCGACTCCGGCATCACGACCGTCGTCGACTGGTCGCACATCATGTTCAGCCCCGACCACACCGACGCCGACATCGCCGCGCTCCGCGCGTCCGGGATCCGCGCCGTGTTCGGCTACTGCTACGGCGGCGGCGACGACCTCGCCGCCCTCGCCGCCGAGACGGCCCGCGTCCGCCGCGAGTACTTCGACGGGCCGCCCGGAGCCGTCTCGATGTGGATGGCCGCGCTCGGCCCCGAGATCGCCGGCGAAGAGCGCGCGCTCGCCGAATGGCGGCTGGCCCGCGACCTCGGCCTGCCCGTCACCGTCCACATGGGCGGCCACGGCGCCGACGGCGCGGCCCGCGGTCTGGCGTTCCTCGAGGACAACGGCCTGATCGACCATCCCGCCATGTACGTGCACGCCAACTTCTACACCGGCGAGGAGTTCAAGAGGATCGCCGCCAACGGCGGCACCGTCTCGGCCACCCCCGGAGTGGAGGCGGCGCTCGGCATCGGCGACCCGGCCACCGGCCGCTCGCACGCCGCGGGCGTCCCGACCGGCCTCGGCTGCGACACCGTCGCCAGCGGGCCGGGCGACATGTTCGGCGTCATGCGCGCGGCGTACTTCCTCGAACGCGCCCGCCCGGACGGCGCCGGCACCTGGTTCACCACGGCCGAGGCCCTCCGCGCCGCGACCCTCGGCGGCGCCGAGACGGCCGGCCTCGCCGGCGTCACCGGCTCCCTCACCCCCGGCAAGCAGGCCGACCTGATCGTCCTGCGCACCGACACCCTCGGCATGGCGGCGGCGCACGACCCGATCGCGGCCGTCGTCCTGTCCGCCGAGACGCGGCACGTCGACACGGTCCTCGTCGGCGGCCGCGTGCTGAAGAGCGGGGGAGTCCTCCAGGGCCACGACGTCCCGTCCCTGCTGGACACGCTGCGGGCGGCGGCGGCCCGCATCACCGCCGGATAATCGGGAGGGGATCGTCGGCGCCGCGTGGCATGCTGGCGGCGTGGAGTCCGAGATACGCGTCCGCATCGCCGACGACCTGTTGATGTTCCTGCCCGCCGCACGGCGCGAACCGGTGAGCCGGGTGGCGTGGGACGGGACGTCCACGCTCGGCCACGTCGTGGAGTCGCTCGGGGTGCCGCTCCCCGAGGTCGGCCGGATGACCGTCCGCGGCGAGCCCGTCGAGCCGTCCGCGCGCCCCGCGGCCGGCGACGAGGTGGGCGTGGAGCCCGTGCCGCGGCCCCAGCCCGTCCCGCTGGACCCCGGCCAGGACGCGCCGCGCTTCCTCCTCGACGTCCACCTGGGCACGCTCGCGCGCCGGATGCGGCTGCTCGGCCTCGACACCGCCTACCACAACGACATGGACGACCCGGCCCTGGTCGTCCAGGCGAACGCCGAGCGCCGCGTCCTGCTCACCCAGGACCGGGGCCTGCTGCGGCGCCGGGCGCTCTGGTTCGGCGCCTACGTCCGCGGGTCCCGGCCCGACGACCAGCTCCGCGACCTCCTGGACCGCTTCGCGCCCGTCCTCAGCCCCTGGACGCGCTGCACCGCCTGCAACGGCGTCCTCGTCGCCGTCGACAAGGAGGAGATCGAGCGCGACCTGGAGGCCGGCACCCGCCGCAGCTACGACGTCTACGGCCGGTGCGCCGGCTGCGGCCAGGTGTACTGGCGCGGCGCGCACGGCGACCGCCTTGAGAGGATCGTCGAGGAGGCGACCCGTCAGGTCGGGACCGCCCGCGCCGGAACCGATCGGCCCCGGGCGGCCGTCTCAGACGGGTAGGGACGGAAGGGGCTGGTCACCATCACCGATCTGGTCGTCGTGGGCGCCGCGATCATCCGCGACGGGCGGCTGCTCGCCGCCCAGCGCGCCGAGCCGCCGCACATGGCCGGCGGCTGGGAGCTGCCGGGCGGCAAGGTGGACCCGGGCGAGTCCGACGAGGACGCCGTGGTCCGCGAGTGCCACGAGGAGCTCGCCGTCAAGATCCGCCCGCTCCGCCGCGTCGGCGGCGACTGGCGGCTCAGCGAGCGCGCGCTCCTGCGCGTCTGGACCGCCGAGATCGTCGAAGGCGAGCCGCAGGCCCTCGAACACCTGGCCCTGCGCTGGCTCACCCGCGACGACCTGTACGACGTCGCCTGGCTCCCCGGCGACCGCCCCGTCATCACGGAGCTGGAGCCCGACCTCCGCTGAGGCGGGGCCCCGCTAGGAGATGCGGTTCGCGCCGGCGAAGTCGGAGCGGGTGGAGAGCTTGGAGATCTTCACCACGTCGCCGGTCTGCGGCGCCTGGAGGAACTTGCCGTCGCCGACGTAGATGCCCATGTGGTGGAGGTTGCTGCCGAAGTACACCAGGTCGCCGGCGCGCAGCGAGGAGCGGGACACCTTGGTGCCGAGCTGGAAGAGGTCGCCGGTGTAGTGCGGCAGGCCCGGCTTGCCGACCTGGGCGTAGGCCCAGACGACGAGGCCGGAGCAGTCGAAGGAGCTCGGGCCGGCGGCGCCCCAGACGTACGGGCTGCCGAGCTTGGTGAGGGCCTTGCGGGCCATCTTGGCGGGCAGGTCCGAACCCTTGATCGTGGCGGTGAGGCCGGACTTCGGGTCGGTGGTGTGGGTGGTGGTCAGCTTGTCGAGGCGCTTCATGACCTCGTCCACCTTGGCCTTGGCGGCCTTGCGGGCGGCCTGGACCTTCGCCTGGGCCTGCTTGACCTGCTCGGTCCGCTGCTGCGCGGCGCGCTGGGCGGCCTCGGCCTGGTCGACCTGCTTCTGCAGGGCGAGGACGGTGGTGGCCTGGTTCTGCTGGAGGTAGGCCGAGTCGGACAGGCTGTCGGCGCTGCCGCCGGAGCTGAAGATCGCGTCGGGCCCGCCGCTCATGTAGTTGGCGGCGGCCAGCTGGGCGAGCCGCTGGCGGGCGGGCTCGGTCTGCTGCAGCAGCTTCTGCGCGTACGCGGTGGCGGACTTCTCCGCCTTGACCGCGCGGCCGAGGTCGACGCGGGTCTTGTTGAACTGCTCGGTGAGCGTCTCGGCCTCGTCGTTCAGTTCCTTGAGGCTCTGCTTCAGCCCCTTCTCCGTGGTGGGAAGGGGGCTGGGCGTCCCGGTGGCCTGCGGTGCGGCGGCGGGGCCGAAGGGGGTCGCGGCGTGCGCGGCGACGGGGGCGGTGGTGCCGAGGCCGATGACCAGCACTGCGGCGGCGGTGGCGGTCGGCGCGACGCGCCGCCGGGGACGGGGGTCCGGTGCCAAGCCGGTGTCTCCTCTCCTCGCTCGCCTACCGGGTTAGCTGACGGGTTCGGGCCAGGAGTCGCCCTACGACGTGCGTCGATTCACCCCAGGGGGATGGGTCCCCGGTTCGTCCGCGGGTGGGTGCCGCGGGGGATTCGGCGGTCCGGTCGCAGCCCCGGGGGGTGGGGCTCCGGACGACCGGATCTCGGGAAGATTACAAAGGATGGGCAAAGATGGCCAATCGAGGCCCGTGTGAGGCAGGGGACGAGCGGCTCTGAACAGGCGGCGCCGTGCGCCAAGTAGAATGTTGGCAGCCGCGCGTCTGCGGCGACTCCCGAACTCTCACGCAAGGCGAGCCCGCATGCCCATCTCCACGCGCGACGACCTCCGGAACGTCGCGATCGTCGCCCATGTCGACCACGGCAAGACGACGCTGGTCGACGCCATGCTCTGGCAGTCCGGTGCCTTCCGCGAGAACCAGGACGTCGACGACCGCGTCATGGACTCCAACGATCTTGAGCGCGAGAAGGGCATCACCATTCTCGCCAAGAACACGGCCGTCCGGCACAACGGCCTGACCATCAACATCATCGACACGCCCGGCCACGCCGACTTCGGCGGCGAGGTCGAGCGCGGCCTGTCCATGGTGGACGGCGTCGTCCTGCTGGTGGACGCCAGCGAGGGGCCGCTGCCGCAGACCCGGTTCGTGCTGCGCAAGGCGCTCGAGGCGCGGCTGCCGGTGATCCTGGTCGTGAACAAGACCGACCGGCCCGACGCCCGCATCGACGAGGTCGTGGACGAGACGTACGAGCTGTTCATGGACCTCGACGCCGAAGAGGACCAGATCGACTTCCCGATCGTGTACGCCTCGGGGCGCGCCGGGCGGGCGTCGCTGAACAAGCCCGCCGACGGCGGCATGCCCGACAGCGAGGACCTGGAGCCGCTCTTCACGGTCATCACCGAGACGATCCCGGCGCCGTCGTTCGACCCGGACGCGCCGCTGCAGGCGCACGTGACGAACCTGGACGCCTCCAGCTACCTGGGCCGGATCGCGCTGTGCCGCGTGCACGCGGGGACGATCAAGAAGGGCCAGCAGGTCGCGTGGTGCCGGCACGACGGCAGCATCGAGAAGGTGAAGATCACCGAGCTGCTGATGACCGAGGCGCTGACCCGCAAGCCCGCCGACGAGGCGGGGCCGGGCGACATCATCGCGATCGCCGGCATCCCGGAGATCATGATCGGCGACACCATCGCCGACCCGGACGACCCGCGCCCGCTGCCGCTGATCACGGTGGACGAGCCCGCGATCTCCATGACGATCGGCACCAACACCGGTCCGATGGCGGGCCGCGAGAAGGGCACGAAGGTCACCGCCCGGATGGTCAAGGACCGGCTCGACCGCGAACTGGTCGGCAACGTGTCGATCAAGGTGCTGCCGACCGAGCGCCCCGACGCCTGGGAGGTGCAGGGCCGCGGCGAGCTGGCCCTCGCGATCCTGGTGGAGAACATGCGCCGGGAGGGCTACGAGCTGACCGTCGGCAAGCCGCAGGTCGTCACGCGGGAGATCGACGGCAAGAAGCACGAGCCGGTCGAGCGGCTCACCGTCGACATCCCCGAGGAGCACCTCGGCGCGGTCACGCAGCTGATGGCGGTCCGCAAGGGCCGCATGGAGCACATGACCAACCACGGCACCGGCTGGATCCGGATGGAGTTCCTGGTCCCGGCGCGCGGCCTGATCGGGTTCCGCACCGAGTTCATGACCGAGACCCGCGGCACCGGCATGGCGCACCACGTGTTCGAGGGCTACGAGCCCTGGTTCGGCGAGCTGCGCACCCGGCCGTCCGGCTCGCTGGTCGCCGACCGCTCCGGCGCCGCCACCGCGTACGCGATCACGAACCTGCAGGAGCGCGGCACGTTCTTCGTGGGGCCGACCACCGAGGTGTACGAGGGCATGATCGTCGGGGAGAACTCCCGCTCCGACGACATGGACGTCAACATCACCAAGGAGAAGAAGCTCACGAACATGCGCTCCTCCACCGGTGACGAGCTGGAGCGGCTCACCCCGCCGCGGGTCCTGTCGCTGGAGGAGGCCCTCGAGTTCTGCCGCGAGGACGAGTGCGTCGAGGTGACCCCGGCGAACGTCCGCATCCGCAAGGTGGTGCTGGACGCCAAGGAGCGCGAGCGGATGCGCGCCCGCACCAAGCGCGCCGGCTGACGCCGGGACGAGGCGCACAGGACGACGAAAGGAAACGGCCCCGCGGGTTCCGAGGAACCCGCGGGGCCGTTTCGTTGTCGGTCGTGCCGGCCGGTCGTGCTAGGCGAGCTGGACCGTGCCGGTCACGTCGGCGGCCAGGCGGAGCTGGTCGCCGTCGCGCAGCGGGGCCTCCACGCCGCGGGGGAGCCGCTCGCCGTTGACGAACGTCCCGTTGGTGGAGCCCTCGTCGCGGACCCAGGCCGTCCCGGACGGGTCGAGCCAGACCGTCGAGTGCCGCCGCGACACGTTGTCGTACTGGGTGAACGTGGCGGCCACGGGCGACTGGCCGGCGTCCCGGCCGAGCACCAGGTGCTGGCCGACGGAGACCTTCAGCTCGCCGGTCGGGAACTGGACCCGCAGGATGGGCGTGCCCTTCTGGGGCAGCGGCCGGCCGCACGAGTTGCACTGCGCGGCGCCCGGGTTGGTCAGCACGGCCTCGCAGTACGGGCACATGAACGCCGTGCTGTCGGGCTGCTGCGGGTGCTGGTGGCCCCGCTGCTGGTCGGGCGGCAGCAGGGTCGCCTCGCGGCCGTGCGGCGGCGGGATCGGCGGCTGCTGCTGCGGCGGCGGGCCGTACTGGTGGTCCGCCGGGCCGGGCTGCGGCATGTACTGGTCCGGCTGCTGCTGGTACGGCTGCTCGGGCTGGTACTGCGGTTCCGGCTGCCGGTACTGGTCGGGCGGCGGCTGGTGCTGCTGCGGAGGCGCACCCCACTGGTCCGGCTGCTGCTGCTGTTGCTGCTGCGGCGGCATGGCCCACGGGTCCGCCGGCTGCTGCCCCTGCTGCGGAGCCCCATGCTGCGGCTGGCCGTGCTGCGGCTGCTGCGGCGGCGGGCCCCACTGGTCCGGCTGCTGCTGCGGCGGTGGCCCCCACTGGTCCGGCTGCTGCTGCGGGGGCGGCCCCCACTGGTCCTGCGACGGCTGGCCGTGCTGGGGCGGGAGCCCGCCCTGCTGAGGGACGCCGTGCTGCGGAGCACCGTGTTGGGGAGCGCCGTGCTGCGGAGGCTGCTGGTAGTCGTGCTGGGGCGGCTGCTGGTACGGCTGGCCTTGCTGCGGCGGGAAGCCGCCGTGCTGGGGAGCGCCGTGCTGGGGAGCGCCGTGCTGCGGAGCACCGTGCTGGGGCGGGCCGCCGTGCTGTGGGGCACCGTGCTGGGGGGCGCCGTGCTGTGGAGCGCCGTGCTGCGGCGGGCCCTGGTCGTACCCGCCCGGACCGGCCCGGTGGCCGCCCCCCGGGCGTGCCAGGTTGGCCCCGCAGCTCAGGCAGAGCAGATCGCCCTGCTGGTACGGCTCGTCACAGACAGGACAGTTCAAGGTCGCCATGACACATCCCCCGAGCGCACGCCGGCGCGTTCGAGCCTCGACGTGAGGTGCTCCATGTCACCCCTTCGCGGGATCCCGATGTAGTACACCCGCCTTCCCTCCGGCCCTTCGTCCACGGACACCTGCACTCGGGGCCCTGCGTGTTCCCTAGTCTTACCGATGCCGGCCGATGCCCCGTACCGCTCCTCCCCCAGCGGGGTGAGCGGGACGGCGCGCTGGTTCGCCGACCCCCTCCAGAGTAGAGAGCCACCTTCCGGGTGTCGCCCCCTCGGGTTGAGCCGGTCGACGTACGGCCCCGCCATCACGGCATCGCACAGGTCGAGGATCTCGCGCGACCCCCTGACCCGCGAAAGCCGAGAGTAGACATATCCGCTGTACACCAATATGTCCAATGGCATCGTCTCACGCCGCGCGGCACGCCACGCGCGGATCCCGCGCAGCAGGGCGGCGAGCGCCTCGGGCTGCTGGAACGGCTCCCCGCCGGAGATCGTGATCCCGTCCAGCGGGCCCGGAAGGGACTCCAGCCAGCCGAGAACGGCCTCGACCGGCACGGCCTTGGCCGGGTCCGCCTCCCAGGTGTCGCGGGACAGGCAGCCGTGGCAGTGCAGCGTGCAGCCCTGCGTCCAGATGCCCGCGCGCGTGCCGGGGCCGAGTGTGGTCACCGGATAGTGCGCCTTGGCGAGCAGCAGCGCGGGAGCCTCGTCCGGGGGCTCGCCGGGGGAGGGGACGGGGGGTCCGGCGGTCACTGGATGTCCAGGTGGACGATGCCGCCCTCGCGCCGGATCCCGTACACGGTGATCCGCTCGTCGGAGCCCAGCTCGCGGTCGAACAGCGCGCGCGCCAGCGGGTTGACGAAGTGCGACTCCAGCGCCATGCCGATGCCCCGGCCGCCCTTGTCGAGCTCGTCGGTGCACCAATCGCGGAGCGTCTGCAGCGCGTCGTCCCGCACCGTCAGCATGAGCCGGTGCTCGTCGGCGACCCGCTTGCAGATGTTCGCGAACTGCAGGTCGAAGATCTTGTGCGCGGCGTCGCCGGAGATGAAGTCGAACACCACGATGTTGTCGCCGAACCGGTTGAGCAGCTCCGGCCGGTTCAGCACCTCGGTGAAGTGCGCGGCGACCGCGTCCTTGATCCGCTGCTCCACCTCGAAGTAGGACATCCCGGGTGTGATGTTGCGCACCCGGTCACCCGCGAGCGCCGGGACGGCCTCCAGCATGCCCGGCTCGCGGCCCGGCACGAACATCCCGAGGTTCGAGGTGAAGATCAGGATCGACTCGGAGAAGTGCACGGTGTTGCCGCGCCCGTCGGTGAGCCGCCCGTCCTCCAGGATCTGCAGGAACTTGTCCAGGATCCGCGGATGCGCCTTCTCGATCTCGTCGAACAGGATCACCCGGAACGGGTCCTCCCGGACGGCGTTGGTCAGCTCGCCGCCCGCCTCGTGCCCGACGTACCCGGGCGGAGCCCCGATCAGCCGGTCCCCGGAGCCCTCGGCGGAGAACTCGCTCATGTCGAAGCGCAGGTAGGCCGACTCGTCGCCGAACACCAGCTCGGTGATCGCCTTGGCCAGCTCGGTCTTGCCGGTGCCGGTCGGCCCGGCGAAGAACAGCACGCCGCGCGGCCGGCTGCCGGACCGGGTCGCCTGCGCGCCCGACAGGCCCAGCACCGCCCGCTTGAGGATGTCGAGGGTCTTGGTGACGGCCTGCGGCTGCCCGATCACCCGCTCCGGGACGCGCTTCTCGCCCTCCAGCACCCGGCGCCGCAGGTGCCCGCGGCTCCACGGGTTGTCGAGGACGCCGAGCTTGTACGTGCGGACCGCGTCGGGCAGGTCCGCCAGGTCGACGTTGCGCTCCTTCGCCAGCCGCGTCACCTCGATCATCGACTGGAGGGTGAGCCCGTCGGCCTGCTCGGCGAACGAGTCGCACGCCGCCGCGGCGGCCTCGTCCGCGCCGACGTCGCTCACCCCGAACGCGCGGGCCAGCAGCCGCGCCGTCTCCTGCCGGTCGCCGAGGTGCGGCCGCGGGATCGTGATCTCGCGGATCGTGTCGTTGTCGGCGGTCAGCCAGGACGGCAGGTCGCCCGGCCGCTCCACCAGCCACACCACCGGGTTGTACAGCGGCTTCGGCCGCGCCCCGTTCCCCCGGACGGGCCGGGCCGTCCGCGACAGCTTCGCGCAGAACCGGAAGAAGTCCCGCTCGGCCGGCTCCATCTCGGTCGGGGTGCGGGCGATCCGGGACGCCGAGTCGATGACGAACGCGGCGCGCACGTTCTCCTGCGGCCGCGCCACCGCCGCCAGGTGCCGGGTCAGCGCCTCCAGCGACGGCCGCTCGTCCTTGATCTTGCCGAGCACCCGCTCGGCGGCGCGCTCCGCCTCGTCGCCGGCCTCGTCGCCCGGCGGCGGGACGATCTCCAGGCCGTCCACCGGGTCGTACACCACCATGAACGACGCGCCGCTGGCGCGCAGCGTCTCCCACAGCAGGGACCGCAGCGGCAGCAGCCGCGCGGGGCCGCCGCCCTCGGCCGGCGGCGCCAGGAAGCTGTCGTACAGGTTCCCCGACAGGACGTACTGGGAGTGCACCGACAGCGTCGCGTCGAGTTCGCGGATGAACGGCGGCCAGCCCTGCAGCCGGCCGCCCAGGGTCGGCGAATCAATGCTCATCTGGCTCGCTCCACTCCGCATGTCCCGAGGGGCGCCGGCCTCCCGCGCCCCGCGGCCCCCATTCTCCGATCACGCGCCGCCGACGGGAGACGGCACGTCACGTGGGACGCTCCCGGCGGCGTTCGCGTTGCCCCGAACGCCCACCAGTCTGCCGTGACGCGCCGCCGACCGGCAGTTCCCGCACCCCGGGATCCACCCGCCAGGACACCTCGGAGCGGATCCCGCCGTCCGCCAGCCGCGCCCGCGCCGCCTCGAACGCCGCGCACCACTCGCGCTCCCGCTCGACGTCGACGCGCCGGTCGTCCTCGCTCTCGGCGGGCCGCTCCCGGACCATCGCCGCCTCGACGCGCGCGGCGCCGTCGACCCGCATCCGCACGCTGTGGTCGGGCCAGGCGCCCTTGGTCAGCACCACCGAGCCGTCCCCGGCGGTCAGCGTCTCGAAACCCGGCTGGACCTCGTAGCCCATGTCCTCGAACGCGGCGGTGATCGAGTCGAGCACATACCGGCGCTCCGCCTCGGCCTGCTCGGCGGCCTCCCGCTCGGCGGCGCGGCGCCGCGCCAGTTCGCGCGCGTCCTCGGTGCGCCGGTTGGCCTCGCGGATCCGCAGCCGGACCTCGTGCAGGACGCTCTCGGCCTCCTCGGCGGTGCCGACGGCGGCGAGGAGGCGGGCCGCCTCGGCGACCGCGCGGCGCTCGTCCTCGGCGGCGTCGGGCAGCAGCCGCGCCATGATCCGTTCGAGGGTCCGCTGGGCGTCGTCGCCGCCGCGACGGGGCGGCGGGGTCCGGCCGGTGTCGGCGCGGAGGCCCTCGGCGGGTGCGGTGAAGACCTGCGCGGTGACCTGCGCGGCGAGATGCTCCGACAGGCGGCGCTCGGCCTCGTCCAGGAGCCGGTCCGTCGCGGCGCACCAGGCGGTCAGCTCCTGCGCGGACTCCTCGCCGGGCCGCAGCGGCGGCGGCAGCGCCACGTCCGCGCCGAGCTTGGCGCGGGTCTCGGCGAGCGCCGCGATGCGCGCGTTGCGCTCGACGACCTCCCGCAGCGCCCGCTCGTGGGTCCGGACCTCGGCGAGCGCCGCCTCCCGCGCCTCGGCCCGTCCCGCGGCGAGCGCGGCCAGCGCCTGCGCGCCGCGACCCGCCGCGTCGCCGCCGCGGCCGAGCACCCGGTTCATGCCCAGGGTCAGCACGACCGCCGCGTCCAGCACGATGTCGGCCTCGACGCCGCTGCTCATGTGGGGGTCCCTCCGGGGTGGCTCGTGCGGGCCTGCTGCCAGCGGTGCATCCGGACACCGGCCGCCACCGCGTGCGCGACGGCTCCGGCGACCATCACCAGCACCCACAGCACGCTCGCGATGGACGTCAGCGCCGCCGCCAGCAGCAGCAGGATCAGCAGCGGCACCGTACCGGCGAGGAGCAGGAACCCGCAGCCCCGCCGGTCATTGCGGCGCGCGGCGCCCGACATCGTGCGCGACGCCCGCGACAGTCCCCGGCCGCCCGCGCCGAGCACCTTCGATATCAGCGACCACGGCCCGTACGGGAGATAGTCGCCGCCCTGCGCGCGCGCCAGCAGCACCTCGGCGCCGCACTGCACGCCCCACGCGATGACCGCCAGGACGGCGAGCGCCGCGAACGGCACGCCGCCGCCCGACGACGCGTGCAGCCCCACCGAGGTCGTCCCGTCGTCGTGCTTCCCGGCGCCGAACAGGCTGCCGACGACCCAGCTGCCCGCCAGCCAGATCGCCAGGATCGGCAGCGACCACACGACCGCCCGCGTCACCGCCGCGCCGCGCCCGGCGAGGCGCTGCCGCTCCCGGTCCGCCCACTGCGCCCGCAGTTCCTCCGAACGACGCGCCGCCGCGTGCCGCTCGCGCGCCCGCGCCTCCGCCTCCACGACGGCCTCCGGCAGCGCGCGCGCGACCGCGAGCAGCCGCAGCGGATCGTCGCCCGCCCCGTCCGCCATCCACGCGAACCACGGCACCGGCTCCGGGACGGCCGCCCGGGCCCGCGCCGCGCCCTGGGCCAGCGACCGGTGCGCCTCCGCGGGCCGGGCCGCCAGCGCGAGCAGCGCCAGCAGGACCGCCGGCGGGTTCCCCGTCTCCGCGTCCGGCAGCCGCGCCGCCAGCCCGGCCGGCGTCGCGTCCTGGGCGCGCAGCCAGCGCGCGAGGTCGTTCCATGCCGCGACGTGCGCGCGCCACTGGCCGTCGATCCCGGCCAGCTCCCCGGCGCCCGCGAAACCCGCCAGGACGCGCAGCAGGCCGTGCTCCCACAGGTCCCGCCCCATCCGGCACGCGAGGCGATGGTCGGGGTGCCGGGGATCGTCCGCGAGGGCGGCGAGCGCGGGCAGGTCCTCGGCGGACGTCCTGCGCCCGAGGTAGTGGGGCGGCAGCGCCGGATTCAGCCACAGGACCAGATGCAGCAGCTTCACGTCCGGCGGCAGCGCCGACGTGAGCGGGCCGTCCACCAGCGCGATGCGGCTGTCGTCCGGCACGCCCGTGAGCCACTCCCGCAGGCTCCGCCACGCCTCGCCGGACTCCCCGCGCCCGAAGAAGTACTGCGCGGCGTCGTCCCAGTTCTCCACCAGCGCGCGCGCCAGATCCTCGCGCCTCGCATAGCGGGCGCCGAGGAACGGCAGCCCGACGCCCGGCTGCGCGGCCTCCTCCACGACGTGCGGCGACGCGCCGTCCAGCCACTCGGCGACCTGCTCGCCGGTCCACCTGTGCCGCGGATCGCGCGTCAGCAGTCCCTGGCAGAGCAGCCGCAGCCGCGCGTCCGGCACGTCGTCCGCGCTCACCGGACGCGTCGCCAGATGATCGACCACCACGGTCTCGCTCATCCCGCGGAACGGCGCCCGGCCCGTCGCGCACTCCCGCACGATCATCCCGAGCGACCACCAGTCCCGGGCCGGGGACACCTGCCCCGACAGCGACTCCGGCGCCGCGTACGCCAGCGTCCGCGACGACGACGCGAACACCACGCTCTCGTCGAGCACCTTGCTCAGCCCGAAGTCGGCGATCGCCAGCCGCAGCGGCTCCGCCTCCAGGACCAGCACGTTCTCCGGCTTCAGGTCGCGGTGGACGATGCCCGCGCGGTGCAGCGCCGCCAGGCCGTCCGCCAGCTGCGCCGCGATCTCCCTGACGGTCCCCTCCGGCAGGGGGCCGTCGATCAGGTTGCGCAGGTTGCCGTCCGGCGCGTACGCGGTGACCTCGTAGTCACGGCCGTCCGCGTGGCCCGTCTCGACGATGCGCAGCACGTGCGGCGAGTCCAGCGACGGCAGCTTCGCCCACACGTCCCGGTCGGCGTGGTACCCGCGGCGGAACACCTTCGCCACGAACCGGTCGCCCCGCTCGTCCCGCACCAGCAGCAGGTCCGACTCCGCGCCCTGCACCGGCAGCTCGGCGACCGCCTCGTACCGCTCCGCCAGCGCCGCCGGCAGGCGCATCAGCGGATCGCCGGCCGCCTGCCCGTCCCGCCGCGTCGCCCCGGGTCCGGACGCCGGCGGCGTGCGCGGCGCGGGCACCCGCTCGTCCCGCCGGGTCGCCCCGGCGTCCCGCCGCGTGTCCCGCGGCCCGCTCCCGCCGGATCCGGCCTCGCCGGACCCGGTCGCGTCGAACTCGCCCACCGCAGCCCCGTCTAGTCCTTGTCCTTGATGGCCCGCAGGTACTCACTGATCTTGAACTGGTTGATCAGGAACTCCAGGACCATCCGGGTGGTCAGCAACTGGAAGATCCACAGGAAGGGGGTCGCGATGAGGGTGAGCAGCCCCAGGGTCGTGTTCCATTCCAGGAAGGCGACCCCGTACCACGCGACCAGCAACGCCAGCAGCGTTATCAGGACCAGTGCCAGCCGGTAGACCATCTTGATCATCCGGGTGGTGACCATGTGGTCGAAATTGGTGTCGAACAGCGCGCTGATCAGGCCCTTCTCCTGCGGGCCGCGAGAAGGGGGCTGCCAGCCCTGCGGCTGCTGGTAGGGGCCGGTGCCGTAGGTGCCGGGCGGGCGGGGGCCGGGGACGGGCCCGGGCTGCTGCTGCGGCGGCGGGCCGTACGGTCCCCCGCCGGGGCCGGACGGGGGTCCCGGGGGGCGCGGTGATTGGCCGGGGTCCGATGGGTGCGTCATCGCCGTCGTCTCCAGTCTGGGGCCGCCTATGGGAAGACTCTAGAGCCTGATCCGGGCGTGCGGACGGAACGGGACGCGCGGCTCACCGGGCGTGCCGTGGTTCTCCCGGACGCGGCCGATGGGCACGCTGCGGGATTCCGCCGGCACGGGTGGTGACGGGAATGTCGCGAAACGGGGCGGCGGGCGAGTCGGACATGGTATTCGAGTCCATTCTCTGAGACATGGGTCCGAGGACCCCCTTTCGGCGGCCGCCCCGTGGGGCCAGGGGCTTAGAGTCCTTCGCTCACCTGCGGATTTTTCGTTCATTCGATAATTGGTCAAGAAAAGTTCACCTTGCTGGTGCACCGTTCTTGGGATCGGTCCAACCGGATATCGGGTAACTTCTCACGAGTCCGTCAGATTGGCCGTTTCAATTCTTGATCGTGGCGTATTTCGATGGTTATCGTGGCCCGCGACTCCGGAAATCCGGCGCGGCGCCGTACCGGGCCGTCCGGACGGCCCGGTGGAGGGTGTGGTGAGGCACGTGACCTTTCGGGGCCCCGCGTGACGCTGGTGATGCTCCCCGACGACGTTCCCGGCCTGGGGGTCTTCCGCGGCGTGGCGGCCGAGCGGTTCCGGGCGGGGTTCTCGCCGCTGTCGGACGAGGGGCTGGAGTTCACCGCCCGGATCGGGAGCACGCTGGCCGAGCGTCCCGCGGTGCTCGCCCTCTACCCGTCGTGGCGGCCGGACGCGGCGGGCCGGCTGCTGCGGTTCGCGCGCGCGTCGCTGGGGACGCGCCGCCTGGCGATCGTCCCGCTCGACCTCCCGCCGCTCGCGCTGTCGCTGGTGGCCGACCAGTTGGCCTTCCTCGCCCCGTACGTCGCGCCGGGGACGCTCGCGACCGTCGCGCCGAGGCTCGCCGGGCTGCTGGTCGCCGGGGCGCGGGTGAACAGCGTCACCCGGCTGGAGCACGTGCCGACGGGCTTCGGCGATCACCTCGCCTCGTACCTGCCCGGCAGCGAGTTCCTGGTCACGGCGGCCCCGTATCCGTCGGTCCTGCGGGCCGGGCCGGACACTGCGCCGGTGACCGGTGACGCGCCGCGGCCCCCGGTGGTCGTGCTGGCCGCCGAGCACGGCGGCAGCGCCGCCTGGGTCCGCGACCGGCTGGGGCGGGCGCTCGGCGCGGTGTCGGTGTCGATGGTCGCCGACCAGCCGCTCGGCGCCGAGTACTGGCGCGCGAAGAGGTACGTGGAGTTCGTCGCGTTCAGCGGGGATAGCGGCGTGCTCCAGGCGATGCTGCGGGACGCGGTCTGCGAGCCCTGCCCGTGGTGCGGTGCGGCGGTCGGCTCGCCGGTCTGCCCGTTCTGCGCGATGGTCCAGCCCGTCCGGACGCCGCCGCCCGCTGCGGCGCCGCCGCAGGCCGGGCACGCCGCCGCCCCAGGACCGTCCCCCGCGTGGCCGCTTCCGGCGGAGCAGCCGCAGCCGCCGCCGGCGCGGCTCGTCAGCGCGCCTCCCTGAAACCGGGCCGGCGTCCCCGAGTCCCCGTCCCCGTCGTATGCGAACGGAGTCACATGAACCCCCGACAGCGCCGCGGCGTGCTGCTCATGATCCTCGCGGCGGTGGGCGCCGTGACGGTGTTCGTGTCGGTGCTCGGCTATGTCGGCTCGGTGCGCGCCGAGGTCGGCGAGAAGCGGCAGGTGCTGCGGTTGAAGGTCGCCGTCCCCGCGTACGGGCGGCTCGACCCGGGCATGGTCGAGCGCGTCGAGATGCCGGCCAAGTGGTCGCCGGACACGATGCTCACCGATCCGGCGTCCGTCGCGGGCAAGGTCGCGCCGACCGCGCTGGTCGCGGGCGCCTACCTGCAGCAGGGCATGCTGATCGACGCGCCGCTGCTGCAGCCCGGCCAGCGCGAGATCGCCATCATGATCGACGCGGAGACGGGCGTGGCGGGCAAGGTCAAGCCCGGCATGGTCGTCGACATCTATGCGACGTTCCAGCAGCAGTCGCAGCGCGACCAGCGGTCCTGCGCGTCCCGGATCATCCGGCGCGCGCAGGTGATCCAGGTCGGCCGGACGACCCGGCAGCATTCGGGGTCCAACGCGCAGGACGTGAACACGGTCGTGCCGATCACGTTCGCGCTGGCGGCCGACGACAGCGTGAAGCTGACCTACGCGGAGGCGTTCGCGAGCCATGTCCGGCTCGCGCTGATCGGCGGCGACCAGGCCGACGCGGCGAGCGACCCGGTGCGCAAGCTCGGCGCGATCTGCGACATGCCGGCGGCCCGGTGAACGGCCCCGTGACCGGACGGCCCGTCCGGGTGCTGCTGGCCACCGCCGACCGCGACCTGGCGTCGCTGCTGAACGCGCAGTTCCGCGAGCTCGGCGCGGTGGAGGTCGCCGGGGTGGAGACGAGCACCGGCGACGTGGTGGACGCGGCGGCGGGCGCCCCGGGACTGGACGTGGTGCTGCTGCACCAGGCGCTCGGGCCGCTGCCGGCGCTCGACCTGATCCGCGAGCTGGGCGTCCGGCATCCGCACCTGCCGGTGGTGCTGATCGCGGAGGAGGCGACGGCGGAGACGTTCGGCGCGGCGATGGCGGCGGGCGCGCGCGGGGTGATCTCGACGGAGCCGACGCTGTCGGAGCTGCAGGGCCGGGTGGAGGCGGCGGCGGAGTGGGCCCGGACGATGCGCCGGCACTTCGACTCGTCCGAGGACGGCCCGCTGCCCGGCCGCGTCGGGACGGTGCTGGCGGTGTGCGGCGCCAAGGGCGGGACGGGCGCGACGACGATCGCGGTGCATCTCGCCGTGGCGGCGGCGACGGCGGGCCGCGGCGTGTGCCTGGTGGACCTGGACCTGCAGAAGGGCGACGCCGCCGGCTACCTGGACGTCGTGCACCGGCGCAGCATCGCCGACCTCGTCGGGGCGGCCGACGACCTGGACGGCCCGACGCTCGCCGAGGCGCTGTTCGTGCACCGCCTCGGCCTGCACCTGCTGCCGGCCCCGGCGGAGGGGGAGCGGGCCGAGGACGTCCCGGCCCGCGCGGCGCGGCAGATCCTCGCCGCGCTGCGGGCCCGCTACCAGGTGGTGATCGTCGACTGCGGCGCCCAGCTGTCGGAGGCGAGCGCGATGGCGGTGGAGCTGGCGGACCGGGTGGTGATCGCGGCGACCCCGGACCTGCCCGCCCTGCGCGGCGCGAAGCGGCTGGTGAAGATGTGGGGGCGGCTGCGCGTCCGCAAGGAGGAGGACGCCGCGGTCCTGCTGAACCGGCACGACCGCCGCAACGAGATCCAGCCGGACCTGGCCGCGAAGATCGTCGGGGTGGGGCTGCTCGGGACGACGGTCCCGGCGGTGTACCGGGCGCTGGAGGACGCGTCGAACACCGGCTCGCCGGAGGCGGTGAAGAGCTCCGACTTCCGCAAGGCGATCAGCGGGCTGGTCCGCGAGACGGGCCTGCTGGACGACCCGGGGGCGCCGGAGGGGACGCACGACCGGGGCGCGGCGTCGGTGGACTTCGCGGCGATCGTCCCGCTGGTCGGGCTGGTGCTGCTGCTGTGCTGGCAGGCGCTGCTGACCGGGCTGACCTCGATGTACGCGAGCCACGCGGCGGACGAGGCGGCGCGGGCGGTGGCGGTGGTCGGCTACGACACGCCGGAGGCGAGGCAGGAGGTGCGGCGCCGCGCCGTGGCGCGGGTGGCGGGCCCGTGGGGCGGCGAGGGCGTGCTGCACCTCGGGGTCGAGGACGGGTACGCGAAGGTGACGGTGGACGTCCCGGCGGTCCTGCCGGGCTGGTCGTCGACGTTCGGGCTGACCACCCGCGCCAGGATCGTCGACGAGGGCGCGGGGGACGGGTGACGCCGTGGCCGCCCCCGACACCGTCCGGACCGCGCGTCCCGCCGCCGACCGCGGGACCGCGTCCGTCGAGTTCGCCGCGCTGCTCCCGATCGTGCTGGCGGTCGTGCTGGTCTGCTTCGAGGCGCTGATGGCGTCCGTGACGGTCGAGCGGGTGGAGAACGCGGCGCGGACCGGCGCCCGCGTGGCGGCCATGCGGCAGGACGCGGCGGCCTGCGTCCCGGCGGCGGCCGCGGCCCTGCCGGGCTGGCTGAACGAGCGGACGCTGCGCGGCGGTGAGGCGGGCGGCGACGGCGTGTCCTGCACCGTCCGGGCGAAGGTGCCGCTGCTGTGGCGCGGCGTCCCGCTCGACTACACCGTGACCCGCACCGTCACGATGCCGGAGGGGTGAGCCGATGGGACTGAGGGACCGCCTGGAGGACGAGCGGCTCCACGGCACCGCCGCGAGCCGCGCCGGGGTGTCGCACTGGCGCCGCCGGCTGCTGGAGGAGGTGAACCTCGACGAGCTGGCGCTGCTCGGGCTGGCGCAGCGGCGGGCCCGGCTGGAGAAGGTCACCGGGCACATCGTCGGCCGCGAGGGGCCGGTGCTGTCGCCGGGGGAGCGGGCGGCGCTGGTCCGCCGGGTGGTGGACGAGGCGCTCGGCCTCGGCGTGCTCGAACCGCTGCTGGCCGACGAGACCGTCACCGAGATCATGGTGAACGGCCCCGACCACGTGTTCGTGGAGCGGGACGGCCGGGTGGAGCGGGTCGACACCGCGTTCGCCAGCGAGGACCAGCTGTACCAGACGATCGACCGGATCGTCGCGCAGGTGAACCGCCGGGTGGACGAGTCGAGCCCGATGGTGGACGCGCGGCTGCCCGGCGGCGAGCGGGTCAACGTGATCATCCCGCCGCTGTCGCTGGTGGGGCCGGTGCTGACGATCCGCCGGTTCCCCCGCTCGTACACGATCGAGGAGCTGGCCGCGCGGGCCAGCCTGGACGCGCCGACGGGGCTGCTGCTGGCCGCGTTCGTCCGGGCCCGGCTGAACCTGGTCATCTCGGGCGGCACCGGGACGGGCAAGACGACGATGCTGAACGCGCTGTCGGCGTTCATCCCCGGCCACGAGCGGATCGTCACGATCGAGGACTCGGCGGAGCTGCGGCTGCGGCAGGAGCACGTGGTGCCGCTGGAGTCGCGGCCGCCGAACATCGAGGACAAGGGCCGGATCACGATCCGCGACCTGGTCCGCAACGCGCTGCGGATGCGCCCGGACCGGATCATCGTCGGCGAGGTCCGCGGCGGCGAGACCCTCGACATGCTCCAGGCGATGAACACCGGCCACGAGGGCTCGATGGTGACGGTGCACGCCAACTCCACCGAGGACGCGGTGTACCGGCTGCAGACGCTGGCCAGCATGAGCGACGTCAAGCTGCCGTTCGACACGATCCGCGACCAGATCGACAGCGCCGTCGACGTGATCGTGCACCTCGGCCGGGGCCCGGACGGCTCGCGCCGGATCGTGGAGATCGCGGCGGTGGCGACGCGGCGCGGGGAGCGGCTGCGGCTGGAGCCGATCATGACGTTCGAGTCGCTGCCGATCGGGCCGGACCGGGTGGTGCGGGGCGAGTTCCGGCACCGCCCGCTGCCCGCGCCGCTGGCGACCCGGCTGTTCCACGCCGGCGAGGGCGTCCCGCCGGTGTTCGGCGTCCGGGCCGACGAGGGGGAGGGGCGATGAGCCTGCCGGTCATCATGCTGCTGATGGCGGTCACGGGGGTCCTGGCCGTCTGGGGGGCGGGGGAGCTCGCCGCGGGCCGGGAGCTGCGCCGCGGCATCACCGTCCGGTCCCGGCTGGACGGGGAGGCGCCGCCGGACGGCCCGCTCGTCCGGCTCGACCGGCGGCTGCGCGGCACCGAGCTCGGCCGGCTGCTGGCCCGCCGGATCGCCGCGGCGGGACTGGCGATGCGCGTCTCCACGTTCCTGCTGGGGATCGTCGCGGGCGGCCTCGCCGCCATCGCGCTGATCGGCCGGCTGCTCGGGCCGGTGTTCGGCGTCGCCGCCGCCGTCGCGGTCGGGTTCGTGTTCTTCGGCTACCTGCGGCGGCGGGAGGAGCGGCGCAAGGAGGAGTTCGTCGCGCAGCTCCCGGAGCTGGCGCGGGTGCTGTCCAACGCCGCGCAGGCCGGGCTGTCGCTGCGCACCGCGATCGCGCTGGCCGCCGACGAGCTGGACGACCCGGCCCGCACCGAGCTGCGCCGCGCCGCCGACGGGCTGCGGCTCGGCGAGTCGCTGGAGGCGGTGCTCGGCGACCTCGCGGGCCGGCTGCCGTCCCGGGAGCTCGGCGTGCTGGTCAGCACGCTGCTGGTGTCGGCGCGGTCGGGCGGGTCGCTGGTCACCGCGCTGCGCAGCATCGCCGCGACGCTGGAGGACCGCAAGGAGATCCGCCGCGAGGTGCGCACGATCCTCGGCCAGGCGGTGGTGTCGAACTGGGCGGTCGGGATCCTCGGCGTCGCCGGCATCGCCATGATCAACCAGATCGAGCCGGGGGCGCTGCGCGAGATGAGCACCCATCTCATCGGGCAGCTGATGCTCGCGGCCGGCGCGGGGCTGTTCGTGACCAGCCTGGTGGTCATCCGCCGGATCACCCGGATCGACGTGTGAGGTGACCAGATGATCTTCGTGCTGGCGGGCGGCGCCGGGCTCAGCGTGCTGCTGGGCGCCTGGGGCTTCGTCCTGCTCACCGGCGGGGAGCGGGTGGCGGGGTCGGCGCTCGCCGCGTCCGCCCCGCCGCCCGCCGCGCGGCCGGGAAGGGGCGAGGTGTTCGGGCTGAACCGGCTGGCCGGGCGGATCGGCCGGCCCTTCGGCCGCCCCCTGATGACCGCGCTCGCCCCCTGGCACCGCCGGATCCGCGAGCGGATCGACGCGGCGGGCCGCCCGGGCGGCATGACGGTCGAGTCGTACGCGCGGATCACCGCCGGGTACGCGGTCCTGTTCGGGTCGCTGGGGGTGCTGCTGCTCAGCGCGGGGCAGGTGCCGATGGGGCTGATCTGCCTCGCCGGGATCTTCCAGAACGAGCTGTTCCTGCTCGGCCGCGCCCGCAGCCGCCGCGACGAGATGCAGCGCGGCATGCCCGACTTCCTCGACGTCCTCGCCGTGACGGTGTCGGCGGGCATGGGGTTCCGGCACTCGCTGGCCCGGGTCGTGGAGAGCATGCCGGGGCCGCTGGCGGACGAGTTCACGATCGCGCTGCGGCAGATGGAGCTCGGCACGTCCCGCCGCGAGGCGTTCGAGGACCTGCGGCGCCGCAACCGGTCGGAGATGCTGAGCCAGTTCGTCACGGCCGTCCTGCAGGCCGAGGAGCTGGGCGCGCCGCTCGCCACCGCGCTGATCGACATCGCCACCGACATGCGCCGCGAGTCGGCGCAGTGGGCGCGGCGCAAGGCGCAGCGGACGACGCCGCAGGTCACCGCCGTCACCACCGCCCTCACCCTGCCGGCGCTCATCCTCGTCGTGCTGGGCGCGCTCTTCTACAGCTCGGGAGCTGATCTCGGTGCCGTCCTCGGCCACTGACCCCGCCCCCGGCCTGGGCCCCGGCCCGGGTCCCGGCTTCGGCCCCGCCCCGGAGGGCGCGGGCGGGTGCGAGGCCACGCGGGCCCGGTCGCGGATCGACGCCGCGTTCCGGCTCCTCATGCAGGTGCGGACGCTGATGGCCGCGATCACGCTGCTCGTCCTCGCCGTGCGCGGGCTGACGGTCGCGACGTTCGTCATGGTGGCGTGCGTCGGGCTGCTGTCCTGGCTGGTCTCCCGGCATGTGGACCGGATCGTCCCGCGGCTGCTCGACCACCCGCTGCTCGTCGCGCTCGACCTGTGCGTGGGGTTCGCGGTGCTGGCGGTGTGCGGGCCGTCCGGGCCGTTCTTACTGTCGACGGTGGCGACCGCGGCGGCGGCGGGGCTGCTGTACCGGTGGCCGGGCATGCTGATCGTGTCCGTCGTGCAGATCGCCGGGTACTTCGTCACGTTCGCCGTCCCGCACGCCGACGTCGGCACGTTCCAGGCGCTGGCCAGCCAGCCCGCCTACTACCCGCTCGTCGGGTTCGCGGGGGTGGCGCTGCGGCGGCTGTTCGAGGAGCACGCGGCGGCGGAGGACGCGCGGGTCGCAGCCGAGGGCATGGCCGCCGCCGCCGAGGAGCGCGCCCGCCTGGCCAGGGAGATGCACGACTCGCTCGCCAAGACGCTGCGGGGCGTCGCGCTCGCCGCGTCCGCGCTGCCCGCGTGGGTCCGCACCGCGCCCGAGCGCGCCGAGCGGGAGGCGGCCCGGCTGGCGGACGCGGCCGAGACCGCGTCCCGCGAGGCGCGCGGCCTGCTGACCGACCTGCGCGACGCCACCGCCGCCGCGCCGCTGCCCGAAGCGGTGCGCGCCGCCTGCGCCGCCTGGTCGGCCCGGACGGGCGTCACCGTCCACGCCGACGTCGCCGGCGACGCGCGGCTCCCGCAGCGCTCGCGCCACGAGGTGCTCGCCATCCTCGGCGAGGCCCTCGCCAACGTGGAGCGGCACGCGGCCGCCGCGAACGTGACCGTCCGGCTCGCGCGGACGGCGGGCGACGTCGTCCTGACGGTCCGCGACGACGGGCGCGGGTTCCGCACGGCGCCGCTGGACGACCACGCCCGCCGCGGCCGCTACGGCCTGGTCGGGGTCTACGAGCGCGCGGAACGGGCCGGTGGGACGGCGCTCGTCCGCTCGGAGCCGGGCGAGGGCACGACCCTGCTCGTCCGCGTCGCGACGGAGCCGGCCGAGTCCGCCGGTGCGGACCGGCCCGCGGAGGTGAGCTGAATGGGCGCGACGCGGGTCCTCGTCGCCGACGACAACGTGGTGGTCCGCTCCGGGCTGGTGTCGCTGCTGGAGGCGCACGGGATCGAGGTCGCGGGCGAGGCCGGCGACGGGCGGCGCGCCGTGGAGCTCACCGCCCGGCTCCGCCCCGACCTGGTGCTGCTGGACGTGCGGATGCCGCTGATGGACGGCGTCGCCGCCGTGGCGGAGATCAGCCCGCTGGCCCCGGTCCTCATGCTGACCTACACCGACGACCCCGGCACCGTGCGGGCGGCGCTCGGCAAGGGCGCGACCGGCTACCTCGTGCACGGCGCGTTCACCGCGGACGAGCTGATCGCGGCCGTGCACGACGCGGTCGGCGGCGCGCACCCGCTGTCGCCCGCGGCGGTGTCCGCGCTGGTCGGCGCCGTCCGGGAGGCGTCCGGGGCCGCCGAGACCGCCGCGCCCGCCGAGGCCCGCACGCCGCCGGACGCCCCGCACGGCGGGTTCGGCCTGTCGGCGCGCGAGGCGGAGGTCATGCGGCTCATCGTCCAGGGCGCGTCCAACGGCGAGATCGCGGCGCGGCTGTTCCTGGCGGAGAAGACGGTGAAGAACCACGTCAACCGCATCTACGCCAAGCTCGGCGTCACCTCGCGCGGCGCCGCGATCGCCCGCTGGATCGGCACGTCCGGTGATCTGGGGCGGAGCCGGTGACCGGCACCGGGGACCGGTCCCCGGCCCCTGGGCCCACGCGCCCGGGCCGCCGATTGGGACGGCGGGCCCTGGGAATGGCGCCGCCCGCTCCATATTTTGGTGGTCGTAAAACGGCCGGGCGCACGTTCCGGTCGAAAATACGGCCGACCAGGAAAGGACGCCGATGAACCTTGAATCGGTGCGTGAAAGGGTTCTGGGCGACGATCGCGGAGCCGACGTCTTCGAGTGGGCGGGGATGCTGATCCTGGTGGCCGCCGTCATTGCCGGCCTCTACGGCCTCGGCATCGTCGACACCACGACGAACGGCGTCAAGGGCGCCCTCACCAGCATCTTCTCTGGTGACCCGGGCGGCGGTGGCGGCGGTGGCGGCGACAAGGGCGACGACAAGACCTGTGTTCTCGGCATCTGCTGGTAAAGGGAATCGATGATGAACGTTCTGCTTCCGGCCGTGGTGCGCGCCCGGTTGTCGATGCGGGCGGGCGCGGAACAGGCCGCGCTCTTCTTCCGAGACCGCGTCGAACGGCTCAAGAACCCCGACGACCGCGGGGCCGACATTTTCGAGTGGGCCGGGATGCTGATCCTGGTGGCCGCGATCATCGCGGGGCTCTACAGCCTCGGGATCGTCGACACGGTCACCAAGGCGGTCCAGGACGCGCTCAAGAAGATCTTCGAGGGCGACCCGGGCGGCGCCAAGGGCGACACCTGATGGGCGAGGCCGCGGCCACCGGAGCGGCGGTCGCGGGAGCGGCCGCCGGGTGGCTGTGCGCCCCGGTCACCGCCGCCTACCGCGGGCCGCTCACGTCCCGCGCCCGAGCCGGGGTCGCGGTGCTCACGGGCGCGGTGCTCGCGGCGCTCGCGGTCCGGCTCGGCGGACGGGCGGACTCCGTGGCGTTCGCCTACCTCGGTGTGGTCGGCGTCCTTCTCGCGGTGATCGACGTCGCGGTGCGGCGGCTGCCCGACCCGCTCACGCTGCCGTCCTACCTCGCGGGGGCGGTCCTGCTGGCGGCCGCCGTCCCGTTCACCGCGCACGGCGCGCTCCGGTTCGCGCACGCCGCGATCGGGATGGCGGTGCTGTGGGCCTTCTACTTCGTCCAGCACCTCCTGCTGCCGCACGCGATGGGCGGCGGCGACGTGAAACTGGCCGGTGTCCTCGGCCTGTACCTCGGTTGGCTCGGTGAGGCGGCATGGGTGACGGGCGTGGTCGCCGGTTTCCTGTACGGCGGCGTGTACGGCGTGACGTGGCTGCTCCTCGGCCGCGCCGGACGCAAGGACGAGTTCCCGTACGGCCCGTTCATGCTGGCCGGCGCGTTGACGGGCATCCTGTTCGGCGGCTGGTTCGCGCGATGAACCGGGCGGGCCGCCGCGGCGACGAGGGCGCGGCCACCTCGGTCCTCGTCGTCGGGATGGCGCTGTGCCTGGTCGCGGCGGTGCTGCTGTTCGGCCGCGTCGCGCAGGCCGGCGACATGCGCAGCCGGGCGCAGCGCGGCGCGGACGCCGCGGCCCTCGGCGCGCTCGAACCGCTCCGGCTGCGGCTGGCGGAGATGGCGCTGTCCGGGACGCCGCCCGCGGGCCTCGGCGCGTGGCTGCTCGCCGACGACGCCCCGCAGAACGCGGCCGAGCGCTACGCCCGCGACAACGGCACGCGCGTCGACGGCAAGGTGCACCTCACCGGGCTCGACGGGACATACGCGAAGGTCAAGGCCGTCACCGCCGACTGCCAGCTCAAGAAGGACGGCGAGCTCACCGAGCAGGAGAAGGACGACCTGCGCCACGGCCGCCATCTCTGCACCGACTCCAAGGGGGACAGGGGCATCGGCCGCGTCGGCAACGCCGTCGCGATCGCCCGTCTCGTCGTGCCGGACTGCACCTACGAGTTCTCCCCGGTCCCGCCGGGCGAGTCCGCCCCCGAGGAGCAGCCGACGGCCCCCGCCCGGCTGGTCTGCGACGGCACCGTGGCATGGCCGGGCGGCGACGCGGCGGCCGTCGAGAAGACGTTCAAGCTCCGGCTCGTCGACAAGGAAAGCGACGTCGCCTACAACGGGTTCCCGTACCAGAACATCGGATACGGCGGCGCGATGCCGCCGCCGGGCCCGCTGCCCGCAGGGACCCCGGAGATGATCCGGCGCGCCATCGCCTTCGCCGAGGCGCAACTCGGCACCCCGTATCAATGGGGCGGGACCTGCACGGCGCCGAACCCGAACGTGGCGACCATGGGGAACTGCGACTGCTCGTCCCTCGTGCAAATGGCGTACCGTGCGGCGGGAATCTCGATTCCCCGTGTCACCTATGACCAGTGGAGGTTCGGCCAGGGCATTCCTGCCGGGCAGGAGAAGGCGGGCGACCTGGTGTTCTTCAATATGGGTCCGCGCGGCCCCGAACACGTCGGAATGGTCGTCGATCCGGCCACCCACACGATGATCGAGGCACCGCACACGGGCGACGTCGTGAAGTTCGCCACCTACGACGGGAACATCGGTTTCCGCCGCCCCTACGCGGGCTGATGAGAAGCCCCGGTAACGGGCAGGGGAACGGCCGGAGAACGGCCCTGTGAATAGGCCCGTATTTGGGTCCTCGGACTCATTCGCGATGGAATCGCGCGTGCGAGCCTGCGAGGCGTGTCCCCCCAGCAGCGCAGCCCGGACCGGCTCGCCGACCGCGGCGCGTCCGTCCCGGAGTACGCCGGGATCCTGGCCCTCGTCGCGGCGGTCTGCGCGTCGCTCTTCGTCCTCGGCGTCCCAGGTCAGACCAGTGATGCGGTGTGCCGGGCGCTGCACCGGATGCACCTCGGCGACGCCTGTGCGGGAGGCGGCGGGAACGGCGGCCGGACCGACCCCGACGAGCCCACCACCGCCTGCACGACGGGCATTGAGACGAAATACCTCGAAGAGACCGTGACGATCCCGACCCGCATCAACGTGCGGACCAACAGCCGCGGCACCGTCCAGCTCACCCGCAAGGTCGGCCCAGACGGGAAGACCAGCTGGGAGGTCACCGACTTCACCTGGGGCGAAGGGGCGGCCGCCAGCCCGGACTTCGACTTTGGATTCGGCAAGTTCGGCATCTGGGGCGGCGGGCAGTTCACCAATGGAACGGTCTACGCGTTCGACGGCGAGAAGGAGGCGAAGAAGTTCTTCGACGACCTCGTCGACCACCGCATCGGGAACACCGCGAAATTCGTCGTCCGCACCAATCCCATCACCGGCGGATTCTCCTGGCTCATCGGCAAGACCCCATGGGTCGGCAAGTACTACGACCGCTGGATCGGCGGCAGCGAGCCCGACAGGAAACCGTCCGCCGACTACCAGGAGGGCGGCCCCACCGGCGGATTCAAAGGCGAGCTGAACCTGTGGAAGGTGAAACTGCCGTTCAAGGCGCGCGGCTGGCTGATCGACGGCACCCGCACCGACCACAAGACCGGGCAGCGCACCACCTACTACACCGAGAAGGGCGAAGGGGAGATCGGAGTCCTCGTCGACCTCGGCGACGTCTGGAAGGTGCTGCCCAAGGGCACCCGCGAACGCGCCGCCGCCGGCGCCGCCGACGCGCTCGCCCTCGCGGTCGACGAGATCGGCAAGCGGCTCGGCGGCAAGGGCGTCGAGCTGTCGCCCGCCGAGGTCGAGAAGATCAAGGGGCAGATCCGGCTCAACCCCAACCTCGGCCTGAACGTCAAGCACCGGGGCCAGACCACCTGGGCGTACACCGAGGACAAGGACGGCGACCCGATCAGCCTGACCAAGACCGGCAACTCCCAGAACGTCATCTACTTCCGCGCCGACGGAAAGGCCAAGGGCTCTTTCGAAGGCGACAAGGGCGAGCTGACCGCCGGCAAGCAGTGGATCCTCAGCTCCCAGCGCACCGTCACCGACAAGACCCTCGACTACGCCGACCCGCAGGACCGGCAGGCGTTCGAGGACTACACACGGACCGGCGACGACGGCGCCCTCGACCGCTACTTCGACGGCGGCGGCGGGCGGATGTCCCGGCTGACCTACGACGTCGGCGGCGACACCGGCAAGCTCGACGTCAAGGGCGAGGCCGGCGGCAAGAGCAAGTTCGGCGGACTGTTCGAGAGCTCCACCGAACACCAGATCAACACCCTCACCGGGGCCCAGTACTACAAGCCGGGGGAGGGGTGGGTGCCGTGGAAGCGCTGCCTCGGCTGACCGCCTGCGCCGCCCTCGCCCTCGCCGCGGGCTGCTCCGCCCACCACGACCCGCCGCCCGTCCCGGCGGGCTTCCGCGAGTACCGCACCGACGCCTACACGTTCGCCTATCCGGCCGGCTGGGCCCCGCACGGCGGCACCGACGAGAGCGGCGCGCCGACCCTCGACGTCGACGGCCCGGAACTGCCGTCCGGCGTCGACGACGGCCAGATCCACCTCGGCCGCCGCGACCGTTTCCCCGGCGAACTCGACGGCCAACTGGCCCAGTTCCGCGGCCTCGCCCTGCTGAACGGCTACCGCCTCACCACCGTCCGCCGCACCGCGCTGGACGGCGCCGACGCACGTCGCGTCGAGGCCCGCTACACGATCACCTCGGCCGACGGCACCCGCACCCCCATGCGCCTGACCGGCCTCTACGTCCTCACCGAGCGGCGGACCCTGCTCGAATTCATGATCCGTTCGCCCGACGGCGGTACCGCCGCCGCCCGGGTCCCCGCCATCCTCGGGTCGTTCCGGCCGAAGGAAGGACGATGAGACGCCGCGCCGTGGTCCTCGCCATCGCGGCCGCCGCCGCGTGGGCCGCGCTGTACCTCCTGGACCTCGCCCCGGCGGGCCGGGCCGCGCTGCTGGTCGCCGGGCCGGTCCTGCTCGTCGCCGCGCCGCTCATCGTCGTCGCGGACGCCGCCGCCCGCCGCCGCACCCCCGCCCGCGCCACCGGCACCGTCCTGGCCTGCGAAGGCGAGGGCGTCGAGCCGTCCGGCTGGGAGTACACGCTGACCGTCCGCTTCACCTCCGCGGACGGCCGCGACCACGTCATCACCGAGTCCGGCCGCCCCCGCCGCCGTCCGTCCGACCGGATGACCGTGCGCTACGACCCCCGCGACCCCGCCCGCGCCCGCCTCGACCTCGGCGCCGCGCCCGCCTGGACGGCCGCCGCCGTGGTCCTGCTCACCGGCGCCGTCGTCACCTGGTTCGCCGCCCGCTGAAGGAGCCCCATGCCCGACCGCCGCCGCGCCGCCACGACGGTACTGCTCACCGCGGCCGCCGCCCTGGCCGTCCTCGCCGCGCTCGCGATCGCCGTGGCGGCCGCCGCCTTCGCCGCACCCACCTTCGCGTCCTCGGACGCCTTCTACTGGACGTCCGCCGCCGCGGCGGCCCTCGTCCAGTTCCCCATCGGCTTCCTCGCCGCCCGCCTCACCGCGCCCCGCCTGCGCCGCGCCGGCGTCTCCGGCCCCGTCGCCCTCCCGCTCCTGACGGCCCTCGGCCCGGCCGTCCCCGCCGTCCTCGCCAACCTCTACCCCGTCGAGCACATCACCCCGCCACTGAACGTCCTCGCCCCCCTCTGCGCCCTCGCCGCCGGCACCCTCCTCGGCCTGCGCCGGACCGCCCGCGAAAGCACGTCCCTCTACTGAATTGGGTCCCCGATTGGGCCTCGAGACCCATGTGCCCCGCCCCCACCTCTCGTTTCAATGACGGCACCATGCCTCCTGAAGACGGTGTCGACCTCCCGCCTCTCCCGCTGGACCTCCCGGGCTTCCCACCCCAGCCCCCCGTCGACCCCGCCCCCCAACCACCCCCGCCCCCAAGCAAGACCGCGCCCGTTGGGCCGCCCGCCACAATGCCGTCGCAGGACGCGCGCGCACCTTCCCCATCCGCGCCGCCACCCGAGCCTGAGTCGAGCCCGGCCGCGCCCGCCACCGACCCCGCACTTTCCGCGCCCGAGCCTGCGGTCGAGCCGCCCCCAGCGCCGCCCGGTGTGCCGCCCGCCGCCGCGCCGTCGTCGCCCGCCCCCGCGCCGCCGCCGTCCAAGCCCGTCACCGAGCCAAGACCGCCCGCGCCTGAGTCCAGCCCAGCGCCGCCCGTTGGTCCGTCCCCCGCCGTACCGTCGCCAGACACGCCCGCGCCGTCACCCGAGTCGAACCCTGCGGCGCCCGCGCCCACCACTGGCCCCGTGCTTGCCGTGTCCGCCGTCGAGTCGAGTCCGACCCCGCCCGTCGAGCCGTCCGCCATGCCGTCGCCGGACGCGCCCGCGTCTTCCGCGCCCGCGCCTCAAGCGAGCCCGGCAGCTCCCGCGCCACAGGCCCCATCCACTGACCCGAGTTCGGCACCGCCCGTTGGGCCACCCGCCACGGTGCCGTCGTCGGACGCCCCCGAGCCTTCCGAACCCGAGTTGACCCAGGCCGCGCCCGTTGGGCCGTCCGCCAAGGTGTCCTCGTCGGACGCCCCCTCGCCGCCGCCCGAGGCCGCGCCCGAGTCGAGCCCGGCGGCTACCGTGCCGTCCGCGCCCACCACCGGCCGCGTGCCTTCCGTGTCTGAGTCCGCTGTTGAGTCGAGCCTGGCGCCGCTCATTGATCCGCCCGCCGTGCCGTCGCCGGACGCGCCCGCGCCTGAAGCGAGTCCGGCGGCTCCCGCGCTACAGGCGCCCACCAGCGACCCCAGTTCGGCCGGGCCCGTTGGGGCGCCCGCCACGGTGCGGTCGCCGGATGCCTCTGCGCCTTCCGCGCCCGTTGATTCGTTCGCCAAGGTGCCCTTGTCGGACGCGCCCGCGCCGCCGCCAAAGCCCGTGCCCGGGTCGGGCTCAGCGGCTCCCTCGCCGTTCGCGCCCGAGACCGCAGTTGCGTCGAGCCCGGTGCCGTTTGGTGGGCAGCCCGCCGTGTCGGCGTCGGACGCCCGTACATCACCGTCGTCCGAGCACGTCACGGAGCCGAACCGAGCAGTGCCCGTTGAGCCGACGCCCGCCACGTTCGTGCCCGCGCCATGGTCGGCCGCTCCCGCGTCCTCGGCGCCGCCTACGCCTGTTGGCGAGCATCCCTCTGCTGTGCCCGCCAGCCCGTCTGCCGCCGCCTCTGTTGTTGAGCCGAACCCGGCGGCGCCAAGTGGGTCGCCTGCCGCGGTGCCGGCGTCGGACGCGCCCGCGCCATCGCCCGAGGGCGTCACCGAGTCGAGCCCGGCCGTGCCTAGGGGGCCGTCTGCTACGGGGGCATCGTCGCCTGCGCCGAGGTCGGATGCTTATGCGCCCTCGGCTGCGCCTACGTCGGCTGCTGGGCGAGCTTCAGCGGTGCCGCCTCGGCCTTCGGCTGCTGCTTCGCCCGATGGCTCGGGGGCGTCCGGAGGTTCGTCTGCTGGGGCGTTTGGTGCCGTGCAGGGCGTGTCGGCGGGTGGGTCGGTGGGCGGCGTAGGTGCGGTGCCGGGGGCAGGCCGGTCGGCGGATCTGCCGTTTTTGGCCGCGCCGACTCCTGGGCCGCAGGTCGCTGCGCCGTTCGGGGGGACGGTTCGGTCCGTGCCGGAGGCTGGGCCGTTCGGGCGGGTGAGCGGGGGCGTCCCGGTGCAGGGGGCGGTGCCGCCGGCCGGTGTCGTCGTTGGCGGGGGGTCGGCGCCGAATGGGGGGTTCGTGGCGCCGGTGGGGGGTGGGCCGCGGGCGCTTGTTCCGGCGCGCCGGAGGGGTCCGCGCCGTCCTCCGCCGGTGCTCATCGCGGGCGTCGCCGCGTTGCTGGTGGTCGCGGTGCTGGCCGGCGTGAAGTCGTTCGGCGGCGGGGGGTGCGGTGGACGGCTGGCGCTGAGCGTGGCGGCCGATCCGGCGGTGGCGCCCGCGGTGACCGCGCTGGCCGAGAGGTTCAACGACGCGGACCACGAGGTCGGCGGACGGTGCGTGGAGGTGTCCACGAACACGCTGCCGTCGTCGGCGATGGCGCTGGCGCTGGGCGGGGACAGGTCCGCCGCGCAAGCGCGCGCGGACGCCTATGTCCTCGACTCGTCGCTCTGGCTGGAGATCGCGGGACGGACCGCCGAGCGGACGGGAACCGCGCTGCCGCGGCCGATCGGCTCGGTCGCGAGTTCGCCGGTGGTGTTCGCGGTGGCGAGGGACGCGGCGCCGGGCGCGCTGGCGTGGCGGGCGATGGCGCCGGGCGGGAACGCGTCCCTGCGGCTGCTCGCGCCGGAGCAGAGTGCGGCCGGCATGATCTCGCTGCTGATGGCGAAGCAGGCGGCCGGGACGGGGGACAAGGCGATCGCCGGGTTCACCGGGATCCTGCAGTCCGCGCAGAGCGTGGACGGGTCCGCGCAGGGCGAGGCGGCGGCGTTCGACGGGCTGGTGCGGTTCGGCGGCGGGAGCACGCCCGTGCTGGCGGTGCCGGAGCTGACGGTCTGGCGGCACGCGGTGGCGGGCGGCGCGCCCGTCCGGGCGGTGCTGCCGGCGGACGGCACGATGAGCCTGGACTTCCCGCTGGTGGCCGTGCCGGGGAAGAAGGCGGAGGCGGCGCGGCGGTTCCTCGCGGAGGTCCGGTCCCGGACGGGGGCGGGCGCGCTGGCGAAGGCGGGCCTGCGTCCGGCGGGCGGCGGCGCGGCGCCGGCCGTGTCGGCGGTGACGGGGCTGTCGGCGGTGCCCGCGACGGCCGCGGCGGCGCCGGGCGCGGTCAGCGAGGCGCTGGAGATGTGGCGGCGGATGCATCTCGGCACGCGCATGCTCACGGTGATCGACGTGTCCGGGTCGATGCTGGAGCAGGTGCAGGGGACGGCCCGGTCGCGGATGGCGGTGACGACGGGCGAGGTGGAGAAGGGGATGTCCCTGCTGCCCGACTCCGCCGACATGGGGCTTTGGGCGTTCTCGACCGCGATGGACGGACGGCTTCCGTACAAGGAGCTGGTCCCGGTGGGACGGCTCGGCGCGGCGGACGGCGGGCTCACGCATCGCGCCGCGATGCAGCAGGCGCTCGGCCGGATGCGGGCGAAGCCGGACGGGGACACCGGCCTGTTCGACTCGGTGCTCGCCGCCTACCGCAGCGTCAAGGCCGGCTACCGCGGCGACGCGATCAACATCGTGCTGGTGCTGACGGACGGGAGGAACGACTTCGCGGGCGGTCTGTCGGAGCAGGCGCTGCTGGCGCAGTTGAAGGCGGAGTACGACGCGAGCCGGCCGGTGCAGGTCGTCGGGCTGGGTTTCGGGCCGGGCGTCGACCTCGGCGCGCTGCAGCGCATCGCGCAGGCCACCGGGGGCGCCGCGTACCAGATCCAGGACCCGAGGCAGATCCATGAGCTGTTCCAGCAGTCGGCCGCGTTGAAGATCTGCGACGACCCGCGGCAGTGCCCGGTGGGGTGACGGGTCCCGCGCCTTCGCGCGCACCGGCGTGCGGGGGCGGGTTATCGTGCCGGAAGCTCCCTCAGAGTGCCGGAATGGGTCGAGGTGCGATGGTCGCGTTGCTGCTGGTCCCTGCCGGGTTCGTCGTCGGCCTCCTCTTGGCACCGCTGGCGGCGCCGTTCACCGGCGGCGTCCCGTGGACGCGGCGGACGGCCCTGGGGGTCGTTACGGCGGCCGTCTTCGGGCTGGCCGGGTGGCGGGTCGGGGCGCACGCCGTCCTCGGTGCGCTGCTGTACCTCGCGGCGGTCGGTGCTCTGCTGGCGTTCATCGACGTCGAGGTCAGGCGGCTGCCCGACCGGTTCACGCTGCCCTCCTACGGCGCCGTGGCGGCGCTGCTGGCCGTGGCGGCGCCGTTCACCGGCGGCGGGTGGCGGCATTTCGAGCACGCCCTCATCGGGATGGCGGCGATGTTCGCGCTCTACGCGGTGCAGGCGTTCGCGGTGCCGTCGGGGATCGGGCTGGGGGACGTCAAGCTGTCGGGCGTGCTCGGGCTGTGCCTCGGCTGGTTCGGGGCGCGGGCCTGGGTGACCGGGCTGCTGGCCACCTACCTGCTCGGCGGCGTCATCGCCGTCGGCGTGCTGATCGTCCGGCGGACGCGCAAGGGCGAGTTCCCGTTCGGGCCGTCGATGCTGGTCGGGACGCTCGTCGGGGTGCTCGCGGCCGCCGGGTAGCGGGGCTCACGCGCAGGGGTTCTTCTGGCCGGCCTTGACCCCTCCGGTGATCTTGTTGAGCGTCTGCTGGGCGAAGTGCACGCCGTTCCTGCCGAGGACGAGGCGGACGCCGCCGGCGGGGGCGGAGCCGTCGGCGGTGAGGAGCGCGTCGGGGACGTCGCGGGCCAGCGCCGACGCCTGGGCCTCGGCGGACGGGTTGTAGACCAGCCGGCTCTCGGCGGCGGGCGCGGCCTTCTCCGTCCTCTTCGCGACCTTGAAGCCGCGCTTGCCGAGCTGCTCGACGACCCGCTGGACCATCGCCTTCGGGGCGCCGGCGGCGACGACGGTGACCCGGACCTTGCCCGGCGCCGGCGGGGCCTGCTCGGCGGGGGCGGGCTTCGCCGGCGCGGCGGGCAGGTCGTTGTCGTGCCGGATCGCGTCGAAGAGCGGCTTGGCCTCGGCCTGGTTCCACTGGACGCGGTTGGGGTCGGGGGCGTAGCCCTCGACCGGGACCGTGACGAACCGGACCTTCCCGGCGTCCATTCCCTTGAGGCCGTCCGCGAGCTTCTTCATGGTCGCGAGGTCGAGGCCGTCGTCGGTCGTCAGCGACCTGGTCGCGGCCTTGAGGAACTTGTAGGTCTTCGCCGGGTCGGTGAGCACCGAGCCGCTGGTGGCCTTGTCGACGACGGCCGCCATGAACTTCTGCTGCCGCTGGATGCGTTCGAGGTCGGAGCCGTTGCCGAGGGAGTAGCGGGCCCGCACGTAGCCGAGGGCCTGGGTGCCCTTGACGGTCTGCCTGCCGGCCTTCAGGTGCAGTTCGGCGCGGGGGTCGTCGACGGGCTTGTCGACGCAGATCTCGACGCCGCCGAGCGCGTCCACCATCCGCTTGAAGCCGGAGAAGTCGACCTGCACGAAGTGGTCGATGTGGATGCCGGTGAGGCTCTCCAGGGTCTTCCACGTGCAGGTCGGCCCGGCCAGGGAGAACGCGGAGTTCAGCATGCCGAACTGGGCGGGGACGGTGCCGCCGCCGTCCTTCTCGCACTGGGGGATCTTCACCATCGAGTCGCGGGGGAAGCTGATGCCGACGGCCTGGTCGCGGTTGGGCGACAGGTGCAGCAGGACCGCGGTGTCGGAGCGGGCGCCGGTGACGCCGTCCGCGGCGTATTTGGCGTTGTCGCCCGCGCGGGTGTCGGACCCGAGCAGCAGGATGTTCAGCGACTTGTTGAGCTTCTTCGGCCGGTTCCCGCCGAGTTGCCCGTCGACGTGCTTCTGGTCGATGCCGCCGACGAGGTCGTGGTAGAGCCAGGCCGCTCCGGCCCCGCCGAGCAGGACGACGCCCGCCGCGCCGATCGCGGTCCAGCGCAGGAACCTGCGGCGGCGCGCCCGCGCCGCCAGGGCCCGCGGCGGGGCGTCGCCGTCGCCGTCGGCGTCGGTGTCGTCGTAGGGCGAGGCGGTGCTGTGGGCGGCGGTGTCCCCCGCGAGGTCGTCGCGGCCGGGGTCTTTGTCGCTCATTCGTCCAGTTTCGGGCGGGCCCTGTCCGGGGCGCGTGGTCTGGGAGGTTCGTCAGTCTAGGCAGGGGGCGGAAGTCACGTACGTCTTCTTGTTGGATGCGCGCTACGCCCGATCTGTTGACGTCTCCGGTTGAATTGTGGCTCGGATCCCTTGCGGCCCCGTTTTCCGTACGATCTCGTCCGTGGACGAGGCGTGGGTGGTCGGCGGCCGGTTCACCATGCTCGACCGGATCGGCGCGGGCGGGACGAGCCGGGTGTGGCGGGCCTATGACCGGGCGGAACGGCGGTACTGCGCGGCGAAGCTCGTGCGGAGCGGGGGCCGGACGTCGGTGCTGCGGGCGATCCGCGAGCAGGCGCTGCGGGTGGCGGACCCGCACGTGGTGACCCCCTACGCGTCGTGCATGGCCGGCGAGGACGTGCTGCTGGCGATGGACCTGGTGAGCGGCGGGTCGCTGGAGACGCTGCTCGGCGACTACGGGCGGCTGCCGCCGGAGTACGCCGCCGAGGTGCTGGACCAGGTGCTGGCCGCGCTGAGCCGCATTCACCGGGCCGGGATCGTCCACCGGGACGTGAAGCCGGCGAACCTGCTGCTGGAGCCGAGCCCGGTCGGGGCGCCGCATGTGCGGCTCGCCGACTTCGGGATCGCGCTCGGCGACGACGGCCTGCGCCTCACCACGACGGGTTTCACGGTCGGCACGCCGGGCTACCTGGCGCCGGAGGTGCTCGACTGGAACCGTCCGGGGCCCCGGCAGGACCTGTACGCGGTGGGCATGGTGGGCTGGCGGATGCTCACCGGCGCGGGCGACCCGGAACCGCGCCAGCGGATCGGCGCGCGGCCCGCGGGCGTGCCGCCGATGCTGTGGACCGTGCTGGGCCACCTGTGCGACCCCGATCCGGCGCGCCGCTTCAAGGACGCGGACGCCGCGCGCCGGGCGCTCGCCCCCCACCGCACGGACCTGCGGTTCCCCGCGCTCACCCTCGACGGAGAGCCGCTGCAGATCTTCGACCATCTCGGCCCGCCGCCCGCCCACCCCCGCTGACCGCGACCGAGCGCGGGCGAGGGTCACGTCTTGTCGAAGGTGATGTCGACGCGGCGGTTCTTGGCCCGGCCGGACGGGTTGTCCTTGCCGCCCACGAGGTTGGGCGCGATGGGACGCGTCTCGCCGTAGCCCTTGGCCTCGATCCGCAGGGCGGTGCCGCCGAGCGCGCGGACCAACTCGGCCTTGACGGCATCGGCCCGCTGCTGCGAGAGGTCGAGGTTGTAGGACGGGGAGCCGACCGAGTCGGAGTGGCCGGAGACCTGCACGGCGCCGCGCGCGTCGCGGAGGCGCGGCGCGAGGTCGGCGATGCGGCGGCGGGCGGCGTCGGTGAGCTCGGCCTTGCCGAAGTCGAACAGGACGTCCGCCGAGATGTGCACGGTGACCTGCGAGCCGTTGTCGTCCTCGGTCTCGAGCGGGACGACGGCCCGGGTGAGGTCGATGGCGCGCACCGCGCCGGCCGTGCCGATGGTCTTGACGGACGCGGCGATGTTCGCGTCGGGGACGACGGGGTCGGTGTCGGCTCCGGCCTGGCCGGGGACCGAGAGGGAGGCTGAGGCGGCCAGCAGCACGGCGGCCGCGACGGCGATCGTCCGGCGCACGCCGCTCACCTCTCGACGGGGACGTCGCGGAACGCCGGCCACGATCCGAGCTGGACGTCGATGCTCTTCACGTTCTCGGGCGGCGCGGCGAACGTGTGGGTCGTCAGGGTGGCCTGGTCGTTGGGCAGGTTGGTCAGGACGTCGTCGCTCTGGAGGTTGTGGCTGGCGGAGTCGGACACGACGACGTAGCGCTTGAGGTTCACCGCGTCGATCAGCGACGCGTCCAGGCCGTGCTCCCCGTTGAGGCGGTAGGGGGTCGGGGTGTTGGCGCTGCCGGTGACGTGCGGGGTCCACTGGAGCGTGAGGGTGGCGAGTCGGCCCTTGACCCGCAGGCCCATGACCGCGATGTCGACCTTGGCGCCGGGCGCCATCGGGCTGTCGAAGGTGGCCTTGGCCACCGGCTTGTCGAAGCGGTCGACGAACGCCTTGCCGGCCGCTCCCTGCACCGCGCCGCCGGGGCCGCGGCCGGAGCCGCCGGAGCCGCCGTCCGAGCCGCCGCCGGACGTGGAGCAGCCGGCCAGCGCGCCGGCGAGGAGGAGGGCGGCCGCCGCCGTCGCGGCCGGGCGGTGTGACAGGCGCATGTACTGCCCTTTCCGTTTCGTCGCATATGCAAAGATCGCTCCCCGTGGCACCATGGTGGCGAGGCCATGGCGCTCCATTGCGTCTGAGAATCTAGCGTTTGCAACTGTGAAGAGTCAAGGGGGGCGGCGAAAGTGGGCGTTGCCGCGGAGACGGTCGTGCGGAACCGGGCGCTGCAGACCGAGTGGTACGGCGAGCCGCTGGGCGATCGCGTCCGCCGGCTCCTGGACCGCCTCGGCCTCTCGCAGTCGGCGCTCGCCGGCGTCCTCGGCCTGTCCGCGCCGATGCTCTCCCAGCTGATGTCGGCGCAGCGCGCCAAGATCAGCAACCCGGCCGTCCTGCACCGGCTGCTGGCCGCCGAGGAGCTCGCCGCCGACCCCGGCTTCGGCGCGCTGGGCCCGGCGGAGGTCAAGGAGCGGTTGAAGGCGATCAGTGCCGAGTCGGCCGCGACGACCTCGGGCCTGCGCGCCGCGACCTCCGGCCATGTCCCGGCCGGGGCCGCCCCCGCCGAGGGGGCGCCCCAGGGTCCCGGGGTGGCGGACGGCGCGCCCGTCCACGCGGAGCAGCCGGCGCGGCTCGTTCAGGCGCTGCTGCGCGAGGTCGCCTCGGCCGCCGAGATCGAGGCCGCCGCCGCGCTCATCGGCGACCGCTTCCCGGACCTGGCGGAACTGCTCCGCGTGTACGGCAACGGCCGCACGAGCGAGGCCGAGGCCCACTACGCCCGGATCATCCGGGACGCCCGCGGTTACTGAGCGCGTTCACCGGCCGCCCGCGCGCGCCCGGCGGCGCGATGGCCATTCGGTCATGCCGTGGCGCGCTCGTCTCGATTCCGCTGGGCCATAACGACTGGTTATGGGAAGCGGGCGGTGCCGTATCGCCTTTCGGGGGCTAAAGTCTGTGGTCAGGGTCACATGCGGGTCTGGCTGTTATGTATGTCACAGCTCCTGTGGGAAGGCGTAAGGTCGCTTCGCTGGAAGCGCACACGAGGCGTCACCGCGCGCATGCGGGACGGCGCCTCAGGCCGGGCGCGACGGCCGCGCGAGTGCGCTCAGACCGTGGTACGGGGACACGACGACCCGAGCTCAGGAGAGCGATCGATGAGCACTGTGGAGGCGCCGGCCAAGTCGCGCGCCCAGATCAAGGAACGCACGCTCCGCAAGGACAACTGGCGCCTGTATCCGATCACGACGTTCGTGATCTTCACGGCGTGGGTGGTGTACGCGACCGTCAGGGCCTTCTGGGGCGCGGCGTTCTACGTCCCCCAGTACCACTACCTGACGCCGTTCTACTCGCCCTGCCTGAACGACATCTGCAACAACGTCACCGTCGACGGCCACACTGGCGACGCCGCCGAGTTCGGCACCTTCCTGCCGGCCGGCACAAGGGGCTTCATCCCCTTCGCCATCATCACGCTGCCGTTCCTGCTGCTGTTCCGGCTGACCTGCTACTACTACCGCAAGGCCTACTACCGCTCGTTCTGGGCGTCGCCGCAGGCCTGCGCGGTGCGCGAGCCGCACGGCAAGTACACGGGCGAGCGCCGCTTCCCCCTCATCGGCCAGAACCTGCACCGCTACTTCTGGATGGCCGCGTTCCTCATCTCCGTCATCAACACCTGGGACGCGATCCGCGCCTTCCACGGCAAGGACGGCGGGTTCGGCATCGGGCTCGGCACCGTCATCCTGGTCGCGAACGTGGTGCTGCTGTGGCTGTACACGCTGTCGTGCCACTCGTGCCGGCACATCGTCGGCGGGCGGCTGAAGAACTTCTCCAAGCATCCCCTCCGGTACCGCATGTGGGGCTGGGTCTCCAAGATCAACCAGAACCACGGGACCTACGCCCTGATCACGCTGGGCTCGCTGGTGGTGGCCGACGCCTACGTCGCGTTCGTGGCCGGCGGCGTCTTCTCCGACCCCCGCATCTTCAACTGAGGCCAAAGGATCATGACTGAGATCGAGAGGCACGCCTACGACGTCGTGGTGATCGGTGCCGGCGGCGCCGGGCTGCGGGCGGCGATCGAGGCCCGCCTCCAGGGCAAGAAGACCGCGATCATCTCCAAGTCGCTGTTCGGCAAGGCGCACACGGTGATGGCGGAGGGCGGCGCCGCCGCCGCGATGGGGAACGTCAACCCCAACGACAACTGGCAGGTGCACTTCCGCGACACCATGCGCGGCGGCAAGTTCATGAACAGCTGGCGGATGGCCGAGCTGCACGCCAAGGAGGCGCCCGAGCGCATCTGGGAGCTGGAGCACTGGGGCGCGCTGTTCGACCGCACCAAGGACGGCAAGATCAGCCAGCGGAACTTCGGCGGGCACGAGTACCCGCGGCTGGCGCACGTCGGCGACCGGACGGGCCTGGAGCTGATCCGCACCGCGCAGCAGAAGATCGTCGCGCTGCAGCAGGAGGACCACGCCGAGCACGGCGACTACGAGGCCCGGCTCAAGGTGTGGGCCGAGACGACCGTGACGCGGCTGCTCAAGGACGGCGACCGGATCTGCGGCGCGTTCGCCTACGTCCGCGAGACCGGGAAGTTCGTGGTGTTCGAGGCGCCCACGGTGGTGCTGGCGACCGGCGGCATCGGCAAGGCGTTCAAGGTCACCTCGAACTCCTGGGAGTACACCGGCGACGGGCACGCGCTGGCGCTGCTCGCCGGCGCGACGCTGCTGAACATGGAGTTCGTGCAGTTCCACCCGACCGGCATGGTCTGGCCCCCCTCGGTGAAGGGCATCCTCGTCACCGAGTCGGTGCGCGGCGACCGCGGCGTCCTCAAGAACTCCGAGGGCCGGCGGTTCATGTTCGACTACGTCCCCGAGGTCTTCAAGAACCAGTACGCCACCACCGAGGAGGAGGGCGACCGCTGGTACGACGACCCCGACAACAACAAGCGGCCCCCGGAGCTGCTGCCGCGCGACGAGGTGGCCCGCGCCATCAACTCCGAGGTGAAGGCCGGCCGGGGATCGCCGCACGGCGGCGTGTTCCTCACCGTCGTCGACCGGATGCCGGGCGGCGCCGCGGAGATCGTCCGGCGGCTGCCGTCGATGCACCACCAGTTCAAGGAGCTGGCGGACGTCGACATCACCAAGGAGCCGATGGAGGTCGGCCCGACCTGCCACTACGTGATGGGCGGCGTCGAGGTCGACCCGGACACCGGGGCGGCGAAGGTGCCGGGGCTGTTCGCGGCCGGCGAGGTCTCGGGCGGCATGCACGGCTCGAACCGGCTCGGCGGCAACTCCCTGTCCGACCTGCTGGTCTTCGGCCGCCGGGCCGGGCTCGGCGCGTCGGAGTACATCGACGCCCTTCCTGAGCGCCCCAGCGTCCCGGAGTCGGAGGTCGAGGCGGCGGTCGCGGAGGCGCTCGCGCCGTTCGAGCGGGAGGACGGCGAGAACCCCTACGCCGTCCACGCCGAACTCCAGCAGACGATGAACGACCTGGTCGGCATCATCCGCAAGGAGGCGGAGCTGCAGCAGGCGATCGAGGCGCTCGGCAAGCTCCGCGAGCGGGTCGCCAACGTCGGCGTCACGCCGGTCGCGGTGGGCGACGACGGGCGCGGCTACCACCCGGGCTGGCACCTGTCGCTGGACCTGCGGAACATGATGCTGGTGTCGGAGGCCGTCGCGAAGGCGGCGCTGGAGCGGCAGGAGAGCCGCGGCGGGCACACCCGCGACGACTACCCGCAGATGTCGGCGGAGTGGCGGAAGGTGAACCTGGTCTGCAGCCTCGCCGGCGACCCGTCGTCCCCGCACGTCGAGCTGACGCGCCAGCCGATGGTGCCGATGCGCGAGGACCTGCTGGGGCTGTTCGAGACCGACGAGCTGAAGAAGTACCTCACGGCCGAGGAGCTGCCGGCCGACGTGGCCGCCGAGCCGGTGTCGCCGGAGGCGTCGGCCGAGGCGTCCGAGGGCGCGGCGGCGGCCGAGGGGGCGCCCTCCGCGGACGCGGTCGCGAAGGCGGACGAGGAGACCGATGCGACCGCCGCGGGCGCCGCTGGGGACGACGAGGAGGGCGAGCAGTGAGCTACGAGGCCAAGTTCAAGGTCTGGCGCGGCGACGACGGCGCGGGTGAGCTGACGGACTACACGGTCGAGGTGAACGAGGGCGAGGTCGTCCTCGACATCATCCACCGCCTGCAGGCCACGCAGGCGCCCGACCTCGCCGTCCGGTGGAACTGCAAGGCCGGCAAGTGCGGCTCGTGCTCGGCGGAGATCAACGGCATGCCGCGGCTGATGTGCATGACGCGGATGTCCACCTTCACCGAGGACGAGACGATCACCGTCACCCCGATCCGGACGTTCCCCGTGATCCGCGACCTCGTGACGGACGTGTCGTTCAACTACGAGAAGGCGCGGCAGATCCCCTCGTTCGACCCGGGCGAGGTGAAGCCGGGCGAGTTCCGGATGCAGCAGGAGGACGTCGAGCGCTCGCAGGAGTTCCGCAAGTGCATCGAGTGCTACCTGTGCCAGAACGTCTGCCACGTGATCCGCGACCACGAGGAGAACAAGCCCGAGTTCGCCGGGCCGCGGTTCCTCATGCGGATCGCGGAGCTGGAGATGCACCCGGCCGACCAGGCGGACCGGCGTGAGATCGCGGCGAAGGACCACGGCCTCGGGTTCTGCAACATCACCAAGTGCTGCACCGAGGTGTGCCCCGAGCACATCAAGATCACCGACAACGCGCTGATCCCGATGAAGGAGCGGGTCGTCGGCCGCAAGTACGACCCGGTCGTGTGGCTCGGCACCAAGCTCGGCATCGTCAAGAAGGGGCAGGACACCCCGTCCGCCTGACCGGTGGACGGCGCCCGGGACGGCGGGCGGCGATGCCCCCGGACCGCCGCCCGCCGTTCCGCCGTTCCCCATGAACGCCGTGCTTCCATGAAGGCCGTGCGCCCCCGTGAACGCCGTGCCCATGAACGCCGTGCCTCCATGAACGCCGTGCTCGCCGCCGGGGGCACGGCGCCCCTGTCCACCGTGCCTCCGCGCAAGCCGGACGCGCGCGACCTGCCGGCCGCACACGCCGCGATCAACCCTGGCGCCCGCCCGTCCCGCTGAATAGGGAAGAGTGCACACAACGCGTGACAAATTCGTGATTATCCCCCGGGACTCGCACCGCCGGGTTCCCCTTAGCGTGGTGGGCATGAGCCCCCTCGAACCGGGTTCGTTCCTTGCCGAGCTGACCCCGGAGGAACGCGGCGACCTGGAATCCCGCGGCCGCGTCCGCGAGTTCGCCCGGGGGGACACGCTGTTCGTCGAGGGGGACCGGTCCAGCTGGGTGGCGGTCCTGCTGAGCGGGCGGGTCAAGGCGTTCTCCTACCGCGAGCACGGCGGCGAGGCGCTGCTCGCGGTGCGCGGCCCGGGCGCGCTGCTCGGGGAGGTCGCCGCGATCGACGGGCTGCCCCGCTCCGCCACCGTCGCCGCGCTGGAGCCGGCGCGCGCGCTGGCCGTCACGGCCGAGGAGTTCATGGCGTTCCTCCAGGCGCACGGCCGCGTGTCCATCATCATCATGCGGATGCTGTGCCAGCGCTGGCGCGACGCGGACCGCAAGCGCGTCGAGTTCGGCATGTTCGACGCGACGGGCCGGGTGGCGCAGCGCCTCGTCGAGCTGGCGGAGCGGTTCGGGCAGCCCTACGAGGGCCGCGCCGGCGCGGCCGGAAGGGCCAGCGGGCAGAGCGGCCAGAGCGGGCAGGGCGGCCAGAGCGTCCGGATCACGCTGAACCTGTCCCAGGAGGAGCTGGCCGGGTGGGTCGGCGCGTCGCGGGAGGCGGTCAGCAAGGCGCTGCGGACGCTGCGGCGGCACGGCTGGATCGAGACGGGCCGGCGCCGGCTGATCGTCCACGACCTCCAGGCCCTGCGCCGGCACGCGCGCTAACGGCCAAGGCGGTCGCGGGCGGCGCCGGTGCGGGCCCGTACTCTGTGCAGGATGCAGTTACAGCAGCTCGCCTACTTCGTCGCGGTCGCGGAGGTTCGCCATTTCACGCAGGCCGCGGAGCTCCTGCGGGTGGCGCAGCCGTCGCTGTCCAAGCAGATCCGCGCGCTGGAGACCGAGCTGAACGCGCCCCTCTTCTCTCGCGCGCGCGGGAACATCACCCTGACGCCCGCCGGGGAGGCGCTGCTGCCGCTGGCCAAGCGCATCCTGGCCGACGTCGACACGGCGCGGCTGGAGGTGCAGGAGCTGACCGGGCTGCGCCGCGGACGCGTGCGGCTGGGCGCCACGCCGTCGCTGTGCGCGGGGCTCCTCGCGGACGTGCTGCGCCGCTTCCATGACGCCTATCCCGGCATCCAGCTGCTGGTGGAGGAGGGCGGGTCGCGGGACCTGGTGAAGGAGCTGACCCGCGGGTCGCTCGATCTGGCCCTGGTCATCCTGCCGCTGCACGGCGACCCGCCGCTGGACACCAGCCCGATACTGCGCGAGTACCTGGTGGTGGCCTCCCCTGTGGGCGCGGACGACGGCGACGCCAGGGCGGTGCAGATGCCGCGCCGCTCCTACCTCCGCATCGAGGACCTGCGCAACCGTCCGCTGGTGATGTTCCGGTCGGGCTACGACCTGCGCGAGGCGACGATCAGCGCGTGCCGCGCGGCCGGGTTCGAGCCGCGGTTCGCCGTCGAGGGCGGCGAGATGGACGCCGTCCTGCGGTTCGTCGAGGCGGGCCTCGGGGTCGCGGTCGTCCCGAGCATGGTCCTCGCGGGACGTCCGGGCCTGCGCGGGACGCCGCTCGTCCTGGCCGACGAGGAGGCCCGGCGCGGCCACCACGGGACCGGCCTCCTCCGCACGATCGCGCTGGCGCACCGCAAGGACGTCGACCTGACGCACGCGGCCCGCGCCTTCCAGGACCTCCTGATGACGTTCCTCGTGGAGGCGGGTGCCGCGGGCGACCTTCCCGCCGGGGTGGAGAGCCTCGTCCGCGACTGATCCGGCCGCCCTTCGCCCGCTCGACGTGCGGGACGGTCAGCTTCGGCGGGACGGTCAGCGCAGGTCGTCGGCGGCCTCGCGGTAGGCGTCGGCGGCGCGCCGGAAGTAGTCGAAGAGGACCGCGCGCTGCTCGGGCGCGTACCCGCCGATGATCTCGCCGATCCGCCGGCGGGCGGGCGCGAGGACGCGGTCCAGGTCCGCGGGTTCGCCGACGGGCTCCACGATCACCTTGCGGCGGTCGCCGGGGACGGGGACGCGCCGGACGTACCCGGCCTCCTCCAGCCGGTCGATCAGCCGGGTCGTCGGCCCCGTCGTCAGCCCGGTCCGCGCGGACAGCTCGCCCGGTGTCATGGCCCCGGCGAGGTCGAGGATGTTCAGCGCGTACAGGTCGGTGGCGCCGAGCCCGCAGGCGCGGGCGCCGGCGTGCCCGTGCAGCATGACGGCGCTGAGGTAGCGCCGGTAGGTCTCCGATTCCGGCTCGGGCGTTGACATGCGGCCTCCCGCTGCTTAATCTCTTCCTCAACGAAGAGAAATCTTCAAAGCAGAAACTTCTACAGAGAAGCTATCACGGGAGGGCTCCGCCATGACCGACACCGACGCGATCCGCGCCCTGTTCGAACAGCTCACCGACGCCTGGGACCGCGGCGACGGCGCCGCCTACGGCGCCTGCTTCACCGCCGACGCCACGTACATCACCTACGTCGGCACCCTCTACCGAGGCGCCGAGGAGATCGGCACCGCGCACCAGGCGCTCTTCGACAGCTTCCTGAAGGGCACGAAGCTCGCCTGCGAGATCGTCGACATCCGCATGACGACGCCCGACAGCGCCGTGGTCATCACCCGGGGCGACACGTACAAGAAGGCCCCCGGCAAGCTGAAGAAGCTCCAGACGAACACCGCCGTCCGCGGCGCCGATGGCCGGTGGCGGCTCGCGGCCTTCCAGAACACCCTGCACAAGTCCCTGATGGAGGCCGTCTCCTTCAGGTTCCAGCCCGCCACGAAGCCCGCCGCCGAGCTCGCCTAGAAACCCACCGCCGAGCTCGCCGAGAAGCCCCGCCGCGGATACCGCGGCGAACCCCGCCGCATGACCCGCGAACCGCTGATCCGGTTCGGCGCACCGGCCGGCGGCGGCGTTGTACGGTTGCGGGACGGGCGGCGGGCGGCGAGGGGAGGCCGGTGTGGAGCACCGCACCTCCCGGCAGCGGCGCCTGGTGATGCTGCTGGCGGGCTTCTTCGGCTTCGCCATGACGGCCACCCTGTCCGTCGTCCCGAACGCGGCGGCCGTCGAGATCGTCCGGATCGGGACGGCGGCGGCCGCGAGCGGCACGGGCTCGCGGGGCCTCGCGGCCTCGCCCGTCCGGGACCGCCGCTCCACGCCCGCCTGGCCGCGGTTCTCCGCGGCGGACGTCCACCTGTGGAAGCGGCTCGGGTTCGTCTCCGGCGAGAAGCCGGGACAGCACGCGGCCCTGCCGTCGGCCGCTCCCGACCTGGCGCTGCAGCGGGTCCGCGTCGCGGCCGCCCGGTCGCGCACGGTCGTCCCGGCGTCCGTCCATACCGGCACCGTCCAGGTGCGCGGGCCTCCACTCCGCACGGGTTCCTGACGCTCACCAGTCACCGGCCGCAGTAGTCCTGCGGACGCTGCGGCGTACCCGTACGGAGGCCAGTCATCTTCCGCTTCGCCATGCGGCGAGCGCGCCATGCGCTCGCCCGGTTCACACTGCCCGCGCACCGGCCGGACGCGGCGTGCTGACCGCGCTCGCCCGCGCGTTCCGGACCCCGGAACTGCGCAAGAAACTGCTGTTCACCCTGTTCATCGTCCTCGTGTTCCGGCTGGGGCAGAACCTGCCGCTCCCGAACGTGGACGTGACCGCGCTGAAGTCCGCCGCCGATGCCGCGAAGAGGAGCGACCAGCTGTACGGGCTGCTCGACCTGTTCAGCGGCGGCGCGCTGCTGAAACTGTCGGTCTTCGCGCTCGGCATCTACCCCTACATCACCGCGAGCATCGTCCTGCAGCTGCTGACGGTGGTCGTCCCGAAGCTGGAGGCGCTGAAGAAGGAAGGCCAGTCCGGCACCACGAAGATCACGCAGTACACCCGCTACCTCACCGTCGCGCTGGCGATCCTGCAGGGCGCGAGCGTCGTGGCGATGACGTCCGCCGGGCAGCTCTTCCGGGGCTCGGACGGCATCCTGCACGACAAGGGGGTCTTCCCGATCGCCACGATGGTCGTGTGCATGGTCGCCGGGACGGCCGTCACGATGTGGCTGGGCGAGCTCGTCACCGAGCGGGGCGTCGGCAACGGGATGTCGGTCCTGATCTTCACGCAGGTGGTGGCCGTCTTCCCCGGCCAGCTCTGGGGCATCTACAAGGCGAAGGGCGGGTTCGTCTTCGCCCTCGTCGTCATCGTCGGGCTGGCGATCATGGCCGGCGTCGTCTTCGTCGAGCAGGCGCAGCGGCGCGTCCCGGTGCAGTACGCCAAGCGGATGGTCGGCCGCCGCGTCTACGGCGGCACCTCGACCTACCTCCCGCTCAAGGTCAACCAGGCGGGGATCATCCCCGTCATCTTCGCGTCGTCGCTGCTGTACCTGCCGGTGCTGGCCACCCGGCTGTGGCCGGACGCGGGGTGGCTGCGGCGGGTCCAGCCCTATCTCGACCAGGCGAACCCGTGGCACATGAGCGCGTTCTTCGCGCTCATCGTGTTCTTCACCTACTTCTACGTGGCGATCACCTTCAACCCGGTGGAGGTCGCCGGCAACATGCAGAAGTACGGCGGCTTCGTGCCCGGCATCCGGCCGGGACGCCCGACCGCCGAGTACCTCGACCACGTCCTGACCCGCGTGACCGCGCCCGGCTCGCTCTACCTGGGGCTCGTCGCGCTCATCCCGATGGCGGCGCTGGCGCTCCTGGACGTCGGGGACCAGTTCCCCTTCGGCGGGACGACGATCCTCATCGCGGTCGGGGTCGCCCTGGACACCGTCAAGCAGATCGAGAGCCGCCTCCAGCAGCACAACTACGAAGGGTTCCTCACCTGACCGCGAGCCGCCGCGTGAGCCGCCGCGTGAGCCGCCGCCGGGACGCGCCGTCCCGGCGGCGGGCCGCGCGGCCGCCGGACCGGTGGGTCACAGGTGCGGGGAGAGGGCGGCGAGGAGGTGGCGCTTGGGCTTGGCGCCGACCATCTGGTGGACGACCTCGCCGTCCTTGTAGAGGGTCAGCGTGGGGAAGCCGAGGACGCCGTACCGGGCGGCGATGTCGGGGTTCTCGTCGCCGTTGAGCGAGGCGATGGTGAGCCGGTCGCCGAGTTCGGCGTCGAGCTGCTCAAGGATCGGCGCGATCATCTTGCACGGCGGGCACCAGTCGGCCCAGAAGTCGACCAGGACCGGGCCCGGTGCGTTCAGCACCCGCTCGTCGAAGGTCGCGCTGGTCACCGTGATCATTCGTCGCCTCCTGGGGGACGGTGCACCCGGGGCAGGCCCGGGCGAGTTGGGCGGCCACGTCGGCACGGCGCCGGACGAGGGTGCGGATCTCGGCGTCGATCTCGGCGAGCTTGCGCCGGTAGACCGCGACCGGCTCGGGGCACGCGTCACCGGTCGCGTGGCCGGAGCGCAGGCAGTCCACGAACGGGCGGGTCTCCTCCAGCGTGAACCCCGCCGCGAGCAGCGACCGGATCTGCGCGACGAGCCGCAGGTCGGACTCGTCGTACTGGCGGTACCCGTTGGGCGCGCGGCGCGCGGTGATCAGCCCCTGCTGCTCGTAGAAGCGCAGCGTGCGGGTGCTGACGCCGGCGCGTTCGGCCAGCTCGCCGATCAGCATCGGAGACCCTCCTTCGGTGGCCGTCAGCGACCGTACGCCTTGACGTGCGCGTCAAGGTCAAGCGGCGCGGGCTCGGGACGGGCGTCGAAGGACTCCCGGGCGGTGAGGACGTCGGGCGCGTGGGTCAGGGCCCAGTCGGCGATGGCGCCGGTCAGGTGGCCGACCTCGGCGCCGAGCGGGGTGAGGCCGTACTCGACGCGCGGCGGGACGGTCGGGTAGACGGTGCGGCTGACCAGGCCGTCGCGTTCGAGGGCGCGCAGGGTCCGGGTGAGCATCTTCTGGGTGATGCCGTCGAGCGTGCGGCGCAGCTCGTTGAAGCGCATCGGCCCGTCAGCGCGGCGCAGGGCGGCGAGCACGTAGAGCGTCCACTTGTTGGCGAGGACCTCGATGACCGTGCGGGACGGGCAGTCGTGGCGGTAGACGAGGGGCCGGCGGTCGTGCGAGGCGGTATCCATAAGGTACCTGGATATCAAACAGGTGCCTTCTTCACAACGGATACCGTTCTCGTCCAGCATGGACGCCGTGCGGTCGGGTGACCGCGGAAGGGGTGCCGGAGATGCGTGCTGTGCGGCAGCGGACGTGGGGCGGTCCGGACGTGCTGGAGGTCGCCGAGGTCCCGCGACCGGACGCGGGACCGGGCGAGGTGCTGGTCAGGGTCGCGGCGGCCGGGGTGAACCCGGCGGACTGGAAGATCCGTTCGGGCGCCGTGCGGAGGTTCGGGGAGCCGCCGTTCACGCTCGGACTGGACGTCGCGGGCGTGGTCGAGGCCGTCGGCGGCGGCGTGGCCGCGTTCCGGCCGGGCGACGCGGTGTTCGGCAACGCGCTGCCGCCGAACGGGGCGTACGCGGAGTTCGTCGCGGTTCCGCAGGAACGGCTCGCGCACGTCCCGGACAGGCTGGACCTCGTGCACGCCGCGGCGCTGCCGACCGCCGTGCTGACGGCGTGGCAGCCGCTCGTCCGGGTCGCGGGGGTCGGCGCGGGGCAGCGGGTGCTGGTGCACGCGGCGGCGGGCGGGGTCGGGCACCTGGCCGTGCAGATCGCCAAGGCGCGCGGCGCGCACGTCACGGGCACGGCGCGGGCCGCCAAGCACGCGTTCCTGCGCGGGCTGGGCGCCGACGAGCTGGTCGACTACACGGTGGACGACTTCGCCGCGACCGTCCGGGACATCGACGTGGTCCTGGACCCGATCGCCGGCGACTACGGGCCCCGGTCGCTGCGGACGCTGAAGCCCGGCGGGCTGCTCGTCGACGTGCGCGGCACCGGCCCCGACCGGACGGAGGTGCGGCGGCTGGCGGACGAGCGGGGCCTGCGGTTCGTGGAGTTCGGGTTCACCCCGTCCGGCGCGGACCTGGCCGACGCCGTCCGCGGCGGGGTGCGGGCCGTGGTCGACGAGGTGCTGCCGCTGGACGAGGCGGCGAAGGCGCACGGGCTCAGCGAGACGGGACGGGTGGCGGGGAAGATCGTCCTCGTCGTGTGAGCCGGACCCGCGCCGCGGGGCGGAGCCGTGCCGCGGGGCGGAGCCGCCGGACGAGGTGGAACAGCGCGGCGGGCGTGGCGGCGGCGCAGAGGAGCGCGGCGCCCGCGTGCTGGTCGTCCAGGGGAGCTGCGCCCCAGCGGCGTCCGAGACCTTCGTACCAGCCGCCGCCGAGGACGGTCCCGTCCAGCATGAGGACGATCCCGGCCGCGACCAGCAGTGGCGGCAGGACGAGCGGCACGCGCGCGCTGCTGAAGAACGCGAGGCCGACGCCGAGGAAGCACGCCATGGCCAGCGAGTGCAGCGCATGATTGGCGAGCGACGCACCGAACAGAGGCGAGACGTAATACGCGTAGAGGCTCAGCAGGAACAGCGCTGAGGACACGACCGGTTCCCTGAGGAACCGCACGCCCCGGCTGTCGAGGACGGCGGCGAGCAGCGAGCCCGCAGGTACGAGCCGTGAGGGACGTCCATACAGGAGCAGTATGGGGGCGACCACTCCGACTAGTACGTGCTGCAAGGCGTGGGCGCTGAACAGGACCATGCTGTAGCGAGCGATGCCGCTGCCCATGGCGAACAGCAGGACGCTCAATCCCGCTGCCCACGCCACGCTACGGCGAACAGGCCAGCTCCCCGCATGCAACACCGCGATCCCGTACAGGACGGCCCCGGTGAGGACGAGCACCAGGAACAACGGGTCGATCCACCAGTGCGTCAGGTACGCGCCGACGCCGGCGGGACCGGGAAGCGGGAAGCCGAGCCGCAGGGCGACCGCGTCGATGGTGCCGGGCGAGACCTCGGGCGGCGGCGTCCGCGACAGGCCGGTCGCCAGCGCCATCGTCGCGGCCATCGCGACGATCTCCGCCGACCCGAGCCGGACGAACGGCCAGGGCGCCGACGCCAGTACCGGGATCGTGGCGCGGCGGTGCCACCAGCCCACCGCGCCGAGGGCGACGAGCGCGGCGGCCTTCGCCGCCACCAGCGCGCCGTACCGCGACCCGAGGTGCGGGCCGCCGAGCCGGATCCACGCGTTCACCGCGCCGCTCACCCCGACGACGGTGAACGCGACCAGCGCGAGCCCGCTGTACCGCTCCACGACGCCGGGCAGCCGGTCCCGGATCTCCGGCGCGAGGAGGACGAGCGCGACGAGCCCGCCGATCCACAGCGACGCGCCCGCGATGTGGGCGGCGAGGCTGTAGACGGCGAGGGCGTGGTGGGATCCGGTCGCGGCGTGGCCGGTGAACAGCGGCGGCATGAGCCCGGCGAGCGCGCCGAGCAGCAGGTATCCGGCCGCGCCGGGGGCGGCGCGCAGCCGGGCCGCCCACCAGAGCGCGGCGGCGGCCGCGAAGACGAGGACCAGCGCCCGGCCCTGCGGCAGGTCGAGGAGGAACGTCCGCAGCATGTCGCCGCTGATCCCGGTGAGCCCGATCCCGAACAGGTCGGAGACGCTGAACGCGGCGAGCGCGAGCGTGCACAGCGCCCAGGCCAGCGCGCTCAGCGACGCGGCCCGCAGGCACCGGCGCGCGGTGTCCGTCGCCGGGACGTACACGGCGGCGGCGAGCAGCCAGCCGACCGTCGCGGTGGACGCGGCGTTCACGCCCAGCTTGGCGACGGTGAGGCCGGTCTCGGTCAGCGCGCCGGCCTCCGACAGCCCGGGCGCGGCGGCGGCTCCGAGCGACCCTCCGAGCCGTATGACCAGCGCGAGGACGAGCAGGGACGCCGCGAGCGCCGCCGTCAGGAGGACGGGCCGGTCGATCCCGGGCGCCTGCCGCGGTTGCGTTGCCACGGCGGGAGATACGCGCGGACCGGGGCGGAAGGTTCACCGCGCACTAAAGTGTCCGCCATGCCGCCGCCGTCCGTGCCGCCGCCACCCCCTTCCTCCCCGCCCCCGTCCTTCTCGCCGCCCCCGTCCTTCGCTCCGCCTCCGCCGCCGCGCTTCCCGGCGAACCCCGACCCGGACCGGCTGCACGGGTGCCTGCTCGGCGGCGCGATCGGCGACGCGCTCGGCGCGCCCGTCGAGGGGCTGACGCTCGACCGGATCCGGGCGCGGCACGGCCCGGACGGGGTGACCGGCTTCGTCGACGAGCGCTTCGGCGCGGGCGCGATCACCGACGACACGCAGCTGACGATGTTCACCGCGAACGCGCTGGTCGAGGACTTCCTGCGGGCCCGCGAGCGCGGGATCGGCGGCGCCACGATGGGCATGCTCCAGGAGTCGTACCTGAGGTGGCTGAAGGGCCAGGGGGAGATGTTCCCCGACCAGGGCATGGGCGGCATCTGGCGGTTCCCGCAGCCTGAGCACGCGCTGATGACGCGCCGCGGGCCGGGCCGCAGCACCATCTCCGCCCTGCTGAAGGCGGCGGAACGGCAGCGGTCGGGGTGGCCGCTCGGCACGGTCGACGAGCCCATCAACGACTCGAAGGGCTGCGGCGGCGTGATGCGGGCGGCGCCCTGCGGCTTCCCGCCGTGGGGAGGGGGCGCCGAGAGCGCGTTCCGCATCGGCCGGGACGCGGCGGCGCTCACGCACGGCCATCCCAGCGGCCACCTCCCGGCGGGCGTCCTCGCCGCGACGGTGTGGGTGCTGGTGCGCGGCGGCGACCTGCCGGAGTCCCTCGACATCGCCCGCGAGCAGCTCGAGACGCAGGACGGGCACGGCGAGACGTCCGCGGCCCTCGACGCCGCCGTGGACCTGGCCCGCCGCGGCGGGCCGCCGTCGCCCGAGCGGCTGGAGGCGCTCGGCGCGGGCTGGACGGGGGAGGAGGCGCTCGCCATCGCCGTCTACGCCGCCCTCGTCCCGATGCCGTCCGAAGGCGAGGCGGCCCGCCGGCTGCTGCTCGCCGTGAACCACTCGGGCGACAGCGACTCCACCGGCGCGATCTGCGGCAATCTCGTCGGCGCGATGCACGGCACCGGGGCGCTCCCGGCCCGCTGGCGGGCGGACGTGGAGGTCGCCGCGGGGATCGAGACGCTGGCCGGAGCCTGCGCCGACGAGTTCGGGCCGACCCCGCCCGTCGACGCCACGGGATACCCGACGAGGAGAAGATGAGCGCCAACGACGGTGGCAACACCTACCTGGAGAAGGTCGTCGCCCAGCAGGCCGTCCTGGAGGACGGCCTGAGGTCGCGCCGCACGGCCCCGCCGCCGCCCGGCGCGGTGCCGCCGCCGGGGCCGCTGGCCAAGCGGGACCGCGCGCTCGGCGCCGCGCCCGCCGCGTCCCCCGAGCACGCCGAGGCGGGCCCGGTCGAGGTGCGGGTCAAGGGGTTCTGGCGCTGGAAGAACGTGCTGGTCCCGCCGAACGCCTTCGTCGTGCACACCCGCCGGGGGCGCGCGGAGCCGCTGCACATCGGGCTGGGGGTGTCGTTCCGGTTCAACCCGTCCACGGACTCGTTCCTGGTGGTGCCGGGCGCGACGCAGACCATCCTGATCAACGCGTACTGCATCTGCAGCGAGCTGCAGGGCGTCCTCGTCCAGGGCTACGTCCAGTGGATCATCCAGGACTTCGCGACCGCGTACCGCAAGCTCGACTTCGGCGACGCGCAGGACCCGATGCGGGTGGTGAACCTGCAGCTCCGCGAGCAGGCCGAGGCGGCGATCAAGGACAAGGTCTCCAGCATGGGCGTGCGGGACGTGCTGAGCGACAAGCAGCCGATCATCGAGGAGCTGACCGCGCGGCTGCGCGCCGTCGCCGAGGGCGAGGACCACAGCGACCGGGGGCTCGGGCTGCGGATCGTCACCGTGCAGATCAAGGAGGCGGTGGTCAGCTCGTCGCGGCTGTGGGAGAACCTGCAGAAGCCGTACCGGGCCGAGCAGGGCCGGATCGCGCGGCTGGCGGAGCTGGAGGCGGAGGAGGCCGTCGCGCAGCGGGAGATGGCGGCCGAGCGGGTGAAGGAGACGCAGCGGCTGGAGCACGAGCGGGAGCTGGCGGAGCTGCGGTCGCGCAACGAGGCGCAGCGGTTCGACACCGAGGCCGCCGAGAAGCAGCGCCGGACCCGCCGCGAGCACGACGACGCCCGCGAGGTCGCCGAGCTGGAGACGGAGACCACGCGGCACGCGCTGCGGATGGAGCGCGAGCGGCACGCGGAGGAGGCCGAGACGGGGCGGCTGCGGATCGAGCGCGACCACGAGCTGAACCGGCTGCGGGTCGAGGGCGAGCTGGTGATCCAGGAGACGCGGGCGCGGTCCCAGCACGAGACGGCGCTGCTGGGGCTGGAGCGCGACCGGGCCCGCGCCGCGATGGACAACGAGCAGACGCCCGCCGCGATCCAGGCGCGCCTCATCGCCCGGCTGCCCGACATCCTGGAGCGGCTGCCGAAGCCGGACGAGCTGCGCACCGTGACCGTCAACGGCGCTGACCAGACCAGCCTGGCGGGGCTGCTGACCCAGCTCGCCGCGGTGGTCGGCGCCCTGCGCGCGGCCGCCGGCGAGCCCCCGTCCGCCACGGCCGGGGCGCCGTCCGTCACGGGCGGGGCGCCTCCGGCGGGAAGCGGACGGGCAGCGCGGTGAGCGCCCGGTGGAACGGGCCGGGACGCCATTCCAGCTCGTCCACCGGGACCGCCGGTTCCATGTCGGGGAGCCGGTCGAGGAGCTTCTCGATGGCCACGGACGCGATGAGCCGCGCCTGGCCCTTGGCCGGGCAGGTGTGCGGGCCGGCGCTGAACGCCAGGTGGGCGCGGTTGCCGGCGCGTCCGGCGGCCGCCCGCGACGGGTCGGTGTTGGCGGCGGCGTAGGAGATGACGACCGGCTGGTCCTTGGGCAGCACGCGGCCCCGGAACTCGACGTCCTGCCGCGGATAGGTGATCCCGAAGTTCGCCATCGGCGGGTCCGTCCACAGGATCTCGTCGAGGGCGTCCTCGACGGGCAGGCTGCCGCCGGACAGGTCGCCGCCGAACCGGTCGTCCGACAGCAGCAGCCGCATGCCGTTGGCGATGAGGTTCTGCTCCGGCTCGACGCCGCCGCCGAGCAGCGTCACGAGCTGGTGCAGCATCTCCGCGTCGGTCAGCTCGGACGGGTGGGACAGCAGCCACGACGTCACGTCCGCGCCCGGCCTCTCCCGCTTCAGCGCGACGAGCTCCATCGTCGCGCCGCCGAGCATCGCGTTGCTCGCCTCGGCGTCGACGCCGTTGAGGATGCCGCCGAGCCCGGTCAGCATCCGCTCGCCGATGTCCGGCGGGCAGCCGAACAGCTCCAGCACCACCCGCGTCGGCAGCATCCGGGCGTACCCGGCGATCAGCTCGACCTCCCCGTCCCCGGCGAAGCCGTCGATGACGAGGTCGGCGTTGCGCTCGACGTTCTCGCGCAGCGCCGCGGGGTCGACGCGCGCGAGGCCGTCGGTCACCGCGGACCGCAGCCGCGCGTGGGCCGGGCCGTCCGCCGCCTGGCAGTTCTCCCGCCACATCATCACCGGCAGCACCGGGCAGTCCGCGGGCACCCCGGCCTGCCAGCGCCGCGCGTCCTTCGGGAACGTCGCCGGGTCGCGCAGCACCTCCAGCGCCGCGTCGTAGCCGATGACGAGCGTCGCCGGGATCCCGGGCGCCAGCTCGACGGGCGCGAGGTCGCCGTGCTCCCGCATCCGCGCGTAGACGCGTTCGGGCGCCTCCGCGAACTCCGGCCCGTACATGGGCACGCGGTCGGCCGTGACAGGCGCTTCGGTCATTGCGGGGGGAACCTCACCGGCAGGGCGACCAGCGCGCGGTGGAACGGGCCGGGCCGCCATTCCAGCTCCTCCACCGGGACCGCCAGCTCCATGTCGGGCAGCCGGTCGAGGAGCATCTCGATCGCGGCGGACGCGATGAGGCGCGCGTGCCCCTTGGCCGGGCAGGTGTGCGGGCCCGCGCCGAAGGCCAGGTGGGCGCGGTTGCCCGTCCGGGCGTGCGAGGCGCGGGACGGGTCGGTGTTCGCCGCCGCGTACGAGATCAGCACGGGCTGGTGGGCGGGCAGCCGGTGGCCCTGGAAGTCGAGGTCGTGCCGCGGGAAGGCGGTGTTGTAGTTCGCCAGCGGCGGGTCGGTCCACAGGATCTCGTCGAGGGCGTCCTCGACGGGGAGGCTGCCGCCGGACAGGTCGCCGCCGAACCGGTCGTCCGACAGCAGCAGCCGGATGCCGTTGGCGATGAGGTTCTGCTCCGGCTCGGTGCCGGCGCCCAGCAGCAGCACGATCTGCTCGGCCATCTCGTCGTCGTCGAGCTCGGCGGGATGGCTCATCATCCAGGACGTCACGTCCGCCCCCGGGCTCTCCCGCTTCAGCGCGACCAGGTCCCGCGCGGCCTGCCCGAGCATGGCGTTGGCCTGCTCCGGGGAGACGCCGTCGAAGATCCCGCTCATGCCGCGCACGAGCCGGTCCCCGATCTCGGGCGGGCAGCCGAACAGCTCCCGGAACACCAGCAGCGGCAGCACGCGGGCGTACCCGCCGATGAGGTCGGCCTCGCCCGCGCCGGCGAACCCGTCGATCAGCGTCGTCGCGGCGCCCTCGGTGTGCTCGCGCAGCGCGGCGGGGTCCACGCGGTCCAGGCTCTCCTTGATCACCGCGCGCAGGCGCGCGTGCGTGGCGCCGTTGGTGAACAGGGCGTTGGGCCGGCTCATCATCATCGGCAGCACCGGGCACTCCGGTCCCACCGACGCCTCCCACACCGTGCTGCACCGCGGGAAGGTCTCCGCCTCCCGCATGACCTCCAGCGCCGCGTCGTAGCCGATGACGAGCGTCGCGGGGACCCCGGGGGAGATCTCGACGGGCGCGAGCGCGCCGTGCGCGCGCAGCGCGTCGTACACCCGGCGGGGGTCGGCGGCGAACTCCGGCCCGTAGAGCCGTCCGGGCTCCCCGCCGTCGCCGGCGGCGCCGTCCGCGGGGCGGGTCTGGTCGACGGTCACGGGGCCTCCTGGCCGAGCGCGAGCAGGTGGTCGACGAGCGCGATCAGCGCGTGCGTGGAGGACGTCCGCTCCCGCGCGTCGCAGGTGACGAGCGGCGTGGACGGCGCGAGGTCGAGCGCCTCGCGCACCTCCTCGTCGGGGAACTCCGGCGACCCGTCGAACCGGTTCACCGCCACCGCGTACGGCAGCCCCTGCCTCTCCACGATGTCCATGACGGCGAACGACTCCTGCAGCCGCGCGGTGTCCACCAGGATCAGCGCGCCGAGCGCGCCGCGCGCCAGGTCGTTCCAGAGCCGGGTGAAGCGCTTCTGGCCGGGCGCGCCGAACAGGTACAGGACGAGGTCGTCGCTCAGCGTGAGCCGGCCGAAGTCCATCGCGACGGTGGTCGTCGTCTTGTCGCGGACGCCGGCCAGGTCGTCGACGGTGGCGCCGGCCTGCGTCATCCGCTCCTCGGTGCGCAGCGGCCGGATCTCCGACAGCGTCCCGACGTAGGTCGTCTTGCCGACCGCGAAGTGCCCCACGATGAGGATCTTGACGGCGGTCCGGACGGTCTCCCGCAGGTAGGTCCCACCGCCGGCCACGCCCGTGTCAGAGACTTGCGCGGAGTCCATCGAGCACCTCCTGCAGGAGCCGGGTCCGGGACGTCGGGGCGGCCGGTGCCGGCGCCCGCGTGGCGAGGTGGCCGCTGTCGACCAGGTCGGACAGCAGCACCTTCGTGACCCCGACGGGCAGGGCCAGATGCCCGGCGATCTCCACGACCGACAGCGCGCCGCCCCGGCACAGCTCCACGATCCGCAGCTTCTCCGGGGACAGCCCCCGCCGGGGCAGGTCGCCGGCCGAGATCACCAGCGTGACCAGGTCGAACACATTGCGGGACGGGTGCGCCCGGCCGCCGGTGACCACGTGCGGCCGGACCAGCGCCCGCTCGTCGCGGCGGCGGCTCATGCGACGCTGTCCGCGCCCGGGCGCGGCGGGCTGGTCAGCTCCTTGCCCAGCCGCTGCACCAGCTCCTGGAGCCGGAACGACACCGTCTCCATGTCCACGTGCTGCGTCGCCGACACCGCCAGGTAGGCGCCCGGCCCCGCCGCGACGAGGAACACGTACCCGTCGTCGAACTCGCTGACGGTCTGCCGCCACGTCGTGCCCGCGTCGCCGCAGAACTCGGCGGTGCTGCGGGCCAGCGACTGCAGCCCGGACATGCCGGCCGCCTGCCGTTCCGCCTCGTCCCGCCCGATGCGCTCCGAATGGGCCATCAGCAGCCCGTCGGCCGACAGCAGGATCGCGTACCGCGTCTCCGGCATCCGCAGGGCGTCGTCGAGCATCCACCCGAGCCGGTTCGTGCCGTCGTCCATCGCGCCGTTCCACCCCTCGTTCATGGCCGCAGGTCCTTTCCTTCAACGCTCGGCGGCGGCACCGGAGTGCCGGCGGGCGGCGTGCCCGCGCGGCCGGACCGGGTGCCGCGCTGCCAGGCGCCGAGCCCGGCGGCGGTCTCGCGCGC
>NZ_JABMCA010000062.1:0-62818 GCF_014706005.1 Actinomadura sp. RB99 | reverse complement strand
CGGCGAGCTCGACGGGCCCGTCCGGCAGCGCCAGGTCGCGGCGCAGCTCGGCGACCGCGGCGGGCAGCCCGGCCGCGGCCTGCTCGACCGCGCGGCCGTACGCCTCGATGGCCTCGGTCTCCAGGATCGCGCCCGAGCCGAGCCCGCCCGGCGAGCGGCCGGGCAGGTCGAGGTAGACGCGCCACACCGGCACGCCCGTCATCGGGATCGCCGCCGCGAGCGCGGCCGCGGTCCGCGGCGGGTCGAAACCGGGCCAGGCGAGCATCAGCCGGGTCGGCCCGGACGCGGTCGCGTCGACCGCGGTGGGCGGGAGCGCCACGTAGGCGGCGCCCGCCACGGTGCCGTGGACGGGTCTGTTCAGATGGTCGCCGCTCATGTCGTGGATCAGCTCCTGCGGTGCTCGACGGGCGGTGCCGGTCGTGCCTCGGGGAGGCGGCGCCCCTCCCGCGAGGACCTCTCATGCTGGCAGCGGGCGCCGGCCATTGCGCCGTAATCCCCGCACGTTGCCCGCGAGAGTGACGAAGAACTCACTTCCGGTAACCCGATCGGTGCCGTGCGGGCACCGTGCCGGCGCTCGCTGACGATCATTACGGCGACCGCCGCGGCGCACCGGTTGTGATCCGGGCCTCATGGTCCACCGGAGGGAACAAAACCGGCATCGGTCACGTCATAGAGGGACGTGGGCGCTGCGGGGGCGCGCCCTCACGACCCCTGACCGAGGAGCACCTGTGGACAGGAAGCGCAGGACGGCCGCCGCCGGGCAGGCCTGGCAGATCTACAGCGAGACCCTCCAGCCCGACGTGCCCGGCTTCTGGGAGCGGTTCCGCGCCGTGCCGCGCATGCTGAAGTCGGTCCTGCGCGGCCAGTACAAGGGGATGTCCTTCGGGACGCTCGGCCTGCTCGCGCTCGGGCTGGTGTACATCATCTCGCCGATCGACGCGATCCCGGACGTCATCCCGATCGCCGGCATCGCCGACGACACCGGCCTCGCGCTGTGGCTCGCGGCGGTGCTCGTCAAGTCCGCCGGCGACTTCGTCATGTGGGAGCGCAGCGGCCGCCCGACCGTCATCGTGGGCGAGCCGATCGACTAGCCGCCCGGGGGCCGGGCCGCCTCAGACCCGGCCCCGGCCCGCCTCGCGCCCCGGGACGGGGCGCGTCAGGCGCCGCCCAGTTCCTTCGCGAACCGGTCCGCCGCGTCCCGCACGATCGGGACCACGTCGGAGACCGCCTCATGCGTCATCCGGCCGGACGGCCCTGACACCGACAGCGCCGTCAGCGCGGGCGCGCCCCGCAACGGCACCGCGACGCACCGCACCCCGATCTCCTGCTCCTCGTCGTCCAGCGCGAAGCCCTGCTCGCGGACGCGGCGCAGCTCGGCCAGCAGCGCGTCCTGGTCGGTGAACGTGTTCGGCGTGTGCGCGGCCATCCCCGTCCGGCCGAGGATCTCGCGGACGCGCTCGTCCGGCAGCTGCGACAGCAGTGCCTTCCCGACGCCCGTGCAGTGCGGCTGCACCCGCCGCCCCACCTCGGTGAACATCCGCATCGAGTGCTTGGACGGCACCTGCGCCACGTACACGGCCTCGTCGCCCTCCAGCACGGCCATGTTCGCGGTCTCGCCCACGTCGTCCACCAGCCGCGCCAGGACGGGACGCGCCCACGTCCCCAGCAGCCGGTTCGCGGTCTCGCCGAGCCGGATGAGCCGCGGGCCCAGCGCGTACCGCTTCGACGGCTCCTGCCGCACGTACCCGTGGTTCACCAGCGTCCGCATCAACCGGTAGATGGTCGGCATCGGCAGCCCGGACACCTCGGTCAGCTCCGACAGCGCCATCTCGCCGCCCGCGTCGGCCAGATGCTCCAGCAGCTCGAACGCGCGCTCCAGCGACCGTACGGCCTCCGCCACCCGCGTCTCCTCTCCTCGCGAATCACCCGATTCTACGGAGATCTGATTTCACTACGCGAAAGAGGGTCCCGGTCAGGTTACTCATGGCGACACTCTGGCAATGAATGACTACGGACTGCAACAATCAGTCGCCCCCCTGGACGCAACAGAGACAGTGAATCCGCGAGAGGGGACCCCGTGCGAACCGGTGGCAGCAGGACCCGCAGCAGGGCGCGCGTCGGCGCGATCATGGCGGGCGGCGCGCTCGCCGTACCGCCGATGATGCTCACCGGGGCGTCCGCGAACGCGAACCAGTCCGACGTCCGGCTCCTCACCCGGACCTCGACGTCCGCGGCCGCCGTCGCCGGGCCCGCCTACGCGCTCGGCCACACCGTCCGCGTCCGCGCCGAGGGCGGCGTCGCGCACCACGCCGTCCTGCGCCTCCTCGCCGCCGACCCGCTCGCCTGGGCGGACCGCCCGCCGGGCTGCGCCCGGCTGGACTCCGGCCACGAACTGCGCTGCGACCTCGGCGACGTGGGCGGCGCGACGGTGACGAGGACCGCCGCCGTCTCCGTCCCGGCCTCCGTCGTGGAGCGCCCGTCGGGGACGCGGCCGTCCATCGTCACCATCGCCGCGGCCGACAACGCCGAACCCCGCACGTCCCGCGCCGTCTTCCACCTCCCGTCCGGCGAGGGCCATTCCGCGACGGCCGACGCGCCGCCCGCCCAGCCCCAGTCCGCGCCCAACGAGGGCGACGCGCACTGCACCGCCGACGCACCCGGCTCCGGCAAGCCCTGCCATGACGCCGCCCCCGGCGGCCACGCCGCCCCGGCCTCGCACTGCCACAAGCCCCGGACGGCGACCGGCCCCGCCCAACCCCACCCCGCGAACCAGGGCCGGCCGGTGCACCATGCCGGACCGCCGCAGCAGCCTCACCCGAAGCCGCGCGCCCATCCCGTCCAGCCGATGCCCCCGGCCCAACCGCCCACCAACGTGCAGGCACCCGCACACGGGAAGCCGCCCGCACACGTGAAGCCCTCCGGGCATGGGAAGCGGCCGCATCACGGGACCCCCGCCGGCCAGGGCGTCACGGCTTACGACGCGCCGAGCCACCACGCTGCCCCAAAGCAGCACGCCGCACCGAGCCAGCAGTACACCGCGCCGAAGCAGCACAGCGTGACCGTTGACGGCGGTGCGCCGAGCGGTGCCGGCGGCGGGAGCGGCGCGCACAGCCATCACACCTGGTCGTACGGCGACGGCGGGCCGTCCGAGCTCGGCGTCCCGTGGGACGACGACGCGCCCGCTGCCGGGAAGCACAAGCATCGCGGCGGGACGTCGGCGGGGAGCGCTTCGTCGACCGAGGACGGGTACCCGGCCGACGACTGGACGGGGACGGACGGCGGCAGGGGCTACGGCGGCACTACCGGAGCCGGGCACGTGAACGAGGAGCAGGTGCCGAACCTGCCCGTCGTGCCGTCCCCGGGACGGCCGGGCGTCGCGTTGCCGCCGCTGAACGCGCCGGGCGCGATGCCGGTGCCGAACAGCCAGGCCATGGCGGGCACGACGAGCGACGGCGGCGACCGCGGCGACGGCCGGATGACGCTGGTGTCGCCGGTCGGCATGGAGCAGGGCAACGGGACGGACTGGGCCGTGGTGCTCGGCGTCGCGATCGTCGCGGAGATCGGCCTGCTGTGGGGCGCCGCGTGCTTCGGCCTGTGGCGGCGCCGGATCGCGCTGTACCGCGCGGAGACCCGCGCGGCCGAGGCGAGGGCGGAGGCCGCCGCCCGAGGCGGCGCCTACATCTGACGGCCCCGGCCGCAGGGGTGCGCTGACCCGGCGCGGCGAGGCGCGTCGTCCGCGTCCGGTTCGTCCGGAATGCCGATGGGAACGGGCGGGGCGGCGGTCGCGGGCAGGTGATTCGTTCGCGGATGACCCGGCCCGGTGCCAAATAGGGGATCGTGTCAGTAAGCTGATCCGCTGTCAGTAAAGCTGCGGTCACGGACAGGGGATCCGGTATGTCAGAGGCGTCGATGCGGTGTCCGAAGTGCGCGTCCGCGCTCGACACCCACGAACGGCACGGCGTGGTGATCGAGGAATGCCCGGGCTGCAAGGGCGTGTTCCTCGACCGCGGCGAACTGGAGCAGCTGATCGACGCGGAGAGCCGCTACCTGGCCGAACTCCCCGAGGCGGAGAACCCCGACACCACCTACCAGGGACGGCACCGGCGTGGGATCATGCAGCAGATCTTCGCGGACCACTAGGCCCGGACCACTACTGCGCACACGGTCGGTAACGGTGCCTGCGCCCAGACGTGAAAAGGCATTTCCTCTTGTCACGGCGGTGACAAACCCGGCCGCGGCGAATGTGGCGCGCAGCTAATATCGCGCGCTGCCTACCATCCGGTAGCTTCACGATCATCGCCGCTCGCCGGGGGGCGCCAGACGAGTCGTCCGGCCGACCGCACGCATCGCCGACGGCGCCCACCCCCCATGATGGCCCGCCCGGCCCGTCCCCTCGGGAGATTGATCAATGGCATTGGGCTCGCTGCTTCCCGAACTCCTCCCCGGCGGTTCCGGCCGCACCCCGCTGATCGAGCGGGTCGCGCGGTGGGCGCGGGAGAAGCCGGACGCCCCGGCCTTCACCTTCGTCGACTACTCGCTGGACCCGGCCGGCAAGCACATCACCCTGACCTGGGCCGAGACCGACCGGCGCGCCCGCGCGACGGCGACCGCGCTGCGGCAGGTGACCGGGCCCGGCGAGCGGGCCGCGCTGCTGCTGCCGCAGACGCTCGAGTACATGATGACGATGCTCGGCGCGATGTACGCGCACGTCGTCGCGGTGCCGCTGTTCTCGCCAGACCTGCCGGGGCACGCCGACCGGCTGATCGGCGCGTACGCCGACAGCGAGCCCGCGGTGATCGTCACGACCCGGAACGCGCTCCCGCACGTGGAGAAGTTCCTCGCCGACCACGACGTCCCGCAGCCGAAGGAGATCCTCTTCGCGGAGGAGGTCGACCTCGGGCTCGCCGGGTCCTGGGAGGACGAGCCGATCGGGTTCGACGACCTGGCGTACCTGCAGTACACGTCGGGGTCGACGCGCCGTCCCGCCGGCGTCGAGATCACGCACGGGAACGTGACGGCGAACGCGGCGCAGCTGTGGGCGGGGTGGGCGCCGGAGAAGCCGGACCCGGAGCTGGTGAGCTGGCTGCCGCTGTTCCACGACATGGGCCTGATCGCGACGATGGCGCTGCCGCTGGTGCACGGCGACCACGCGATCTACACCGACCCGGTGTCGTTCATCATGAACCCGATGCGCTGGCTGCAGCTGATCGCGGCGCGGCCGGGCAAGAACGTCTACACCGCGGGCCCGAACTTCGCGTACGAGTACGTGGCGTCGATGGCGTCCCCGGAGAAGCTGGAGGGCCTGGACCTGTCCGGGCTGACGACGTGCCTGAACGGCGCGGAGCCGATCCGCACGTCGACGCTGTCGACGTTCGCGGAGGCGCTCGCGCCGGCGGGGCTGCGCCCGGGCGCCCAGGCCCCCGGGTACGGGCTGGCGGAGGCGACGGTGTTCGTCACCGCCGCGGCCGAGGACGTCCCCCCGAAGATCATCACGGTGGACCGGGACGTCCTCACCCAGGGCGAGGTCCGGCTGTGCGACCCGGACGCGGACCGGGCGAGCACGCTCGTGTCGTGCGGACGGCCGTCCGGGCAGATCGTCGCGATCGTCGACCCGGACGCGCGCGCGGAGCAGCCCGACGGGCACGTCGGCGAGATCTGGGTGCACGGCCCGAACACCGCCGCCGGGTACTGGCGCAACTCCGAGCGCAGCCAGGACACCTTCGGCGGCGAGCTCGCCGAGCCGGGCGGCCTGCCCGCCGGGCCGTGGATGAGGACCGGCGACTACGGCGTGATCCACGAGGGCGAGCTGTACGTCACCGGCCGCATCAAGGACCTCATCATCGTCGACGGCCGCAACCACTACCCGCAGGACATCGAGGTCACCGCGCAGGAGGCGCACCCGGCGGTCCGGCCCGACCACGTCGCCGCGTTCGCGCTGCCCGGCGAGGAGACCGAGCGGCTCGTCGTGGTCGCCGAGCGGAACCGGCGGGTGCCGCTCGGCCGGCTGGACCTGGACGAGGTCGAGTCGGCGGTGCGCGGCGCCGTGAACGTCGAGCACGAGATGAGCGTGCACGCGTTCCTGCTCGTCGAGCCGGGCGCGGTGTCCCGCACGTCCAGCGGCAAGATCGCCCGCGCGGCGACGCGGCAGCGGTACCTGGACGGCGCGCTGCCGACCACGGCGGCGCGGCTCGCGTCCCGCAAGTAGTCTCGGCCTCGCACGCACGGGGCGAGGCCGCCGCACGATCGGCTCGACACGGGCATCGGCTCGACACGGGCATCGGCTCGACAGGGGGCCGCGGGGCACCGCGCCCCGCGGCCGCGACGACACAGGAGGACCATGCTCTCGGGGCTGGGGCGTCTCATCCACCGGCGACGGTGGGTCAGCCTCGTCTGCATCGTGCTGCTGACGGGCGTCGCCGGCGCCTGGGGCCTCGGCGTGTTCGCGAAGTTCAAGGCGGGCGGCTTCGAGGACCCGAACGCGTCCTCGACGCTCGTCGCGCGGCTCGGCGCCACCTACTTCGGCAGCACGAACCCCGACGTCCTCGTCCTCTACAAGAGCGACACGATGACGGTCGACGACCCGCGCTACGAGGCGAGTGTCATCAGCACCGTCGCGCGGCTCCCCAAGGACCGCGTCGAGGAGATCATCTCCTACTGGGCGCTGGACCAGAAGGACGCGGCGTCGTTCGCGTCCCGCGACAAGCACGAGACGTTCGTCGCGGTGAAGCTGAAGGGCGACGACCCGACCAAGCTGAAGAACTACCAGGACATCAAGGAGCGGCTGAAGGCGCCGGGGCTGACCGTTCAGTTCGGCGGCGCCGTCCCGCTCGGGCAGGAGTTCGGCGAGCAGGTCACCGCCGACATCGTCCGCGCCGAGACCATCACCGCGCTGCCGCTGCTGATCCTGCTGATCCTGCTGTTCGGCGCGGTCGTCGCCGCGTCGCTGCCGCTGCTCGTCGCGGTGTTCTCGATGATCGGCGGGCTCGCCGTCCTGCACGTCGTCACCTACGCCGCCGACGTGACGTCGTTCGCGCTCGAGGTCGTCACGATGATGGGCGTCGGCCTCGCGATCGACTACTCGCTGTTCATCATCAGCCGGTTCCGCGAGGAACTGCAGCGCGGCATGGCCGCGCACGGGATACCACCCGGCAAACCCTGGAAACGGGAGCGCGGGAAGCAGGCGCGCAAGGCGGCGAAGAAGGCGCACCGGGAGGCGATGCGGCCGCTCCGCGAGGACGCCCTCGCCGCGACCCTCGCGACCGCCGGCCGCACCATCATGGTCTCCGGCGTCACCGTGTCCGCCGCGCTCGCCGGCCTGCTGCTGTTCCCGCAGATGTTCCTGCGCACCATCGGGCTCGCCGGCATCGCCACCGTCATGGTCGCCGTGTTCGGCGCGACCGTGCTGCTCCCCACCCTCCTCGCCATCCTCGGCCCGCGCGTCGAGGGCGGCCGGATGCCGTGGCGGCGCCCCACGTCCAAGCGCGCGCAGCGCGACCACGACAGCGGCTTCTGGTACCGGCTCGGCCACAGCGTCATGAAGCACCCGCTGCCGTACTTCGCCGTGGTCCTGGTGATCCTCGGCGTCATGTTCGGGCCGTTCCTGCACGTCCAGTTCGGCAGCATCGACGCCCGCGTCCTGCCGAAGGACAGCGCGACCCGCGCCGTCGTCGAGAACGTCAAGGCCGACTTCCCGAACGGCACCGCCGAGCCCATCGACGTCGTCATCTCCGGCGACCTCATCCCGCGCGACTGGAAGCCGTCCAAGTCGGGCGACAACATCCCGCCCTACCTGGAGGACTTCCGCAAGAAGCTCGCCGCGCTCCCGGGCGTCACCGAGGCGAAGTTCACCGGCTACTCCGGCGCGTACGGCGGCGTCCGCGTCTCCGTGACGCACAAGTACGAGCCGATGGACGAGCACGCCCAGGACCTCGTCAAACGGATCCGCGGCATGAGCCTCGTCAAGGACGGCTACCCGATGCACATCGACGTCGGGGGCAGCACCGCCGCGCAGATGGACCTGATGTCCAGCCTGATGCGCAGCCTGCCGAAGATGGCGATCGCCGTCGGGCTCGCCACGTTCCTCCTGCTGTTCATGTTCTTCGGCTCGGTGGTGCTGCCGCTGAAGGCCATCGTCATGAACGTCCTGTCGATCGGCGCGTCGTTCGGCGCGATCGTGTGGGGGTTCCAGTACGGGCACCTCGCCGGCGTCCTGGACTTCACCCCGACCGGCGGCGTCGAGGCCACGAGCATGATCCTCATCCTCGCGGTCGTGTTCGGCCTGTCGATGGACTACGAGGTCTTCCTGCTCAGCCGGATCCGCGAGGAGTGGGACCGCACCCACGACAACCGCGCCGCCGTCGCCCGCGGCATGCAGCACACCGGCGGGATCATCACCAGCGCCGCGCTGCTGTTCCTCGTCGTCATCGGCGCGTTCAGCATGGCCGGGATCACCGTCGTGAAGCTGATCGGCGTCGGCATGTTCGTCGCCGTCGTCGTGGACGCCGCGCTCGTCCGGTCCCTGCTCGTGCCCGCCACCATGCGGTTCATGGGCAAGGCGAACTGGTGGCTGCCGGGCCCGCTCGCGTTCCTGCACGCCAAGATGGACCTGCGGGAGCACAGCGTGGCCGCCGCCGGTGCGGGGGCCGCGACCGTCGCCGTCCCGCCGCCGCTGCCCGAGGCGCAGCCGTACCCGTACCGGATGCACTGGGAGCAGGGCACGCCCGAGACGCCCGCGCCCCCGGCCCCCGCCGCGCCTCCCGCGCCCGCCGCGCCTCCCGCGCCCGCTGTGCCTGCGGCGCCGGTGCTGGACGCGAACGACGCCTTCCAGCCGGCCCTGCAGCCCACCCCCAGCGGACCGCCCGACGGCGAACGCCCGCAACTGGTGTTCCGCGACCCGCACCCGTCGGCCGCGCACGCGCCCGCGGCGCACGCGCCCGCGGCCCGTACGGAGCGGCCGCAGGCTCCGTGGGCCCCGTGGGCGAACGGCCAGCCGCAGCCCCGCCCCGTCCGGCCCCCGCGCGTCAAGCGCCGGATCGTCCCGTCGCCCGACGGCGACGGCTGGACGTGGAGCTCCGACTGACCCTCAGCGCAGCAGCCCGTCGATGACGTCCCGGGCGCGGCCCACGCCGTCCTCCGCCCGGATCCGCCGGCCCACCTCGTACGCCCGGTCGGCCATCTCCTGGTCCTCGGCGACGCGCCGCAGCTTCCGCGCGAGCCGCGGCACCGTCATCGCGCGGAACGGCAGCGGCGCGGGCCCGGCGCCCAGCGCGGCGACCCGCTCCCCCCAGTACGGCTGGTCGCCGAAGAACGGGCACACCACCGTCGGCACCCCCGCCCGCAGGCCCGCCGCCGTCGTCCCGGCACCGCCGTGGTGCACGACCGCCGACATCCTGGGGAACAGCCACGAATGCGGGACGTCCCGCACCGCGAGGACCTCGTCGTCCGACGTCTCCGGATCGCCCTGCACCACGCCGCGCACACCGGCCAGCCGCAGCGCCGCCCGGACGGCCCGCCCGGTCATCTCCGCGTCCTTCGGCACCATGCTCCCGAACCCGACGTAGACGGGCGCGGGGCCCGCCTCCAGGAACGCCGCGATCTCCTCCGGCGGCTCCCACTCCGGCTCGTCCAGGAACCAGTACCCGGTCATGTGCACGCTCGCCGGCCAGTCCTTCGGACGCGGCACCACCGCCTCGCTGAAGCACGCGAGCACCGTCGTCCCGTCGCGGCGCAGGCCGCGCAGCGGAAGCCGCGGCAGGCCCAGCCGCTCGTCCCGCCACGGGTTGATGAACGGGCGCGACAGCTGCCACGCGATCTGGTCGACCGCCCCGAAGCTCGCCCGGTTCCCCCACCGGCCCAGCATCCGCGCCTGCGGCACGAACGGATGCGGGAACGCCCCCGTCGGCTGGCTCGGCTGGAAATGGATCAGCGCCCGCGGCACGCCCAGATGCGCGCCGATGTGCTCCGGCAGGAACCCCAGCGTCGGACCCAGGATCAGATCGGCGCCCTTGCACGCGTCCAGGCACTCGCCCAGCAGCCGCTCCGCCATCGGCCCGAGGATGCGCCGGAACCCGCCGAGGAACTTCACCGGGTTCCGCCCGCCCGCCAGCAGCTCCTGCCCCGCGTCCGACTCCAGGATCTCCGTCGGATCGGCCGTCAGCGGCGCCAACTCGAGCCCCGCCGCAACGGCCATCGGCGCGTACCGCGCGCTCGCGACGAGCCGGACCTCGTCGCCCCGCTCCAGCAGCGCCCGCCCGAGCGCCACGCACGGCTGGACGTCCCCCCGCGAACCCGCGGCGAAGATCACGATTCGGCTCACGGCAGCTCCCTACCAGGCGTCGCTACGCGGACTGACCGACGGCTCGCCGGACGGGTCGTCGTCCTCGGGCACGTACGGCGTGTACAGCCATCCGTCCGGCGGCGGCGGAGGCCACCCCGGCCCGCCGACCTCCGGAACCTCCTCGGCGACCGCCCCGTCCCCGTCGGGTCCTGCCGCGGCCGCGGCGCCTCCGCGTCCGGCCACCCAGGCGTCCCCGGGCTCCCCGCCCAGAGCGCCCGCCTCACGAGGCTCGTCCTCCGGGGCCTGCTGCCCCACGCCGCCGGTCTCGGAACCCTCGGGCGTCACGGCCTCGCCGGGACCGTGTCGCTCGTCGAGCGGGTCGGCGCCCTCCGAGCTCGAGGCAACCGGCGGCGGCGCGACGGCGCCGTGCCCGCCGGCCTGCTCTTCCGCGGTCGTCGTCGCGCCGAGAGGGTCGGTGCCGTCCTGGTTCGAGGTGACCGGTGGTGGCGGTGCGGTGGGCCCGTTGACGTGCTGGTCGCCGCGCGGACGTGCGGTCTCGCGCGAGGCGGCCCGGTTCGGCGGCGCCTCGCCATCGTCCTGGGGGTCGGGTGCCTCTGACCTCGCGGTCGTCGTCGGGGCGGGGGCCTGCGTCCGGGGCGCCGCCGGCTCGACGTTCACGGTCTCCGGATGTGACGTCCTGAGTGCCGGGTCGCGCTCGGCGTCCACTGGTTGGACGGGGGTGTCGGCGGCCGGTGCTGGGGTGCCGTCGGTGGGGGCCGTGCCGTCGTCCTCGGGGGCGGCGGTCTCGGGGCCAGGGGTGAGGGGGGCCGGAGGCTCGCCGTCGGGGAGGGCCGCCTCCGGCGATTCGGGGGTCGCGGGCTCTGGAACGCTCGGTTCGGGGGGCGGGGTTCCGGTGGTCGAGGGGCTCTTGCCGCGGGACGCCAGTTCTTGGAGGAGGGCGTGGGCTATGGGCTCCGAGCTGGGCGTGGGGGCGGAGAGGGGGGAGCCGCCCGGGGTCCAGCGGTCGGGGAGCGTGGCGAGGGGGTCGTCGTCGGGCGGGAGGGTGCCGCGGGAGCGGGCGGCGGACTCGTCGTCGAACCACTTGCTGGTGGGCGGCGGCGGGGGCTCCTCGGCGGGGGTGGTCCAGGTGGGGATGGCGGTGTCGGCCCAGTCCTGCCAGGGGGACGTCGCGTCCGGCGGGGTGGGGCGCCAGGTGGCGGGCGCGTCGTCGTCGGGGGTGTCGCTCCACCAGTGCGGGCCGGGGGTGCGCGGTGCGGCCATGGGATCCGTTTCCGTCCTGAGGGGGATGGGCGCGGGGACGGGGTCGGCGGACGGGACGGCGCCGACGGGGTCCGGGCCCGGGACGACAGGGAGCGGGTCGCGGGGGGTCGCGGTGGCGGTGGCGGTGGCGGTGGCCGTCGCGAGGGCGGGTTCGGGACGGGCGGCGGCGGGTTCGGCGACGAGGGGGGCCTGCTTGCCGTGCTTGGGGCCGGTCCAGCCGCGCCGGCTGGGCAGGGTGAGGGCGCTGATGACGCCGCCGATGAGGACGAGGGCGGCGCCGAGGGCGAGCCCGGAGGAGGTGCCGTGCCGGAAGGATTCGAGGGCCCGGGCGCTCGCGCCCTCGTCGGGGACGGTCTGGATGAGCAGGCCGACGATGGCGATGCCGAACGCGCCGGACGCCTCGCGGATGACGTTGATGACGCCGCTGGCGACGCCGGCGCGCTTCTCGGGCACGGCCTTGAGGACGTACATGACGAGCGGCATGGCGAGGGCGGCGCCGACGCCGACGAGGAGGACCCCCGGCATGAGGTCCGCGTACCCGTCGCCGATCTCGAGGGTGGAGAACAGGATCATGCCGACGCCCATCAGCGCCATGCCGGCGCCGATCGCGGGGCGAGGGCCGATCTTGGTGGCGAGGAGGAACGCGACCGGGGTCAGCACCATGATCGTGAGGGCGGGGGGCAGCATGACGAGCCCGGCCTCGGGCGGTGAGAAGCCGAGGAAGCGCTGCAGGAACGGCTGGGAGTAGAACATCATGCCGTTGAAGCCGATGCCGTAGAGCATCTGCGAGACCAGCCCGCCGGAGAAGACGCGGTTCCGGAAGAACCGCAGGTCGATCATCGGGTCGGGGGCCCAGCTCTCGACGACGATGAAGCACACGAGCGCGATGCCGCCGAGCGCGAAGGTGCTGAGGACGGACGGGTCCGCCCAGCCGTGCTTGTTGCCGTCCTCCAGGCCGTAGATGAAGGCGAACAGCATCGTCGCGGAGATCAGCACGCCGGGCAGGTCGATGCGGGCGTGCGGGTTCTTGCTGCGGCCGGTGAGGACGACCGCGCCGAGCAGGATGACGAGGATTCCGGGGACGATGTTGATGAGGAAGATCCAGCCCCAGTGGAAGTGCTCGACGATGATGCCGCCGATGGTGGGGCCGAGCGCGGTGGCGCTGGACGCGGCGCCGATGAAGACGATGTTCCCGATGGAGCGCTGCTTGTCGTTGCGCCCGACGGTGACCATGACCTGCGTGGCGGGAAGGACGAGCGCGGCGCCGCCGCCCTGGACGATGCGGGCGAGGATGAGCACCTCGGAGGTGTGGGCGAGGCCGCAGACCGCCGAGGCGGAGGTGAAGACGATCATTCCGGTGGTGAAGGTGACGCGGCAGCCGTAGAGGTCGGTGAGCCGCCCGCCGGTGATCATCAGGCAGGAGAACATGAGGATGTAGCCGGTGGCGACCCAGTCCTTGGCGGAGGACGACATGCCGAGGTCGGCCATGATCCTGGGCAGGGCGGTGAAGACCACCGTGTTGTCCATGGTGGTCATGAACGCGCTGACGGCCACCACCGCCAGCGCCCATCGGTATCGGCCCCGGGTCACCTGATCCTGCGGCGGGGGTCCCGTGCCGCCGGGAAATCCGCCGCTTCCCCCTAAAAGCGTTCGTGGCTATTGTTACTATTGGTTGGCATCCGGTCACTCGGCCCACGGTTAGGGCAGAGTCCCTCAACTATCCCATCAGGCCACATTGGTTACTGCCGAGTCTTGTCATCACCGTGACAAGTGGCCGGGGAGAAAAGTGGTCTGGATGCGCATCGTGAGCCGGTCACCGTAGGACAAAGTGGTCCCTCCGCTTCGATGAACGATCCCGGTTTCATGGGGGGAACCCACCGCATGCAGAGCAACGATCGTTCCGGAGCCGCGCGGGACAACGCGGAGGGCGACCCACGGATCGGCGAGGACGCGATTCGCCGGCACCTCATCGAGCAGATCGCGCGGCGCTCCAGGATCGCCGAGGCCGAGGTCGACCCGGACCGTCCCCTGGAGGAGTTCGGGCTGGCGTCGCGGGACGCGGTGGCGATCGCGGGCGACCTCGAGCAGATGCTGGGCCGGGCCCTTCCCGCGACGCTGGTGTGGGAGCACCCGACGATCAGCAAGCTCTCCTGTGCGCTGGCGGGCGGCGCCGACGCCGCCGAGGCGGAGCCGGCGGCGGTGCCGGCCCGGGCGGCGGCCCGGGACGACGAGCCGATCGCGGTGGTCGGGATCGGCTGCCGGTTCCCCGGCGGTGACCGCGACCTGACCGGGCCGGCGGAGTACTGGCGGTTCCTGACGGGCCGTGGCGACGCGATCCGGGAGGTGCCGGACGGCCGCTGGGACGCGTTCGACGACGGGTCCCCCGAGGTCGGCGACCTGCTGGCGAGGACGACGCGGCTCGGCGGGTTCCTGGACGACGTGGCGGAGTTCGACGCGGGGTTCTTCGGGATCACGCCGCGCGAGGCGGCGGTGATGGACCCGCAGCAGCGGCTCGTCCTCGAGGTGGCGTGGGAGGCGTTCGAGCACGCGGGGATCGGACCGGCGTCGCTGCGCGGCAGCCGCACCGGCGTGTTCGTGGGCGTCTCGGCGCCGGAGTACGCGGCGTTCACCGCGTCGGACCTGGCGTCGCTGGAGCCGTTCACGGCGACCGGCGCGGCGCTGAGCATCATCGCGAACCGGCTGTCGTACCTGCTGGACCTGCGCGGCCCGAGCATGATCGTCGACACGGCGTGCTCGTCGTCGCTGGTGTCGACGCACCTGGCGGTGCAGGCGCTGCGCAGCGGCGAGGCGGACGTGGCCCTCGCGGGCGGCGTGAACGTGCTGCTGTCGCCGACGGTGACGATGACGTTCGACCTGGCGGACGCGACGGCCAGGGACGGGCACTGCAAGGCGTTCGACGCGTCGGCGGACGGGATGGTCCGCGCGGAGGGCTGCGGCGCGGTGGTGCTGAAGCGGCTGTCGGACGCGGTCCGCGACGGCGACCGGGTCCTCGCGGTGATCAAGGGCTCGGGCGTCAACTCCGACGGGCGGTCCAACGGCCTGGTGGCGCCGAACTCGGACGCGCAGCGGGCGCTGCTGCGGGATGTGTACGCGGCGGCGGGCGTGGAGACCACCGAGGTCGACTACGTCGAGGCGCACGGGACGGGCACGTTCCTCGGCGACCCGATCGAGGCGAAGGCCGTCGGGGAGGTGCTGGGCGCGGGCCGCGCGGCGGACGAGCCGCTGCTGATCGGGTCCGCGAAGAGCAACCTCGGCCACATGGAGTCGGCGGCGGGCGTCGCGGGGCTGATCAAGACCGTCCTGGCGCTGCACCACAAGGTGATCCCGGCGAGCGCGCACTACAAGGAGCCGAACCCGCACATCCCGTTCGACGAGCTGCGGCTCCGGGTGGTCGCGGACGAGACGCCGTGGCCGGAGCGGAGCCACCCGGCGCGGGCGGGCGTGTCCGGTTTCGGGTTCGGCGGGACGAACGCGCACGTGCTGCTGGAGGAGGCTCCGGCGCAGGAGGTCGTGAGCCGGCCGGCGGTGGTGCGGACGTTCCCGCTGTCCGACACGAGCGACGACCGCGTCCGCGACCACGCCGCGCTCCTCGCGGAGTGGGTCGCGGACCGCGATGACGTGAAGCTCGCCGACGTGGCGCGGACGCTGCACCGGCGCGGCGGCCGGGGACGGTCCCGCGCGGCGGTGTCGGCCCGCGACCGCGCCGGCCTGGTCGAGGGCCTGAAGGCGCTCGCGGAGGGCCGCCCGCACCCCGGCGTGGTGATGGGGTCGGCGCTCGGCGTCCCGGGACGTCCGGTCTGGGTGTTCTCCGGGTACGGCGCGCAGCGCGCGGGCATGGCGCAGCGGCTGCTGGAGGAGGAGCCGGCGTTCGCCGAGGCGATCGACGACCTGGACGGCCTGTTCGCCGAGGAGGGCGGCCCGGACCTGTGGTCGCTGCTCGAGGAGGGCCGCAAGCCGGACGGCCCGGCCGACACGATGCCGGTGCTGTTCGCGATCCAGCTCGGCCTGGCGCGGATGTGGGCGTCGTACGGCGTCGTGCCGGGCGCGGTGATCGGGCATTCGATGGGCGAGGTCGCGGCGGCGGTCGTCGCGGGCGCGCTCACCCCGCAGGACGGCGTGCGGGTGATCGTGCGGCGGTCGAAGCTGCTGACGCGGCTGGTCGGCGGCGGCGCGATGGCGGTGCTCGGCGCGTCCGCGCAGGAGGTCGAGCGGCTGGCGGACGGGCTGCCCGAGGTGTACGCGGCGGTGCACTCGTCGCCGAAGCAGACGGTCGTGACGGGCGACGCCGACCAGGTCGCGGAGGTTGTGAAGCGCGCGGAGGCGGAGGGCCGCCTCGCCCGCATGGTGCAGGCGGAGGGCGCCGGGCACTCCCCGCAGGTCGACCCGCTGCTGCCCGACCTGCGCGAGCAGCTCGCCGAGGTCGGTCTCGAACCCGGCACGCCGCTCGCGGACGGCATCAGGCTCTACACGACGGCGCTGCCCGACCCGCGCGCGTTCGACGGCGCGGACGCCCGCCTGGACGTCGAGTACTGGGCGGCGAACCTGCGCAACCCGGTCCGGCTGACGGACGCGGTGTCGGCGGCGGCCGAGGACGGGTTCCGGACGTTCGTCGAGGTCAACGCGCACCCGATCCTTGCGCACGCGGTCGGCGAGACGCTCGGCGGCAGCGGCGCCCTGGTCACGCACACGCTGAAGCGCGCGCCGAAGGGCCAGGAAACCGACGACACCCTGACGTTCCACGCGCAGCTCGCGACGCTCGCCGCGCACGGCCTCGCCGTCGCGCCGCCCGCCGACGGCCGGATCGTGGACGTCCCGCAGTCGCCGTGGCGGCACGAGCGCCACTGGGTCGACCTGTCCACGCGCAACCGCGGCGGCCGCGACGAGCATCCGCTGCTCGGCGCGCACGTCGAGCTGCCCGGCGAGGACCGGCACGCCTGGCGCGCCGACGTCGGCCTGGACGCGCAGCCGTGGCTGTCCGGTCTCACCGTGCACGGCCTGCCCGCGCTGCCGGTCGCGGCGTTCGCGGAGATGGCGCTCGCGGCGGGCGCGACGGCGCTCGGCACCGACGCGGTCCGTGTCAACAGCCTGTGGATAGAGCGCCCGCTCGCGCTCACCGAGCACACGACCGTGACGACGACGTTCGCCGAGGCCGAGCAGCGCGTCGAGGTGCACGCGCTGACGCCCGCGGGCACGTGGGCGCGGCTGGCCAGCGCGGACGTCGGCGAGGACGCCCGTCCCGCCCCCGCGCCGGAGCACGGCGCGGCGACCGAGGTCGCGGGCGCCGAGCGCGGGTCGCGGCACTACCGGCTGCACCCCGAGGTGTTCGACCGCTGCCTGGCCGCGCTGTCGGCGGAGGCGGCGGCGGTCGCGGGCGGCGGCGTCTGGCTCGCCGAGACGATCGGCAGCCTGCGCGTGCACGGGCCCGCGCATCGCGGCGGGCACGTCCGCGCGGCGGCGGCCGAGGACGACGGCGAGATGACCGGTTCCGTGCTGCTGCTCGGCGCGGACGGCGAGGTCCTCGTGGAGGCGACCGGCATCGTGCTGCGCCGCACCGAGCGCCACGACGTCCCCGTCCCCGTCGCGGACAAGCTGGTCGAGCTGGTGTGGGACGAGTCCGAGGCCCCTGAGACCGGCGAGGGTGACGGCGCCTGGCTGATCCTCGCCGAGGACGGCGACGCGCTCGCCGCGGCGACCGCCGCCGGGCTGGAGGAGCGCGGCCACCGCGCCGTCCGCCGCGACCTCGCCGACCTCGGCGACACGTCCGGGGTGGAGGGCGTCGTCCTCGTCCCGTCCGCCGACCTCCTCGACGAGGACCTCGTGCTGGCCATCGCGGAGACGAGCCGCTCGCTGCCCGACGGCCCGCGCCTGTACGTCGCGACGCACCGCGCCGTCCCCGTCCTGGACGGCGAGGCCGGCGAGCCCGGGCACGGGTTCGCCGCCGCGCTGACCCGCGTCCTGGCGTTCGAGCGGACCGTCCAGCGGGCGACGCTCGTGGACGTCGACCGCCCCGCGGACCTCGTCGGCGAGTTGCTCGGCGGCGGCGACGCCCGCGAGGTCGCCTGGCGCGGCGGGAGGCGGTACGTCGCGCGCCTCGCGCAGGCCGCCCTCCCGGCCGGGGACGCGAAGCCCAAGAAGATCGTCCGGCGCGGCGGCGCCTACGTCATCACCGGCGGGTACGGCGGGATCGGCCTGGTCACCGCGCGGCTGCTGGCCGAGCGCGGCGCCGGGCGCATCGTGCTGTCCGGCCGGTCCGGTCCCGGCGCAGACGCCGAGAAGGTGATCGCGAAGCTGCGGGAGAGCGGCGTGGACGTCGGCGTCGTCCTCGGCGACATCGCCGCGCCCGGCACCGCCGAGCGCCTCGTCGAGGCCGCCCGGGAGGGCGGCCTGGCGCTGCGCGGCGTCGTGCACGGCGCCGGCGCGATCGACGACCGGCTGATCGCCGACCTCGGCGCCGAGGATCTCCACAGGGTGTGGACGGCGAAGGTCGAGGGCGCCAGGCGGCTGAGCGACGCCACCTGGGACGCGGACCTCGACTGGTTCGCCGTGCACTCGTCGGCGGCCGCGCTGCTCGGCTCGCCCGGCCAGGCCGCCTACGCGGCGGCGAACGCGGCGATCGACGCGCTCACCGCGTACCGGCGGGCGCACGGCCGCCCCGGCACCACGATCAACTGGGGCACCTGGTCGCGCGTCGGCGGCGCCGCCGAGACCGCGGTGACCGTCATCGACCCGATCAGCCCCGAGGAGGGCGCCGAGGCCCTCGAAGCGGTCCTCGCGCACGGCCTGACCGCGACGGGCGTGCTGCGGTTCGACCCCGTCACGGCCGTCGAGCTGTTCCCCGAGATTCGCTCCATGCCGTACTTCGCGGCGCTGACCGAGGCCGCCGCCGAGCGCGGCGCCGACGACGCGGGCGACTGGCCCGGCGTCGACGCGCTCAAGGAGCTCGACCCCGCCGAGGCCCGCGCGCTGATCGCCGCGCGGATCCGGTACCGGATCGCGTCCGTCCTCGGGTTCGACCCCGAGCGCCTCGACCCGGCCGTCCCGCTCACCGACCTCGGCCTGGACTCGCTCGTCGCCGTCCGGATCAAGAGCGGCGTCGAGCACGACCTCGGGCTGACCGTCCCGCCGTCCGTGCTGCTGCAGGGCGCGAGCGTGAACGTGTTCGAGGAGTGGGCGTCCGGCGAGCTGGGCCTCGCCGGCGCCGCCGCCCCGGCCGCGTCGAGCGCGGTGTCGAACGCCGAGTCCGGCTACGTGATGCCGCGCGACGCCGCCGAGCGCCTCGCCGTCCGGATCTTCGAGGACGTCCTCGGCCTCGACCGCGTCGGCGTCACCGCCGACTTCTTCGCCGACCTCGGCGGGCAGGAGCACCAGGCCGACCGGGTCGTCGCGATGGTCGCCGCCGAACTGGGCGGCGAGGTGACGCGCGGCGAGCTGTTCGAGGTGCCGACCGCGGAGAACGTCGCCGAGGTCATCCGGGCCGCCGACGAGGAGGCCGCCCGGCAGACCGTCCGGCCGCTCAAGCCGACCGGGGACCGCCGGCCGATCTTCATCGCGCACCCCGCCGGCGGCACCACCGCCTGCTACCGGCAGCTCATCGACCTGCTCGGCGACGACCAGCCCGTCTACGGCCTGGAGCGGTTCGAGGACGCGCCGTCCGTCGAGGAGCGCGCCGCCCGCTACGTCCAGCACCTGCTCGAAGCGCAGCCCGAGGGCGCGTTCCGGCTCGGCGGCTGGTCGTTCGGCGGCGTCCTCGCCTACGAGACCGCGCGGCAGCTCCGCGCGGCCGGACGCGACGTCGAGTTCGTCGCGCTGTTCGACGCGGGCATCCCCCTCCCCGTGGACGACGAGTCCGACACCCTCGCCCGCCGGTTCTCCGCGTTCGCCGACTACATCAACGAGACGTACGGCCTGGACGTCACGCTCACCTACGACGAGCTGTCCGGGCTGGACGAGGAGGCGCAGTTCGCGCTGGTCATGGAGCGGGCGGCGCCGCTGGTGGACTACATCCCGCCCGCGGCCCTCACCCACCAGCTCACGTCTCACCAGGACACCCGATCCCTGGAGGCGTACCGGCCCGAGCCCTACGACGGCCGGGTCATCCTCTACTACGCGCCCGAAGAGACCCCCTGGGCGGTGCGCGACGCGCGTTACGTGCTCGACGGAACCAACGGTTTCGGCGGGCTCTGCTCCGACCTGGAGATCGTCACGATCCCCGGGGTGCACCACCTGAACCTGCTGGACCCGCCGGGCGTGGAGATCCTCGCCGCGCACCTGGAGGGCCGGCTCGCCGGACGCGCCGCGGGCGCGGACGGCGCCACCCGGCGGCCCGCGGACGGCCGGGACGCGGACGCGTCCGGCCGCGCCCGGACCGCGGCACGGTCAACTCTGGCCCGCTGAGGGCCGCGCCCCCCACCCGTCGTTCCACGGAGGACACCCATGGCCCACGACCTGCTCGACGCCGTCCGGTCCGGAGCGAGCGGACCCGAGCTGCAGGAGATCGACCTGCCGACCCGGTTCCGAGCCGCGTTCACCCGCAAGGACGAGGTCGGCATCTTCGACGGGCAGACCGACAAGGACGTGCGCAAGTCCCTGCACGTCGGCGAGGTCGACATGCCCGAGCTGGCGCCCGACGAGTGCGTGGTCGCGGTGATGGCGGCGGCGATCAACTTCAACACGGTCTGGTCGGCGATCTTCGAGCCGGTGCCGACGTTCGCGTTCCTGGAGAAGTTCGGCCGGCAGGGCTGGTACGGCGCCCGCCACGACCTGCCGTACCACATCCTCGGCTCCGACGGCTCCGGCGTCGTCGTCCGCACCGGCAGCGGCGTGAAGAGCTGGAAGGTCGGCGACAAGGTCGTCCTGTCCCCGTCCTACGTGGACGAGGAGGACCACGGCTCCTACGACGACGGCATGATGTCGGAGTCGCAGCTCGCCTGGGGCTTCGAGACCAACTTCGGGTCGCTCGGCGAGTACTGCATCGTCAAGGCGAACCAGCTCATCAAGAAGCCCGCGCACCTCACCTGGGAGGAGGCGGGCTCCAACACGCTGTGCGCCGCGACCGCGTACCGGATGCTCGTCGGCACCCACGGCGCCCGCATGAAGCAGGGCGACGTCGTGCTGATCTGGGGCGCGACCGGCGGGCTCGGCTCGTTCGCGACGCAGCTCGTCCGCAACGGCGGCGGCATCCCGGTCGGCGTCGTCTCCTCCGAGGAGAAGGCGGACATCGTCCGCGCGCAGGGCTGCGAGCACGTCATCAACCGCAACGACCTGAACCTCGGCGAGCAGGGCCTGCGCAACCCGAAGGCCGGCCGGATCCTCGGCGAGGCGATCCGCGGCCTCGTCGGCGAGGACCCCGGCATCGTGTTCGAGTACCTCGGCCGCGAGACGTTCGGCGCGTCCGTCTACGTCGCCAAGCGCGGCGGCAAGATCGTCACCTGCGGCTCGTCGACCGGCTACAAGCACGAGTACGACAACCGGTTCCTGTGGATGCGGCTGAAGAGCATCATCGGCTCGCACGGCTTCAACTACCACGAGGCCGTCGAGGTGAACCGGCTGTTCTCGCTCGGCATGATCCACCCGACGCTGTCGAAGTCGTTCCCGCTGGACGAGGCGGGCGAGGCGACCCGCGCCGTCCAGACGAACCAGCACATCGGCAAGGTCGCCGTCCTGTGCGGCGCCACCGGCGAGGGCCAGGGCGTCGACGACCCGGCGCTGCGTGAGCGCATCGGCGAGGACAAGTTCAACCTCTACCGCCGCTGACCGTCCCGCCGACGCGCGGCGGGGCGCGCCCGTGACGGCGCCCCGCCGCGCCTCGACGATCAGGAGGCGGTCATCGCCGCCTGGACGAAGAGGTGCTGCGGGAAGGCGTCCTTGCCGGCGCTCCGCGTCCGGTCCGCGGCACCCGGCGCCCCGGCTAGCCCCCCATGGTGACGCCGAGCACGACGACGATCGTGATGAGCACGCCCAGGACGAGCCCGACGGCTTCGGGCGTCACCCGGTTCCGCAACCGTTCCGGCGGCCGGACTCGCGCGGCCGGGTCCGTGCTCGCCTCCCACCGGTCGATCACTCGCTGGACGTCCGCGCGGAAATCGGGATCGGGGTAGCGGGGGCTGTGCTGGAGCGCGGGCAGCGTGCGGCGCCGCCCGTCCGCGAGGGTGATCCGGGCCGCGAGCACCCGCCCGTACCGGCTCTCGGTCTCGCGGACGTCGATCCACCGGATCTCCTGCCAGGGGTAGGAACGGCTCCGCCCGATACCCGAGGAGATGGTGATTCCGGCGGCCCCGACCGTGGTCTCGCTCCGGAGCGACAGGGAGATGCCGAGCGCGACGAGCGCGACCGTCCCGCCCAGCAGCCAGCAGGAGCCGGCGAGGCCGAGCCGGGTGAAGGTCAGAGCGCCCTCGACGACGAGTCCGAGGCCCAGCGCCGCGAAGTGCGGCCATGACGGGCGGTACCGATCTTTGCCTCGGAAGCGCAGTTCGTTCACGGAGCGCACGCTACATCTCCGGCTCTCGACCGGACGTGGCGCCCCTGCCGGGCGTACGCCGTGGAGATGATCACGCGTCGGGCGGGGCGGCTTCGGTGATGACGGCGCGGAGGTCCGCCGCGCCGGCCCGCAGGGCCTCGGCGAAGTCGGTCTCCTCGTCGGCCGTCCACCGTTCGGTCGCCAGGCGGAGGACGGCGAGGCCGGCGTCGGTGGCGAGGCGCGCCGTCCTCCGCTCGCAGCCGCGGCGGACCAGGGCCGCGGTGAGGGCCTCGGACAGCGAGACCAGCTTGATCAGCTCGCGCTCGCGCAGCGGCGGGTTGGCCGCGATGACCCCCGCCCGCCTCGCCAGGAAGTCGCGGGGGCGGAGCACCTCCGGCGCGGCGGCGAACGCGGCCAGCAGCGTCGGCAGCGCGCCGGTGCCCGCCGGAACGGCGTCCATCGCGGCGAGGAACCGCTCCTCGAGCTCATCGCCGCCGAACAGCACCTCGCGCTTGTCGCTGAACCAGCGGTAGAACGACCGCTCGGTGAGGTTCGCGCGCCGCGCGATCTGCGCGACCGTCGTCCGGTCGTAGCCCTGCTCGTCGAACAGCTCCAGGGCCGCCCGTTCGAGGCGGCCCCGGGTGTCGCCCTCCCAGCGTGCCATGCCCGCGAGTATAGCGACAGCAGATGCTGTCATCACTCTGCTAGCGTGGAAGGTGACGACAGCATCTGCTGTCACTGCTTCCGAGGAGGTTCCATGCGCACCCTTCGCTTCCACGAGCACGGCCCGGCGCTCGACGTCCTGAGGCTCGACGACGCCGAACCGCCCGTGCCCGGCCCCGGCCAGGTCCGCGTCACCGTCGAGGCGTGCGGGCTGACCCCGGCCGACTGGGCGCTGTGCGGCGGGCTCTTCCCCGGCGCCCTGCCGCGCGGTATCGGGCTCGAGGTCTCCGGCACGGTCGACGCGGTCGGCGACGGCGTGGCCGGCACCGGGATCGGCGACCCGGTGTTCGGCCCGGCGCCCTTCACCGGACCGACCGCCGGCGCGTCCGAGCAGGCGCTCCTCGACACGTGGTTCCCGCGGCCGGCGGGGCTCGACCCGGCCGGCGCCGCCGCACTGCCGATGGCGGTCGAGACGGCCTACCGGGGCCTGGACGCCCTGGGCGTCCGCGACGGCATGACCGTCCTCGTGCACGGCGCCGGATCCACCGTCGGGTACGCGGCGGTGCAGATGGCGCTCCAGCGCGGGGCGCGGGTCGTCGCCACCGCCGGTGAGACCTACGCCGGCGCGCTGCGGTCCGCGGGCGCCGAGGTCACCGGGTACGGAGACGGCATGGCCGAGCGCGTGGCGGCGCTCGCGGGCGGGCCGGTCGACCTCGCCTTCGACGCGGCGCCGGTCGGCGGCGCGCTGCCCGCGCTCGTGCGCACCGTCCGGGCGCCGGAGCAGGTGCTGACGGTCAGCGACTTCGACGCGGCCAAGGAACTCGGCGTGCGGTTCAGCGGACCCGGCGGCGAGGGCGTCGTGAGCAACCATGTGCTCGGCGAGTACGCGGCGCTCGCGGCCGAAGGCCGCTTCTCGGTTCCGGTGGCCGGCGCGTTCCCGCTGGAGGACTGGCGTACTGCCGCCGAGCTGAGCCTGTCGGGGCGGGCGCGCGGCAAGCTCGTCCTGGAGATCGGCTAGCCCGGGCAGGCGTCGGGTAGGTGTGGATGGGCGGTCGTGTCACATGCGGGGGGCGCCGATCGTCTATGAGGTGTAGGCAGATGGCCCGAGCCGCACAGGGGGGCGCCATGCCGGCCGAGGACAGGAAGCGAGCGGTGCACGACGCGCTGGTCGACCGCGTGCTGCACGGGGACGGCAGGGCGTCCGCGGAGCTGCGGGCGCGCGCGTTCCGCAACGAGGGGCTCGCGCCGCCGCTGGACGCGCTGATCGGCAAGGTCGCCGACAGCCCGGCGCAGGTCACCGAGGCGGACCTGGCCGCGGCGAAGGCGTCCGGCTGCACCGAGGACGAGCTGTTCGAGCTGGTGGTGTGCGCCGCCGTCGGCCGGTCCTCCCGGATGTACGAGGCCGGGCTCGCGGCCCTGGCCGAAGCGACCGCCGAGGAAAGGCCGGATCATGCGCCTTGACGTCCTGAACCGCGGCTACCGCCCCGGCGCCAGGCTGCTGTTCGCCGCCGTCCGGCTGTTCTCCGGCCGTCCGCTGCCGGACGCCGCGAAGGTGACGTTCTACCGGCCCGACTTCTACGGCGCGCTCGCCAAGGAGTTCACCCACGAGGCGATGCGCGGGCCGTCCGCCTGGTCGGTCGGCGACCGGGAGCTGATGGCGGCGTACGTGTCGAAGGTCAACGGGTCCGCGTTCTGCGTCGGCGCGCACACCGCGACCGCGACGCAGGCGTACGGGGACGCGGCGCGGGTCGCGGCGGTGCTGGCCGACCTGGAGGCGCCGCCGGTCGAGGAGCCGCTGCGGGCGGCGCTGCGGATGCTCGGCACGCTGACGCGGGACGGCGAGGTCGGCGCCGGTGACGTGCGGGAGGTGCTGGACGCCGGGGCGTCGCCCGAGCAGGTCCGGGACGCCCTGGCGGTCTGCGCCGCCTTCAACACCACCGACCGGCTCGCCGACGCGTTCGGGTTCGGGCTGCTCAGCCCCGAGGGCTACGCGGCGGGCGCGAAGTTCCTGCTCAAGCGCGGCTACCGATAGGGCGGCCGGCGCGTCAGGACTCGGCGGCCAGGCGGATGCCCAGGCCGAGGAGGACGAGCCCGGAGACCTGCTCCATCCGGCGGCGGATCGACGCGCGCTGCAGCAGCGCGCGGGCCCGTCCGGCCAGCCAGACCATCGGCAGGTACCAGATCATGTCGACGACGGCCCAGATCACCGAGAACAGGACGAGCGTCGCCAGGACGGGCGCGCCGTGCGGGACGAACTGCGGCAGGAACGACACCGCGAACACGCCCGCCTTCGGGTTCGCGAAGTTGGTGATCAGGCCCTGCCGGAACGCGCGCCCGTGCGAGACGGCCGCGGCCGGGGCCGGTTCCTCGTCCGCGTCGGCCTTGTGCCGTGCCTTCCACAGCGCGCGCGCCCCCATGTAGACGAGGACCACCGCGCCCGTGATGCGCATCGCGTCGTAGGCCAGGCGCGAGGCCAGCAGCAGGGCCGACAGGCCGAACGCGGCGGCGAGGCCCCAGAGCAACACCCCGCATTCGTTGCCCAGGACCGTCGCCATGCCGTTGACGCGGCCGTGCATCACCGAGCGCCGCAGGATCACGGCGGTGCTGGGACCGGGGACCATCGCGATCAGGAACGCCGCGCCGACGAATGCCACGATCGAGGACATCATTCGCCAAGTATCCAGAGTCGCCTGTATCCCGACAATGCCTTTCCTGGTGCCGCCGGCTCCGCCCGGTCCGATCAGGCCCCGGTGACGAGGACGAGGCGGTCGACGAGGGCGTCGGCGTACTCGGGGGTGAGCTGGCCCGCGCCGTGCCCTGGCCTAGCCGAACTGGCCGGGCTGGTAGTCGCCGGCGGGCTGCTGCGTGATGACGTTGAGCCGGTTGTAGGTGTTGATCACGGCGATGAGCCCCACCAGCGCGGCGAGCTGCTCCTCGTCGAAGTGCTTGGCGGCGTTCGCCCAGGTCTCGTCGCTGACCCCGGACCCGTCGGCGAGGCGCGTGCCCTCCTCGGTCAGCTCCAGCGCCGCGCGCTCGGCGTCGGTGTAGACCGTGGCCTCCCGCCACGCGCCCACCAGGTTGATCCGCTGCTGGGTCTCCCCGGCGGCCGCGGCGTCCTTGGTGTGCATGTCGAGGCAGAAGCCGCAGCCGTTGATCTGGCTCGCGCGGATCCTCACCAGCTCCTGCGTCGCGGCCGGGAGGCTCGTGTCGGCGAGGGCCCTGCCCGCGGAGTTCAGGTACTTCGCGACCTTCATGGCCACGTCGCTCTCGTAGAAGTCGATCCGGGCGCTCATGGTGATCTCCTCATGGCGGTGTCGATGCTGATACCTCCATGACGGGGCGGGCCCGCGTAATGTGACGCGGCGCCCGCGCGCCCCCGGCGCCCGCTTCAGGGCAGCTGCGCGCCGAACGTCTGGAGCGCCTCGGTGACCGGCTGGAAGAACGTGACGCCGCCGGTCCGGCAGTCGCCCGACCCGCCCGACGTCAGCCCGAGCGCGGTGTTCCCGCTGAACAGCGGCCCGCCGCTGTCGCCCGGCTCCGCGCAGACGGTCGTCTGGATCATGCCGGTGACCGTCCCCTCGGGGAAGTTCACCGTCGCGCCGACCGCCGTGACCCGCCCGGTGTGGACGCCCGTCGTGCTCCCGCTGCGCGCGACCTGCTGGCCGACCACCGCGTCCGCGGCCTTCGCGATCGGCTGCGCGGTGCCGTCGTGCAGGTCGACCGCGCTCTGCCCGCCGTCCGTCGCCTGGACGAGCGCGAAGTCGTTGCCCGGGAAGTCGCTCTGCACCGTCGTGCCGAGGGCCTGCGCGCCTTCCTGGTCGGCGGTCCAGTCCTTCACGATGTTCCCGCAGTGCCCGGCGGTGAGGAAGAACGGCTGCCCCTCCCGCTGCACGTTGAAGCCCAGGGAGCAGCGCGCGCCGCCCCCGAAGATCGCGTCGCCGCCGAGCGCGAGGGTGCGCAGCCGCCCCGGGACCCGCACCATCCGCACCGCCGGCCCCATGCTCGCCGCCTCGCGGCGGACCCCGGCCATCCGCGCGCCCTTCACCGAGTCGTCGACCCACATCACGACCTGCGACGTCGCCGGATCGACGGCCCATCCGGTGCCGGGCGTCCCCGCCATCGACCGGCGGAGCGCGGCCGTCGTCCTGGCCAGGGTCCGGGGGCTCGTCCGCAGCATCTTCGGCACGGCGCCCGCCGACCGCACCATCGCCGCGTCCGCCGCGGTGGCGACCGTGACGACGGGCCGTCCCGCCGCGTCCAGGTACCCGCCGGCCGTGCGGCCGCCGAGCCGCCCGGCGACCCGCGCCGCGAGCGCCGCCGCCCGCGCCTGCGTTCCCCCGGCCCGCGCGCCCCCGGCCTGTGCGCCATTGGCCCGCGCGCCCCCGGCCTGTGCGTTCCGTGTCTGGGCGTCGCCGGCGAGTTTCGCCGCCTGCGGCCCATCTCCGGTGTGGACGGCGTACAGCGACCCGGCGACGAGCCCGGCCGCGCCGGCGACCGCCACGCTCGTTCCGACCACGGTACGCAGACGACGTTCCCTCGCGGCGTTCCGGCGCCTCATGAGCCCTCCAGCTCCCGAGATGACGATCTACGGGAGGTGTTACGGCGCCGCGTCCGACGGCGTTCAACGCCCGTCCGCCGATCCCGCCGGAGCGTCGAATGAGCTGGTCAGAGGCTTAAGGATCTACTTACGGCGAGTAGTCGCGCGGTTGCGCAGCGGGTAGAGGAGGTGAGGAAGCACGGGCCCCGGAAGGGCCCCGAACCCCTGGAGGAGAAATGAAGATCCCGAGTCCGCTGCGCTCGGCGGTGCTGACCGCCGCCGGCCTGACCATGGCGGCCGGCCTGGCCGCGTTCGCCCCCGCCTCCGCTTCGGCGAGCGCGGCGGAGACGGCCACGGCCGCCCGGGCGTATCCGCGTCACTGCCCGTGGGGCACCCACTGGGACCCCTACTGGCACAGATGCGTCCGGGACCGCGGCCACGGCGGCTGGGGCGACCACGACGACCACGGCCACCACGGCGGCTGGGGCGACCACGGCGACCACGGCCACCACGGCGGCTGGGGTGACCACGGCGACCACGGCGACCACGGGCACCACTGGTAGAGCGGGCTGAGGCGTCCGGCCGTCCCACCGAGGTTCGGGACGGCCGGACGTCTTCTCCGAGCGCATTCCGCCCCCGCATATGCGAGCCTCTCCTCCCGGGCCCCGCGAGCGGCCGTACGTCTCCCGCATCGCCACGATCTGGACCGGTCCCGCCACTGCCGCAGGAGCCGCCCGGCGTGCGCCGGCGCCGGTGGTCAGGACAGGTCGCGGACCAGGCGGGTCGCGCCGATCGCCATGTACGCGCCGGTCAGCGCCGTGTACCCCAGCGCGGTGGGGCGCGGGAGGCCGCCGCGGGCGAGCCGGGCGGCGCCGTGGGCGGTGTCGAGGGTGTCGACCAGCAGCGCCAGCCGCTGCCAGCGGGACCGCTCGGGTCCCGGCGCGGTCAGGTACCCGAGTCCCAGCGCGATCGCCCGCGCCCCGAAGACGCGGGTCATGTAGCCGAGCTCCGGTGACGGGCGCACCCCGGACGCCTTGGCCATCGCGTGCGGCGCGACGATGGCGGCGGCGCCGAGCACGATCCGGCCGGCGGCGAGGCCGCGCAGCGCGGACGCGAGCGCGCCGCGGTCCGGCTCGTCGGCAGGCGTGGCGGCGGGCGTGGCGGCGGGCGTGGCGGCGGGCGTGCCGGTGGGCGTGCCGGTGGACTGGTCGAAGGGCCTGGTACCGGTGCTGTGTTCGCGAGTGTTCACGGCGCTTATGCTTCACCGCATGGCCGCACCGGCGCTTCCACGAACGTGCGCTCCCGTGCGGCTGTGGGTCCGGCTCGGGCACGTCGTCTACGTCGGGCCCTCGCTCGGGCTCGGCCCGCACTCCACGGCGGTGGCCTGCCTGGGCGTCGGCCTCGACGCGCCCTTCACCGTCCGCGCCGACGGCCTGCCCGTCCGCACCGTCCGCAGCTTCCTGTTCCGCGCCAGGGTCCGGCACGAGGTCGTCGGCGGGACGGGCCGGATGCTGTTCTGCTTCTTCGACCCGACGTCCGCGCGGATGGCCCGGTGCCTCGGCGGCATGCGGCGCACCGCCGGCGGGTTCGGCAGCGACCACCACAGCGAGGCCGAGCTCATCGACCTCGCCGCCCGCGACGAGGTGGACGTCGAGCGGCTGCTCGCGGCGGCCAGCATCCCCGTCGCGAAGCCCCGCGACCCGCGCATCGCCCGCGTCGCCGCGCGGATCCGCGACGATCCGGCGCGGCCGCAGCGCGCGGAGGCCGCAGCGCGCGAGGCGGGGCTGTCCCGCTCCCATTTCCTGCGGACGTTCTCCGACCAGGCCGGCACCAGCTTCCGCCGCTACGTGCAGTGGGCGCGGATCCTGCGGGTCGCCGAGGCGTTCGCCGCCGGCCACGACTTCACCCGCGCCGCCGCCGACGCGGGGTTCGCGTCGCCGTCGCATCTCAGCGGGACGTTCCGCGGCATGTTCGGGCTCACCCCGACGGCCCTCGCGGCGCTCGGCCCCGACCTGGTCCTCGACGAGCCCGCCCGCCCGCGCTGACCTGGGGCGCGGCGGGGGATGATGGCCGGGACGGGAGGTGACCCCGGCGTCCGTTATCTGCGATGATGGCCGGTCTTGCCGGTTACCGTCCCGTGACCTGCCGCGGCGACGGGCCGGGCGGTGGCCGCCGGAGAGGGCCACCTGAGGGGGCCGCCAGAGAGGGAAGGACGCATCACCGTGGACGTCGAACGGACCGCCCTGCCGGGGATCGGCCTGCAACACGTCGTGACGACCGAGCGGGGCCGGCAGCTCGGCATCATCTCCCACCGGTCGGGCCGCCGCGACCTCGTCGTCTACGACCGCGAGGACCCCGACAGCTGCGTCGCGACGGTCGCGCTGACCGCCGAGGAGGCCAACGCCATCGCCGAGCTGCTCGGCACCGGCCGGATCGTCGAGCACCTCGCCGAGCTGCACCGGCAGGTCGAGGGGCTGGTCACCGAGCAGCTGCCGATCGCGCCGGGCTCGCCCTACGTCGGCCGCCCGCTCGGCGACACCCAGGCCCGCACCCGGACCAGCGCGTCCATCGTCGCGGTGGTCCGCGAGGGGCAGGTGTTCGCCAGCCCCCGGCCCGATTTCGTGTTCGCCGCCGGCGACGTGGTGGTGGTCGTCGGGACGGGCGAGGGCACGGCGGCCGTCGCCGCGATCCTCGCCGACGGCTGACCCCGCATGGAGTCGGCCGTCCAGCTCATCGAACTCGGCGCGATCATCCTGGCCCTCGGCATGCTCGGCGCCGTGTCCGTCCGCTTCTCGATCTCCCCGATCCCGCTCTACCTCATCGCCGGCCTCGCGTTCGGGTCCGGCGGCGTCTACCCGCTCACGACCAGCGAGGACTTCGTGTCCATCGGCGCCGAGGTCGGCGTCATCCTGCTGCTGTTCACGCTCGGCCTGGAGTACACCGCCGACGAGCTGGTCGGCACGCTGCGCACGTCCGCGCCGGTCGGCCTCGCCGACATGGCGCTGAACGCGGCGCCCGGCGTCGCGGCGGCGCTGCTGCTCGGCTGGGGGCCGGTCGCGGCGGTCGCGATGGGCGGCATCACCTACGTCACCTCGTCCGGCATCACCGCGAAGGTGATCGGCGACCTCGGCTGGCTCGGCAACCGGGAGACGCCCGCGCTGCTGTCGGTGCTGGTGTTCGAGGACCTCGCGATGGCGGCGTACCTGCCGATCCTCACCGCGCTGCTCGCGGGGGCGGGGCTGGTCGGCGGCGCCGTGGCGCTGGCGGTCGCCGCCGCCACGATCGCGGTGATCCTGTTCGTCGCGCTGCGGCACGGCGCCTGGGTGGAGCGGTTCGTCTCCTCGCCGAGCGAGGAGGTGCTGCTGCTGAAGGTGCTGGGCCTGACCCTGCTGGTCGCCGGGATCGCGCAGCAGCTGCAGGTGTCGGCGGCCGTTGGAGCGTTCCTAGTCGGGATCGCGCTGTCGGGGTCGCTCGCGCACACCGCCCACAAGCTGCTGTCGCCGCTGCGCGACCTGTTCGCCGCCGTGTTCTTCGTCTTCTTCGGCCTGCACACCGACCCGCACGACCTGCCCCCGGTGCTCGGCATCGCCGCGCTGCTGGCGCTGGTGAGCATCGGCACGAAGCTCGCCACCGGCTGGTTCGCGGCGAGCCGCGCCGGCGTCGCGGTCACCGGGCGGCTGCGCGCCGGCGTCGCGCTGATCCCGCACGGCGAGTTCAACATCGTCATCGCGGGGCTCGCGGTCAGCGCCGGCACCAACGCCCGCCTCGGCCCGCTCGCCGCCGCGTACGTCCTCATCCTCGCGGTGGCCGGACCCGTGCTCGCGCGCGGCGTCGAGCCGCTGACCAGGGCCGTCCGCGCGCGCCGCAACGCGCGCCGCGAGGAGACCCCGCAGACCGACGAGGACGTCCCCGTCGCCCCCGCCCCCCGCCACGACCGCCCGACCACCCACGGCTGACCCGCCCCGCCCGTCACGACGGCGCGGGTCGCGGTGCACCGCGGAGGGGAGCCGCGCGGGCGGGCGGGGCCGGGGCGCCGGCCGCCGCGCGCGGGCACACCCACCGCGGGGACTCAGGGGCCGATCGCGGGCCGCTCCTCCTCGGCGCGATCGGGGGCGGCGCGATCGGGGGCGGTGCGGTCGGGGTCGGCGAGGTCGTGGACGAAGCGGCGGTTCAGCGCGATGCGGACGCGGCCGAGGCCGGAGCGCCGCTCCGGCGGCTCGACGCCCTTGGTGTCCGGACGGTCCAGCGACACGGCCGCGGGCGGGCGGTCGTCGGTGATCCGCGCGGTCTCCTCGGCCGGGAGGTGCCGTTCCACCTCGATGTACTCGCCGCCCGGCAGCCGCCGGATCACGCCGGTCTCCAGCCCGTGCCGGACGAGCCCGAGGTCGCGGCGCTGGAGGCCGAGGCAGATGCGGTACGCGACGGCGTAGGCGAGGACGGGGCCGAGGATGATCGCGCAGCGGAAGAACCAGGTCGTCCAGAACAGCGGGACGTCGAACCGGTCGGCGATGACGTCGTTGCCGCCCGCCGCCCACAGCACCCCGTAGAAGACGACGCCGCCCATGCCGATGCCGGTGCGGGCCGGGACGTCGCGGGGCCGGTCGAGCAGGTGGTGGACGCGGCTGTCGCCGGTCACCCAGCGTTCGACGAACGGGTAGGCGGCGAGGCCGGTGAACAGCAGGCCGGGCACGCCGAGCGCCGGGACGAGCACGCTCATCGGGACCGTGTGGCCCCACGCGTCGATCTCCCAGGCGGGCATCATCCGCAGCGCCCCTTCGAGCCAGCCCATGTACCAGTCGGGCTGCGAGCCGGAGCTGATCGCGGCGGGGTCGTAGGGTCCGAACAGCCAGATCGGGTTGATCTGGAAGAACGCGGCGAGCAGCGCGGTGACGCCGAGCACCCACAGGAAGAACGCGGTGGTCTTGGCGATGAAGACGGGGAAGAACGGGTAGCCGCGGACGGTCGTGTTGGTGCTGCCCTTGCCGGGGAACTGCGTGTGCGTCTGCCGCCACGTCAGCACGACGGCGTGCAGCGGGATCAGCGCGAGGAGGATGCCCGGGATCAGCAGGATGTGGACGACGTACAGCCGCGGGATGACGTCGGTGCCGGGGAACTCGCCACCGAACACGAACATCACCAGGTAGGAGCCGGCGAGCGGGACGGACGCGAGCACGCCCTCCAGGATCCGGATGCCGGTGCCGGACAGCAGGTCGTCCGGCAGCGAGTAGCCGAACAGGCCGTTCACCATCACCAGCATGAACAGCACGATCCCGATCAGCCAGTTCAGCTCGCGAGGCTTGCGGAACGCGCCCGTGAAGAAGTTGCGCAGCAGGTGGACGGTGATGGCCGCCATGAAGACGTCGGTGGCCCAGTGGTGGATCTGCCGCATGAGCAGCCCGCCGCGCACGTCGAAGCTGATGTGCAGGGCGGAGGCGTACGCCTCGCTCATCCGGACGCCCTTCAGCGGCCCGTACGACCCGTCGTAGACCGTCTCGTTCATGCTCGGGACGAAGAACAGGGTGAGGAACACCCCGGTCAGCACGATGATGACGAACGAGTACATGGCGATCTCGCCGAGCAGGAAGCTCCAGTGGTCGGGGAACGCCTTGCGGAGCGCCTTGCGCGCGAAGGCGGCCCCGCCGAACCGGTCGTCGACGGCGCGGCCGCCGGCGGCGAGGGCCTTCGCGGGGACGCGGCCGGCCGGGTTCGCGGACACCGGGCACCACCTCACGCATGCTGGTCCGTGACGTGCGCATGCTCGCCTGTGCCCTTCACTGTCGCACCGGACGGGCGGTCAGGCCAGGGGCGGTCCCGACTGTGCACAACCATCGAACCGACCGGCCGAACCTGGTCGTATCTCGACCTAGACTTTGCGCCCGGGCACAGCACGGGTCATGATTTGCCCCACACGAGTCCCATAAGTAAGTAATTACCCCGTGTGTACGGCGCGCAACGCAGGGGGACGAGCGGCGGGGAGGTTCCGTGTCGGACGATGGTTCGACCACGTTCGGGCGCCCGTGGGCGGATCTGCCCAGGGAACTGGCGGATCACATGAGGCCGCACCTCGACGAGGTGGCCGACGACATGATCCAGGAGATCCAGACCAAGGTCCGCGAGTACGACCGTCCGGGCGACGGCTCCTACTCGGGGACGCTGCGCCAGGCCGTCGAGCGCGTACTGCACTACTTCGTCGACCGGGTGGCCGATCCCGGCCACGAGCCCGCCTCGGTCACCGATTTCTTCCGCGCCATCGGCCGCGGCGAGGCGGGCGAGGGCCGCAGTCTCGACGCGATGCAGTCCGCGATGCGCGTCGGCGGCATGGTCGCCTGGCGGCGGATCACCGAGGGCGCCGAGGCGCAGCAGGTCTCGCCGCGCACCCTCGGCGCCGTCGGGGAGGCCCTGATGCAGTTCCAGGACGAGCTGGCGAAGGCCGCCGCCGAAGGGTTCTCGCAGGCCAAGGCCGCCGTCGCGGGCGAGATGCAGCGCCGCCGCAAGCGCCTGCTCGACCTGCTGTTCGCCGACCCGCCCGCCGCGCAGGAGGCCATCGCCGACCTCGCCGCCGCCGCGCACTGGCCGCTGCCGCGCACCGTCGCCGCCGTCGCGCTCGGCCGTCCCGGGCAGGACGCCCGGCAGCCCGCGTTCCCGCCGGACGTGCTCGCCGACCTGACCCGCCGCACCCCCGCGCTGATCATCCCCGACCCGGACGGCCCCGGCCGCGCCAAGCTCGTCGACCGCGCCCTGTCCGGCACCCTCGCCGTCGTCGGCCCGACCGTCCCGCTGATGGAGGCGGCCCGCTCGATCCAGTGGGCGCGCAAGACGCTGTGCCTCGTCCAGCGCGGCGTCATCGAGGCCCACGACGGCGTCATCCGCAGCGTCGAGCACATGTCCACGCTGATCCTGTTCCAGGACGAGGGCCTCATCACCTCCCTCGCCGACCTGCGCCTCGCGCCGCTGTCGCACCTGCGCGCCAGCCAGCAGGACCGGCTCGCCGAGACGCTGCTCGCGTGGCTGCAGTCGGGCCGCAACGCCAACGAGGTCGCGATGCGCCTGCACGTCCACCCGCAGACCGTCCGGTACCGGCTGCGGCAGCTGGAGGAGCTGTTCGGCGACCAGCTGCTGGACCCGGACCTGCGCTTCGACCTCGAGATCGTGCTGCGCGCCCGCGCGCTGCTCGCCGACAACGCGGGCGAGCGCATCATCCCGCAGGCGCGGGAGGCGGTCGGCGACAGCGCCGAGGTCGTCACCTTCCGCCGGAGCTGACACGGGCCGCGTCCGGCGCGCCGCGTCCGGCGCCGCCGCGGCCGGCCGGGCCGCGGCGGTCAGCCGGGGACCGCTCCGCCGCGGAGGCGCTCGGCGGTGGCGACCCGCTCGGCGAGGCGGGTCTGGGCGTCGCACAGCAGCCACAGCTCGCCCTCGTCGAGCGCGGAGATCTCCTCCAGGCAGCCGTTGAGCAGCTGGTAGTCCGACAATGGGGTGACCCGGGTGGCCCTCAGCCCCCGCTCCGAACGTTCGCCGTGCCAGCCGGGCATGCACGTGATCAGCGACATCGACGCGGACTCCTTGGTCGGCCTATGGTAGGTCTACCCTAGGCCGACCGCACCGGCCCCGCGCCGAGTTCGGCAGAATGCCACGGGAGGCTCCCCGGCAGGCAGCAGAGAAGGATCCGGTATGCCGCGTCCCCCCACCAAGGCCCAGGCGATCACCAGCGCGCTGGCCGCCCGCATCGTCGAGGGCGAACTGGAACCCGGCGCCTGGCTGCCCTCCGAGCGCGACCTCGCCCGCGCGTTCGGCGCCGACCGCTCCACCGTCCGGCGCGCCCTGCGGATGCTCGCCGAGCAGGGCCTGGTCGAGGCCCGGCAGGGCGCCGGCGTGCAGGTCCGGACGGCCCGCCCGGTGCGGCGCGCCGCGTCCGACATCACCCGGCAGGTCGGCGCGTGGCGCGGCTTCCACGTGTCCGCGCAGCGGGACGGCCACCGCCCGTTCACCCGCACCACCGTCGCGGAGGTCGAGGCGGACGAGCGGCTCGCGCGGCACCTGGACGTCCCGCCGGGCACCCGGGTGCTGGAACGCGCGCGCGTCCAGGGCGTCGAGGGCGAACCGCCCGTGCAGACCGCCACCACCTGGGTGATCCTCGACATCGTCGACGAGATCCCGAGGCTGCGCGAGGTCGACACCGGGCCGGGCGGGATCTACTCGCGGCTCGAGGAGGCCGGGCACCGCATCGCCTTCGAGGAGACCGTCACCTGCCGGCTGCCCCGCGCGGAGGAGCAGGAGACGCTGCGGATCGGCCCCGAGCAGCCGGTCCTCACGCTGTGGCGGCGCGGCACCGACGAGGACGGCCGCGTCGTCGAGGTCACCCACCGCGTCGTGGTGGGCGACCGCCACGAGCTCGTGTACCGCTACGGCCCGGGAGCATGACGTGACAGAGACCGAGCAGCCCGCCGTCCGCCGTGTCGGCTCGCGGGTCGTCTACGAGAACCCGTGGATGCTCGTCCGCGAGGACGAGGTCGAGCGCCTCGACGGCTCGCGCGGCATCTACGGCATCATCGAGAAACCGGACTTCGCGCTGGTCATCCCCGCCGAGGGCGACGCCTTCCACATGGTGGAGGAGTTCCGGTACCCGGTCGGGAGGCGCACCTGGAGCTTCCCGCAGGGCTCGCTGCCCGACCGGCGGCGCGCCGAACCCGAGGAGCTGGCCCGCCTCGAACTCGCCCAGGAGACCGGCCTGCGCGCCGGCACCCTCACCCATCTCGGCCACCTGAACTGCTCGCACGGGATGAGCGGCCAGGGCTTCGACGTCTTCCTCGCCACCGACCTGACGGCGGGCGAGGCCGACCGCGAACCCGAGGAGCAGGACATGCGGCAGCGCCTCGTCCCGCGCGCCGAGTTCGCCGAGATGATCCGCGACGGCCGCGTCACCGACGACTCCACGGTGGCCGCCTACACCCTCCTCACCCTCCACGAGCAGCGCTGAGCCGCGGCGCGGGTCAGCGCGGCGGGCCGCCGGGGAGGGCGACGCGGATCCGGCAGCCCTCGTCGGTGTCGAGGACCGTGATGTCGCCGCCGTGCAGCTCCGTCGCCCAGTTCGCGATGGCGAGGCCGAGGCCCGTCCCGCCGCCCGGCGTCCCCGCGCGCGGGCCGTTCGCCGCGCCGCGCGAGAACCGCTCGAACACCCGCGCGCGCTCCTCCGGCGGGATGCCCGGCCCCTCGTCGGCGACCTCGATGACCAGCGCGCCGGGCACCGGACCCGGACGCGCCGTCACCGTCACCGGACGGCCCGCCGGGCCGTGCTTCGCCGCGTTGTCCAGCAGGTTCGCGACGACCTGGTGCAGCCGATCCCGGTCCGCCGTCGCCCGCAGGCCCGGCGGCACGTCCGCCTCGAACCGCGCGCCCGGATGGCCCGCCGCGGCCTCCGCCGTCACGTCGCCGATGAACGCCGCCACGTCCAGCTCGTCCAGGTCGAGCGGCGCCGCCCCCGCCTCCACCCGCGACAGGTCCAGCAGCTGCGTGACGAGCCGGCCGAGCCGCTCGGTCTGGTCGAGCGCCGACTCCAGGACGTCCGGCGTCGCGGGCGTGACGCCGTCCGCGACGTTCTCCAGCACCGCCCGCAGCGCGCTGATCGGCGTCCGCAGCTCGTGCGAGACGTTCGCGACGAACTCGCGGCGCTGCCGGTCCACCTCGGCGAGGTCGGCGGCCATCCGGTTGAACGCCTGCGCCAGCTCCCCGACCTCGTCCCGGGACGTGGCCCGCACCCGGCGGCTGTAATCGCCGCGCGCCATCGCGCGCGCCGCCGCCGTCATCTCCCGCAGCGGCGCCGTCATCCCGTGCGCGAGGAGCTGGATCACCACCAGCGAGATCAGCACCCCGACCGGCATCGTCTGCCGCGCCCGGAACCCCAGCGGGTACCCCCACAGCACGATGAGGACCGCGACGCACGCCGTCACCACCACGACGACGCCGAACTTCATCTTGATGGACCGCAGCGGGTCCAGCGGCCGCGGCCACCTCGTCCACAGCCTGTGGAAAACCCTCGCCTCCATCACTTCGCGGCCTCCAGGCTGTAGCCGACGCCGTGCACCGTGCGGATGAGGCCCTGCCCGAGCTTGCGGCGCAGCGCCTTCACATGGCTGTCGACGACCCGCGTGCCGGACGCGTCCGCCCAGTCCCACACCTGCTCCAGCAGGACCGCGCGGGTCAGCACCGCGCCCCGGTTCCGGACCAGGCACGCGAGCAGGTCGAACTCCGTCGGCGTCAGGTGCACCTCGCGGCCGTCCCGCCGCACCCGCCGCGTCCGCGGGTCCACCTCCACCGGCCCGGCCCGCATCGGCCCGTGCCCCGCCGCGTCCACCCCGGGCCGCTCCACGCGCCGCAGCACCGCCCGGATCCGCGCCACCAGCTCCCGCATGCTGAACGGCTTCGTCACGTAGTCGTCGGCGCCGACGCCGAGCCCGACCAGCAGGTCCGTCTCGTCGTCGCGGGCCGTCAGCATCAGCACCGGCACCGCGCGCTCCGCCTGCACGCGCCGGCACACCTCCAGGCCGTCGAACCCGGGGAGCATCACGTCCAGCACGACGAGGTGCGGGCCGAACGCGCGGGCCCGCTCCACGGCGGACGGCCCGTCCGCCGCCGTGTCCACCGCGAACCCCTCGGCGACGAGGCGGTCCGCCACCGCCCGCGCGATCGTCGGCTCGTCCTCCACCACCAGAATCCGCGTCTCGCTCACACGCGCACTCTAAGCACACCGAACGCCCACCCCGTGCCCGACATGTGCAGATTCTGTGTTGACCCAGGGGGCGACCCCCTGGAACCCCCGTCACGGTCAGCAGGCTGTTTCCCCGCTCCGCTGGCGCTCCGCGGCGAAACAGCCTGCTGACCGACGGGCGTGCCCGCTGCGCTCGCTGCACTCGCTCCGCGTGCACGCCCGTACTTCCCAGGGGGACGCCCCCTGGAACCCCCGTCACGACGGAGGGGCTGTTTCCCGCTCCGCTGGCGCTCCGCGCGAAACAGCCCCTCCGTCGCCGGGCGTGCCCGCTGCGCTCGCTGGCGCTCGCTCCGCGTGCACGCCCGTGGGCCGGCTGGGGTTCAGGCGTGCCGGTGGCGGGTGTTCGTCGTGGGGGCGTTCACCATTCGTGGACCGGGGCGTTGGTGCGCATGTTCTCTACGTAGCGGCGGGTCATGAGGCGGAGGGCTTCGTGGCGGGGGGCGGCGGTGGACTCCTCGATGGCGTCGACGGTGGCGATCTGCCAGGCGGCGCCGGTCTGGCCGGTGACGCAGCGGCGCTCGATGATGCCGAGGAGCCGGTCGCGGCGGGACGGGTCGACGCCCCAGCGGTCGAGGCCCTCGTGGGCGAGGGGGAGCAGCTTGCGGAGGATGAGCTCGGCGGCGGGGACCTCGCCGACGCCGGGCCAGTAGAGGGTGGCGTCGATGCCGTCGCGGGCGGCGCGGTGCAGGTTCTCCTCGGCGGTGTTGAACGACATCCGCGACCAGACGGGGCGGTCCTGCTCGGCGAGCATGCGGACGACGCCGTAGTAGAACGCGCCGTTGGCGACGACGTCGGCGACGGACGGGCCGGCGGGCAGGACGCGGTTCTCGATGCGCAGGTGGGGGCGGCCCTTGACGACGGCGTAGATGGGGCGGTTCCAGCGGTAGATGGTGCCGTTGTGCAGGGTCAGCTCGCCGAGTTCGGGGATGCCGCCCTCTTCGAGGACGGTGAGCGGGTCCTCGTCGTCGCAGAGCGGGAGCAGCGACGGGAAGTAGCGGGTGTTCTCCTCGAACAGGTCGAAGACGGAGGTGATCCAGCGTTCGCCGAACCAGACGCGGGGCCGGACGCCCTGCGACTTCAGCTCGTCGGGGCGGGTGTCGGTGGCCTGCTCGAACAGGGTGATGCGGGTCTCGTGCCAGAGGCGGTGCCCGAACAGGAAGGGGGAGTTGGCGGCCATCGCGACCTGCGCGCCGGCGATGGCCTGGGCGGCGTTCCAGTAGGCGCCGAACTGGTCGGGGCTGACCTGGAGGTGGAACTGGACGCTGGTGCAGGCGGCTTCGGGGAGGATCGTGTCGGTGTGCATGCGCAGCGGTTCGGGGCCGTCGATGGCGATGTGCATCTCCTCGCCGCGCGCGCGGAAGATCTGGTCGTTGAGCATCTTGTAGCGGGCGTTGGAGGAGAGGGTCTCCTCGCCGATGTCGCTGCGCCGCAGGGTCGGCAGGACGCCGATCATGACGAGTTCGCCGCCGACCTCGCCGGCGCGGTCCTCGGCGTGCTCCAGGTGGTCGCGGACCTCGGTCTCCAGCGCGCCGGTCCCTTCTCCGCCGAGTTCCCGCGGCGGGATGTTGATCTCCAGGTTGAACTGGCCCAGCTCGGTGGCCCAGGCCGGGTCGGCGATGGCCTTGAGCACGTCGGCGTTGCGCATCAGGGGGTCGCCGAGCTCGTCGATCAGGTTGAGCTCGATCTCCAGGCCGATGTGCGGGCGTTCGAAGTCGAACTGGGATTCGCCGAGCATGCGGGCCAGTACGTCCAGGCATCTGCGGACCTTGTCGCGGTAGCGCCGGCGGTCTTCGCCGCTGATGGTGACCGAAGCCACGTCCCTGCCCATGTGTCCGTCCCTGTGCTTCGGAGGAACCGTCATAAAACGGGATGTCCCGGCTAGGGGGGTGGAAAACCCGGCCAGTGATTTCGGGCCACGTTTAGTGACTGGCCGGTAACCTGTTTCGGCGACCCGGTAACCCGTGACACTCTGTGATGCATGCGGATGCGCCCCCGGTCGATCAGGGCCAGGGACACCGTCGTCGCGGCCGTCATCGCGGCGCTCGTGTGGGGCGTCAGCGCCGTCGGCGTCGATCTCGCGATCCGCACGATCGTCCGGGACGACCTGCTGCAGCGCACGCAGGTGGACGCGCGGCGGGTCAGCGGCGGCGTCCGGGACGGCACGCTGCGCGGCCCGATCCCCGACTCCAGCGACGGCCGCGTGCTGGTACAGGTCGTCGCGCCGGGCGGCCGCGTCCGGGAGGCCACGCCGGCCGCCGCGGGACGCCCGCCGGTCAGCCGGCTCTGGCCGTCCCCGGGCCTGCGGGTTCGGGACTTCACCGAGTGCCACGGGAGCTGGCCGCACCGGCGGTGCCTCGTCGCGGAGGCGATCCGCGCCACCACCGCGCCCGACTCGGTCGTGGTGTACGCGGCCGAGCCGATGCCGTCCTACCTGGTCAACGGGCTGCTGGAGGGGCTCCTCGCGGCCGGGGTGGCGGTCCTCGCCGGGATCGCGGCCTGGGTCACCTGGCGGGTCGTCGGCCGGACGCTCGGTCCCGTCGAGGCGATCCGCGCCCAGCTCGCCGAGATCAGCGCGACGGATCTGAGCCGGCGGGTGCCCGAGCCGCCCGGCGAGGACGAGATCGCGCAGCTCGCCCGCACCGCGAACGCGACCCTCGACCGGCTGGAGGCGGCGGTCGGGCGGCAGCGGCAGTTCGCCTCGGACGCCTCGCACGAGCTGCGCACCCCGATCGCGGGGCTGCGCGCCAACCTCGAGGACGCCTCGATGCACCCCGAGGACAACGACCTGCCCGCCGTCGTCGAGCAGGCGCTGCACGACACCGACCGGCTGGAGTCGATCGTCACCGACCTGCTGCTGCTCGCCCGCATCGGGACGGGCGGGACCGTCGCCCAGGAGCCGATCGACCTGTCCGCGCTGGCCGGCGCGGAGATCGGCCGCCGCACGTTCCAGGTGAAGATCGAGAAGGAGCTCGCGCACGGCGTGACGGTGCGGGGCGTGCGGATGCAGCTCGTGCGGCTGTTGGGGAACCTGCTGGACAACGCCGAGCGGTACGCCGACGAGGTCATCGCCGTGGAGGCCGTGCGCGACGGCGGCCACGCGCTGCTCACCGTGACCGACGACGGCGTCGGCATCGCGGCCGCGGACCGCGAGCGGGTCTTCGAGCGGTTCACCCGGCTGGACACCGCGCGCAGCCGCGGCGCGGGCGGCACCGGGCTGGGGCTGGCCATCGCCCGCGAGATCGCGGAGGCGCACGGCGGCACGCTGCGCGTCGAGGAGGACCCGCGCGGCGCCCGCTTCGCCCTCCGCCTCCCCCTGGCCCCGGCCGGTGAATGACCGGGCACCGGGCGGACCGTGGAAAGGGGAAAGGGCCGTCCACGGGGTGTGGGACGGCCCTTTCCGGTGGGCGCCCGTGCGGGGCGGGCGCCCGGGAGGATGGTTCGGTCAGGCGCGGACGGCCTGGATCTCCAGCTGGAGGTTGACCTTGTCGCCCAGGAGGGCGCCCTCGCCCTTCAGCGGGACGTTGAACTCGATGCCCCAGTCCTTGCGGTTGATCGTGGTCTCGGCGGAGAACCCGGCGCGCGTGCCGCCCCACGGGTCCTCGGCGACGCCGTTGAACTCGACCTTCAGGCTGACCGGACGGGTGACGCCCTTGATCGTGAGGTCGCCGTCCAGGTAGTACTCGCCGCCCTCGGCGCGCACGCCCTTGGTGTTGAAGGTCATGGTCGGGTGGTTCTCGACGTCCAGCACGTCCGCGGTGCGCACGTGGGCGTCGCGGTCGGCGTTGCGGGTGTCGAGGGAGGCCACCTTGATCTCGGCGTGCGCGGTGGAGCCGGCGAGGTCGTCGGCGATCTGCACGGAGCCGGAGAACTCGGTGAACGACCCGCGCACCTTGGTCATCAGGTGGCGGATGGTGAAGGTGACCTCGGAGTGGGTCGGGTCGATGTTCCAGGTGCCGGCGGTCAGGCCCGGGGCGATGGTGTCGATGCTCATCGGTGACTCCAATGCGACGTAGGTGCTTGAAACTTCAACGACTATCCCGGAGGTTAGTTGAAGGCTCAAACACATGTCAACCGCCCCTTGTTCCCCGGCGCGCGAACCGGCGGGACGCAGGGCCGGGGTGGCCGTGCGTCCCGCCGGGCGCCGAAGGGCGTTAGGACGCGGCGCTCTCCGGGCGGGCGCCGAGGAGCGGGTGGGCGCTGCCGTCCAGCAGGACGCGGGCGACCCGCGGCGGGTCGTCGGACATGGGGACGTGCCCGCAGCCCTCCAGCCAGACGAACCGGGCGTGCGGGAGCCGGCGCTGCGCCCGGACGGCCTGGCTGCGCAGCAGCAGGCGGTCCTTGGTGCCCCAGGCGATCGTGACGGGGACGTCCGCGCAGGCGCCGGCGAAGCGGGTGGCGCGGCCGGCGCGGAGCGTCGGCTCGAAACCGGCGGCGTCGCGCATGGCGCGGGCGTCGCCGGTGAGGGCCTCCAGGTCCATCAGGTCCGGACGGCCGTAGATCATGCCGAACATGGCGGCGCGGCGGCGCGGGGAGCGCGCCAGCCGGGCCAGGACGGCGTCGGGGACGCGGGCGCCGAGCCGGGACGCGCGCAGCACCGAGGACGCGTAGCGCAGTTCCGCGGCGTTGAAGAACCCGGCGGGCGACAGCACCGTGGCGGAGCTGACGAGGCCGCGGTCGGCGGCCTCCAGGGCGAACAGGCCGCCGAGCGAGTTGCCGGCGATGTGCGGGCGGTCCAGGCCGAGGTCGGCGAACGCCTCGGCGAGGACGGAGACGGCGGAGTCGAGCGTGTAGGGAACGCCGTCGGGCAGGGGCGGGGACTCGCCGAAGCCGGGCAGGTCGACGGCGATGACGTCGCGTTCCGCGGCGAGCAGGTCCAGGACGGGGGACCAGCCCTGCCGGCGGTGGCCGATGCCGTGCAGGAGGACCAGCGGCGGGCCTTCGCCGCGGCGGTCGAAGACGATGTCCACGGGCCGAGGGTAGGCCCGAAGTTACTCGTCGGTCACTAGTGACGCTCGTCACCTCCGCCGGCGGGCAAGGGGGCACGGCGGGCGGTCAGCCCGGCGCGACCTCGGCGGGGCGGCGGTGCTCCAGCGCGTTGCGCAGCTGCGCCCGGCCCCGGTGGATGCGGGAGCGGACGGTGCCGAGCTTCACCCCGAGGGACGCGGCGATCTCCTCGTAGGTGAGGCCCTCGATGTCGCACAGCACGACGGCGGCGCGGTACTCGGGGGCGAGGCCGTCCAGGGCCTTCTGGATGTCGGCGTCGAGGTGGCGCTCGTCGTAGGACTGGGCGGGGCTCGGCTCGCGGCCTTGGAGCCGCTCGGCGGCGTCGTCGGCGAGCGCGTCGAAGCGGATGCGCTGCTTGCGGCGGGCGCGGTCGAGGAACAGGTTGGTGGTGATGCGGTGCAGCCAGCCCTCGAACGTGCCGGGGCTGTAGGACGACAGCGAGCGGAAGACCCGGATGAAGACGTCCTGGGTCAGGTCCTCGGCGTCGTGCCGGTTGCCCGTAAGGCGGTACGCCAGCCGGAACACCCTTGTGGAGTGCTCGGTGACGATCTCCTCCCACGTCGGAGGAGTCCACGCCATCGTCCCTGCGCTCACCACGACCCCCGTCTGATACGAAATCGTTACGGCCAAGCATGCCGGTACCCAGATAAGACCGGTGTAAGAAGCTTTCGGCGTGGCCGGATCCGGCGGTCCGGCGATCCGGCCCTTCACCTGGGGATCATCGGCCGGACATCCTGGGGCTCTACGGTCCCGGCTGTGACAGATCGCTCATTTCCTTACCGGACGCTCATCGCCGGCCTCGCCCTCGCGGCGGGCCCCGCCGCCGTGCTCGCCCCCGGGACCGCGCTCGCCGCGTCCCGCCCGTCCCCGGAGAGCGCGACCCTTCCGCGGATCCCGCTCGCGCGGTTCCAGAACGGGCTGCTGCCCGGCAGCGTCGCCGACGACCACGGGGTGGCGCTCGGCGGGATCGGCAGCGACCTGTTCCACGAGAAGGGCGCCCCGCGCGACGAGTTCTGGGCGATCACCGACCGCGGCCCGAACGGCACCGTCACGGTGGACGGCGAGGACCGCACGACGTTCCCCGTCGCCTCGTTCGACCCGACGATCGTGAAGCTGCGGGTCCGCAAGGGCGCCATCAAGATCACTCGGGCGCTGCCGATCGCGAACGCGCAGGGCCGCCCCGTGACCGGACTGCCGAACGTCGAGGGCCGCGAGTCCGCGCCGTACACCCTCGACGGGAAGACGCGGCTGGCCTACAACGGCGACGGCATCGACTCCGAGGGGCTCGTCCGCACGAAGGACGGCGACTTCTGGGTGGCGGAGGAGTACGGCCCGTCGCTGCTGCACCTGGACCGCCGCGGACGCGTCGTCGAGCGGTACGTCCCGCAGGGCTGGACTGGGAAGGCCGGTTACCCAGTGAAGGCGGTGCTGCCTTCAATCCTGAACAAGAGGACCGAGAACCGTGGCTTCGAGGGCCTGACCGTATCTCCGGACGGTAAGTCCTTGTACGTCGCGGTGCAGAGCCCGCTGTCGAATCCGGACAAGAGCGCCTACAAGAAATCGCGGATCGCGCGCGTGTTCCGGTTCGACCTCCGGAAGGGGAGCGTGTCCGGCGAGTACGCGTACCGCTTCGAGGACGTGTGCGCGTTCGACCCGTCCGACTGCGGGGACCAGAAGGAGATGAAGATCTCCGCGCTGACCGCCGTGAACGACCACGAGCTGCTGGTGGACGAGCGCACCGACAACGTCGCCCGGATCTACCGGGTCGACCTGCGCAAGGCCACCGACATCCTCGGCATGCGCTGGGACGACGAGCGGACGACGCCGTCGCTGGAGCAGTCCGAGTCGGGCATCGCGCCGCTGCCGAAGACCTTGGCCGTGGACCTCGGGAAGGTCGCGGGCGTCCCCGGCAAGATCGAGGGCGTGGCGCTCGCCGACGGCCGCACGCTCGCGGTGATCAACGACAACGACTTCGGGCTCGGCACGTTCGGACCGGACGGCCGGCTGGTCGACAGCGGCGTCCCGACGAAGCTGACCTACGTCCCGCTGCCGCGCTGACCGGACCGCCGGGCACGCGCGCCGACCGGGCCGGCACCGTGTGACCGAACTCATTGGACTCGATGACAACAGCCATTGAGACGATCGCCGGTCGCCGAGGATGATCGGAGGCGTCCCACCCACCCCGACATCCGAGGACGTGGCATGGCGCGCAGCTACAACCTGGCCGATCTGCTCGAGATCCTGGCGGAGGCGGGGCCCGAGCGCCCCGCCCTCGTCGCCGGCGGCGAGCGGCGCACGTACGCGCAGCTCGACGAGCGGGCGAGCCGGGTCGGCCACCATCTCGCCGCCGCGGGCGTCCAGGCCGGGGAGCACGTCGCGATCCTCGCCTACAACCGGGCGGAGTGGGTCGAGGCGATGATCGGCGCGTTCAAGATCCGCGCGGTGCCGATCCCGGTGAACTACCGGTACGTCGCCGGGGAGCTGCACCACGTCCTGTCCGACTCCGACTCCGTCGCGCTCATCGGGGAGCGGTCGCTGCTGGAGAAGGTGGAGGAGGTCCGCGGCGACCTGCCGAAGCTGCGGCACGTCGTCGTCCTGGAGGACGGCTCGTCCGCGGACATCCCGGACGCCGTCGGCTACGAGGAGGCGCTCGCGGCCGCCGCGTCCGGCAACGACTTCCCGGAGCGCTCCAGCGACGACCGCTACATCATGTACACCGGAGGCACCACCGGCTACCCCAAGGGCGTCGAGTGGCGCTGCGAGGACATCTTCTTCGGCGCGCTCGGCGGCGGGAACGTCCTCGGCGACCCCATCACCAGCCCGGAGGCGATCGCCGCGAACGCCGAGCAGCCGCCGATGGCCGTGCTCGACTGCGCGCCCGTCATGCACGGCGCCGGCCAGTGGGTCGCGTTCATGGGCCTGTTCAGCGGGGCGAAGGTCGTCCTCTACACCGACCACGCCTTCGACGCCGGGACGGCGCTGACGCTCCTCGCCGAGGAGCAGGCGAACGTCCTGATGCTGGTCGGGGACGTGATGGCCCGCCCGGTCGCCAAGGCCGTCGCGACCGGGGCGTACGACACGTCCTCGCTGATGGCGATCGCGTCCGGCGGTGCGCCGCTGACGGAGGGCGCGAAGGCGGCACTGCGCGAGCACCTGCCGACCATCATGTTCCTCGACAACTACGGCGCGTCCGAGACGGGCGCGTGCGGGCCGTCCGTGGACGCCAAGGAGGGCACCGCCCGGTTCATGATGCGGCCCGGTATCACCGTCCTGGACGACGACCTCAAGGCGGTCGCGCCCGGCCGGATCGGCAAGCTCGCGCGCAGCGGCCACATCCCGATCGGCTACTACAACGACCCGGCGAAGACCGCGTCGACGTTCTTCACCGACGCCGACGGCACCCGCTGGTCGGTCCCCGGCGACTTCGCGAGCCTGGAGGAGGACGGCACGATCACGCTGCTCGGCCGCGGCTCCCTCATGATCAACACCGGGGGCGAGAAGGTCTACCCGGAGGAGGTCGAGGTCGCGCTGAAGGACCACCCGGACGTGTACGACGCGGTCGTCGTCGGCCTGCCGGACGAGCGGTTCGGGCAGCGCGTCGCCGCCGTCGTCGCGCCGCGCCCCGGCGCGACGGTCACGCTGGACGGGCTGACCGAGCACTGCCGCGGCCGCCTCGCCGGGTACAAGCTGCCCCGCGAGGTGAAGGTGGTCGACGAGGTGCAGCGCACCGCCGTCGGGAAGTCCGACTACAAGTGGGCCAGGTCCGTCTTCGCCTGATCCGCGCCGGTCGCCGGAACGGCGGCCGCCGCAACCAGCGACGCGCCGGAAAGCGGTCAAGAAAGAATTGACGGGGCGGGGGCGTGCGGCGCCGATTCCGGGCGCATAACGTCCCCATGGACGGGGACCGGCCGGAACCGCTCGCGCGGCGGTACCGGCTGCTCTCCGTGGTCGGCCGCGGCGGCATGGGCACCGTCTGGCGCGCCTACGACGAGATGCTGGACCGGGACGTGGCGGTCAAGGAGGTCCGGCTGCCCGGCCGCATCACCGGGGCGGAACGCCGGGCGCTGTGCCGGCGGCTGCTCGCCGAGGCGCGGGCGACCGCCGCGCTCCGCCATCCCGGCGTCGCCGCCGTCCACGACGTCCTCATGGAGGACGGCCGCCCGTGGATCGTGATGGAGTTCCTGCCGTCGTGCTCGCTGAACCGGCTGATCGGCGAGGGCGGGCCGCTCGGCGTGCGGCGGACGGCGCGGATCGGCGCGGCGGTGCTGTCGGTGCTGCGCGCCGCGCACGGGGCGGGCATCCTGCACCGCGACGTGAAGCCGAGCAACGTCCTGGTCTGCGACGACGGCCGGGTCCTGCTCACCGACTTCGGGCTGGCGCTGCACACCGACCGGGGCCGCGGCGCCGGCGGGGCGCTGCAGGCCGAGACGATGGCGGCGGGCATCGAGGGGTCGCCCGCCTACCTCGCGCCGGAACGGGTGCACGGGCTGCCGAGCGTCGAGGCGTCCGACCTGTGGTCGCTCGGCGCGACGCTCTACACCGCCGTCGAGGGGTTCTCGCCGTTCCTGCGCTGCCATGCGCTCGCGTCGATGGTCGCGGTGCTGCTCGGCGACCGCCCGCGGCCCGTCCGCGCAGGGGCGCTCACCCCTGTCATCGAGGGGCTGCTGCGGGAGCGGCCCGAGGACCGGCTGTCCGCCGAGGCGGCCGCCCGGATGCTGCAGGAGGTCGCGGACGCCGAACCGGCGGGCGCGACGGCCGCGGTCCTGGGCCCCGTCCCGAGGCCGGCCCGGCCGGAACCGGTCCGGGCCGGGTCAGGAGGGCACCCGGCCTGCGCGGACGGTGCGCCGCGCGTCCGGCGGTCGCTGCGGGTCCCGGTGCCGGTCGGGCGGCGGCTGCGGCCCGGCGCGGTGCTGAGCGTCGCGCTCCTCGCGGCCGTGGCGGCCGGGGTCGGCACGTGGACGGCGCGGTGGAACTCCGTCGGGAAGAGCGACTCGGTGGCGCTGCGGCCGGCCGCGGGCGTCGAGGCGAAGATGGTGAAGTACACCGAGGAGGGCGGCTACTCGGTGCGCGTTCCGGCCGGCTGGCAGAGCGAGCGGCGCGACGACGTCATGGAGTGGCAGGACGAGGCCACCGGGCGGGGGCTGCGCATCTCCCCGGCTCCGGGCGAGCCTCTGAGCGGGCTGCGCGCGGCCGAGCGGAGGTCCGAGGCGCGGCACCTGTATCCCGGGTACCGCCGGCTGCGGCTGGAGGCCGCACCGGAACTCGGCGGCGACGCCGCGGAATGGGAGTTCGTCTGGAACGGCGGCGGACAAGGCGGCGGTGGGCAAGGCGACGGGCAAGGCGGCGGGCAAGGCGGGGGTCAGGGAGCCTCGGCACAGGGCGGGGTGCACGTGCTGTGCAGCCGCGCCGCCGGATACGAGTTCTGCTTCCACGCGCCCGAACCGCACTGGACGCCGGGTCAGCGGCTCTACGACCGCGTCCTCAGGACGTTCAGGCCGCAGAAGGGCTAGAGGCTCTTCTGGAGCCGGAGCAGGAACTCGGCGTTCGACGAGGTGCCCTTCATCTTCTCCAGCAGCTGCTCGATCGACTGCTGCCTCTCCAGGCCCTGGAGGGCGCGGCGCAGCCGCCAGGTGAGGGCGAGCTCCTCGGGCGACATGAGCAGCTCGTCGCGGCGGGTGCCGGACGCCTCGATGTCGACGGCGGGGAACACCCGCCGGTCCGCGAGGCCCCGGTCGAGCTTCAGCTCCATGTTGCCGGTGCCCTTGTACTCCTCGAAGAACACGTCGTCCATCCGGGAGCCGGTCTCCACCAGCGCGGTCGCGAGGATGGTCAGCGAGCCGCCGTTCTCGATGTTGCGGGCGGCGCCGAAGAACTTCTTGGGCGGGTAGATCGCGGTGGTCGCGACGCCGCCGGCGAGGATGCGGCTGCTGGACGGCGCCGCGAGGTTGTAGGCGCGGCCGAGCCGGGTGATCGAGTCGAGCAGCATCACCACGTCGTGGCCCTGCTCGACGAGCCGCTTGGCGCGCTCGACGGCCAGCTCGGCGAGGGAGGTGTGCTCCTGCGCGGGCCGGTCGAACGTCGAGTGGATCACCTCGCCGCGGACCGTCCGCTGCATGTCGGTGACCTCTTCGGGGCGCTCGTCGATGAGCACCATCATGAGGTGCACCTCGGGGTTGTTCGTGCTGATGGCGTTCGCGAGGGCCTGCAGCACCATCGTCTTGCCGACCTTCGGCGGCGACACGATCAGCCCGCGCTGCCCCTTGCCGATCGGCGCGACCAGGTCGATGACGCGGGTCGCGAGCGGGCCGGTGTCGAGGCGCAGCCGCTCGTCCGGGAACAGCGGGGTCAGCTTGGCGAACTCGGGGCGGCCGGCGGCCTGCTCGGGCGGCAGCCCGTTGACGGACTCGACGGTGGCGAGCGCGCCGAACTTCTCCCGGCCGCTCTTCGGCGGGCGGGCGGTGCCCGCGACGGCGTCGCCGGGCCGCAGGTGGTACGTCTTGACCTGCGCGAGCGAGACGTGCACGTCGTCGTTGCCCGGCAGGTAGCCGGACGTGCGGACGAACGCGTGCTTGTCCTGGACGGCGAGGATGCCGTGGAACGGGACGGCCGGCTGGTCGTCGGCGGCGGGCCGCCTCGCCTGCTGCTGAGCGCTCTTGCGCGCGGCCGGGACGGCGTGCGCCCGGCTCTCGGCGGGGCGGCGCTCCGAAGTCAGTGTGGGAGTGGACATACGGGTCCCTTCTCAGGGCGGCGCGGTGAACGCCGCGCCCCCTGGAGTCGATTCCCGCGTACGGCGGCGGAGCCCGCGGCGCGTACGCGAGGAGAATACGAGAAATGCAGCTCGGTTCACCGGGCTGACGTCGGCTCCCTTGTGCGACGGTCCGGGACGCTCGTCGGCGCGTCCGGACGGGGGATCACCGGGCGCTCAGATGGCCCGGGCGGGGAAGAAGTGCGCCTCAACCGCGGATCGCGGGAAATCAAAGGCGCTGCCTTGACAGTACAGCACCGGAGGCCGTCCGCGCATTCCCCAAGGTCATCGGTGCGTCCTCTCCTCGGGTCGGCGCGTCAGCTGGCGGGGCGGCGGGCACGGGGCAGGGTCAGGGACGACAGCGGGCGCGTCTGGAGCAGCCAGAGGGCGCCCTCCCGGTCGAACCCGAACTCGATCTCCTGCGGGCCGCCGAACAGGGCCGCCGCGCGCGCGGCCAGCTTGACCAGTGCCCGAAGCTGCGGCCGGGAGAGCGGCTCCTCCTCCGGCGCGCCGGTGTCACGCTTCATGCTCAGGACCTTGCCGCGCCGGTTGAGCGCGTAGGTCGTGGCGGCCTGGTTGTCGCGGAGCGCGCGCGGGCCGCCCAGCGCCGCCGAGACGATGACCCGCTCGGCGCGGCTCTCTAACGGGTCCGCGCCGAACAGCACGCCGCCCGCCACCAGCTCCAGCTGCGGCTGGACGAGGATCGCCGTGGACGCGGGCCCGGTGGCGGAGGCCACCACGCCCCTGACGGCCTTGAGGAACTCCGGCCAGCCCTTGACGTCCAGGGCGGACACGTACCGGCCCGGGGCGCCCTCCTCGTGCGTCGACGAGGACCGGACCGCGAGGGCCCGGGCGCCGTTCCCGCTGAGGCGGGCCCACGCCTTCCGCAGCTCGCCGGTGTTGCGGTAGTGCTCGCCGCGCGGGAAGCACTGCACGGGGATCACGAAGCCGGGCGGCACCGGCAGCCCGTTGCGCGCGGCGCGCGAGAGGTCGGACGCCTTGGCGCCGGCCATGTCGGGGGCGGCGGCCAAGGGGTCGTCCAGGTTGATCGTCCAGAAGGCGTGCGCGCTCTGCTGCACCACGAGCTCCGTTTCGGGTCGGAGGGACCCCTGATGTGTCCATAATCCGGCGGGCGTCGCCAGAATTCCTCCCTCACGCGGGGTGTTCCTAATCCATCCGGAAGGAGTATCCGTGGGGCGCTTCTGTCGTCCTCGGGGCGGAGGGGCGCCCGCCGCGCCGGGTCCGTACGATGATGCCGCTGGTGGAGCGGTAGGGAGGGCCATGGGCGGCGGGTTGCGGTGCGAGGTCGCGGGCGGGGTGGGGACGATCACCATCGACCGCCCGGAGAAGCGGAACGCCATGTCGGCGGACATGTGGCGGGCCCTGCCCGGCATCCTGGACGGCCTGGAGGCCGACTCCGGCGTCCGGGTCGTGGTGCTGACCGGGGCGGGCGGGAACTTCTGCGCCGGCGCGGACATCGCGGAGCTGACCGACATCCACCGCGACGACGACTCGCACCTGTCGACGGTCGCCGAGCGCGCCCTCGCCGCGTTCCCGAAGCCGACGCTGGCCGCGATCGAGGGGTTCTGCGTCGGCGGCGGCTGCCAGCTCGCGGCGGCGTGCGACCTGCGGTTCGCGGCGCCGGGCGCCCGGTTCGGGATCACCCCCGCCAAGCTCGGCATCGTCTACCCGGCCGCGGCGACGGCCCGGCTCGTCCGGCTCGTCGGGCCGTCCGCCGCGAAGTACCTGCTGTACTCGGCGGATCTCGTCGACGCCGACCACGCGCTGCGGATCGGGCTGCTGAACGAGATCGCCGGCGACCTCCCGGCGCGGGTCGCGGCGTTCGCCGAGACCCTCGCGTCGCGCTCGCTGCTGACCCAGCAGGCGACCAAGGACATCGTGGACGCCATCGCCGCGGACGGCCCCGTCGAGGAGAAGGTCCGGGGGTGGCTGGAGGAGGTCGCGGCGCGCGGCGAGGTCGCCGAGGGCATCGCGGCGTTCCTCGAACGCCGCCCGCCCCGCTTCACCTGGACGGGCAAGTAGTTCGCCGGGACCGCGGGCTGGGGTCCGTCTCGAAGTGGGCCGGGACTGCAGAAATACGGGCTAGGACGCGTCGAGGAGGCGGGCGGCGGGGAGCCGGCGCAGCCGGGCGGCCGCGCGGGACGGGTCGTCCAGGAGCCCGGCGGTCTCCGGGAGGCGCAGCTCCGCCAGCGGCAGCACGCCGCACAGCAGGTCCCCGGACGTCCGGACGATCAGCAGGGGCCCGACCTGCGCGGCGGCCCGCGCGGTGCCGCGCAGCGCGTCCAGCAGCGCCGCCGCCTCGGCGGTGGCGGCGCCGGGGCCCGGGCGGAGCGCGGCGAGCAGCTCGATGAAGTCGCGTTCCAGGCCGCGGGGGCTGCGGCCGGACAGGTAGAGGCGGTCGCCGTCCGCCAGCTCGCACCACAGCCCGTAGCGTTCGAGGAACCGCTCGAACGGGTCGGCCAGCGCGGCGCGGGCGGCGTCGGGCGCGGCGGTGAGGGACGCGGCGACGAGGTCGGCGGGCTCCGCGCCGAGCGACGCGGCCACGGCCTGGTCGAGCCGCGCGACCAGGTGCGCGCGGAGCGCGGCGACGTCGGCGGCGAGCCGTTCGAGGGCCGCCTTCTGGGTGTTCAGCCGCTCGTTGACCTCCGGCACCATCCGGTCGTTGATCTGCGCGACCAGCGAGCCGATCCGGTCGTCGGTCTCGCGCAGCGACTCGGCCAGCCGGTCCTGCCCGGCGGTGAGCGGCGCCAGCTCCGCGGCCCGCTCGGCGGTGAGCCGCTCCAGCCGCTCGCGCTGCGCGGAGCGGAAGTGCTCCAGCTCGTCGCGGGTGTCCTTGAGCGCGGTGAGCTGGGTGCGGATGTCGGCGATCTCCGGTGCGCCGGCCCGCCGCCTGCGGTCGAACGCCAGGTAGAGCTCGCGGCCCGCGATCGCCAGGCAGAGCAGGACCAGGATCACCTTCATCGCGCCCTCCCAAGGGCCCCTTTTCGCCCGAGCAACATAGTTCACCGCGCGGGGGCCCGGGTAGTCCGCTCCGTCAGTGGTTGAGGTAGGCGAGGACGGCGAGGACGCGGCGGTTGGTGTCGTCGGTGACGGGCAGGTCGAGCTTGGCGAAGATGTTCGCGGTGTGCTTGGTGACGGCGCGCTCGGTCACGACCAGCCGCTCCGCGATCGCCGCGTTCGAGCGGCCCTGCGCCATCAGCTCCAGCACCTCGGTCTCGCGGGGGGTGAGCCGGCCCAGCGGGGTGTCGCGGGTGCCGCTGGCGACCAGCCGGGAGATGACCTCGGGGTCCATCGCGGTGCCGCCGGAGGCGACCCGGCGGACCGCGTCGACGAACTGGGCGGTGTCGAACACCCGGTCCTTCAGCAGGTAGCCGATGCCGCCGGTGCCGTCGGCGAGCAGCTCCCGGGCGTACAGCTGCTCGACGTACTGCGACAGCACCAGCACCGGCAGGCCCGGGATCCGGCGGCGCGCCTCCAGCGCCGCCTGCAGGCCCTCGTCGGTGAAGGACGGCGGCAGGCGCACGTCGACCACCGCCACGTCCGGGCGGTGGTCGACCAGTGCCTTCAGCAGCGAGGGCCCGTTGTCGACGGCGTCGGCGATCTCGAAGCCGTGCGTCTCCAGGAGGCTGACGAGGCCCTCTCTCAGGAGGGCGAGGTCTTCGGCGAGGACAACGCGCACGGCAGCTCCAGCGTGACGATGGTCGGGCCGCCCACGGGGGAGTTGAGGGCGAGCACGCCGTCGAATGTACCGATCCGCCGCTCGATCCCGCGCAGCCCGGTGCCGCCGGCCAGGGACGCGCCGCCGTGCCCGTCGTCGGTGACGGTGATGCGCAGCATGCCCCGCTCGTGCCGCATGTCGACCCAGACGCGGGACGCGCCGGAGTGCTTGGCCGCGTTGGTGAGGATCTCCGACACCGCGAAGTAGGCGGCGGACTCGACCGGCGGCTCGGGGCGGGCCGGCAGGTCGGCGGTGACCTCGACGTGCAGCGGGTGGTCGAGGGCGAGCGCCTTCACCGCGTCGCCGATGCCGCGGTCGGCGAGCACCGGCGGGTGGATGCCGCGGACGAGGTCGCGCAGCTCGTGCAGCGCCTTCGCGGACGACTCGCGGGTCTGCGCCAGCAGGATCCGCGCCTTCTCCGGGTCCTTGTCGAGCAGGTGCTCGATCGCGCCGAGGCTCATGCCCATCGCGACGAGCCGGGCCTGCGCGCCGTCGTGCAGGTCGCGCTCGATGCGGCGCAGCTCGGCGGCGGAGGCGTCCACCGCCTCGGAGCGGGTCTCGGTGAGGTGCCGGACGCGCAGCGCGAGCCGGGACTTCTCGGTCGGGCCGAGGACGGCCTTGCCCCACCGCCCGTACACCCGCATCATCGCCGGGCCGAGCAGGTGACCGGCGACGACGCACAGCGTGGCGACGACCAGCGTGGAGCCGACCCGCCCGGCGTCGCGGCCGTAGCCGTCGGTGACGTGGATGTAGGCGTACCAGTCGCTGCCGCCGTAGTGGCCGATCATGTCGCCGGCGAACGTCGCGACGGCGTACCCCCACAGCCCGTACAGGATGAGTATGCCGGGCAGCGCCGCGGTGAACAGCGCGACGAACGGGTCGGCGGCCACCCACAGGTAGTCCCGCCAGGTGGCGGGGTCGGAGGCGAGCGCCATGAAGCGGCGCACCGCGCCCTTGACCCCGGGCTCCGGCGCGGGCTCGGGGAGGTACGGCCGCTCGATCCGGTGCCCCGTCCACTGCTCGATCTTGGCGCGGTAGACGTCGAGCTGCTTGCGCAGCGCCATCGTCGCGGACGGGAACAGCAGGATCCCCACGAAGCTCGAGATCAGCGAGATGACCGTGAGGAACCACAGTCCCACGAAGGTCGCCGGGATCCCCAGGAACCACAGCCCGAGCCCGCGCCAGGGCGTCTTCAGCCACCGCTGCCAGGGGGCCTCGCTCACCGGCCGTTCGTTCACCGCGTGCTCGTTCACCGTGTTCCTCCGGTCGTCGCCTGCCGTCGTGCGTCCAGTCTCCGGCCGGCGTCCGTCCAGCACAGTGTGCCCGCAACCCGGACGAGGGGTGTACCTGACTACACCCCCGGACGGTGGTCAGGGCCATGTCGGCGGGGCCGCCGCCCCTATTGGCTTCTTGGTGTCACCCCGCACCGACGACCCCCAGGGGACTCCCATGAGAAGGAACCTCGCCGCCGCGCTCGGCGGCTGGAGCGCGCGGCACCGGATGGCGGCCGTCCTCGGCTGGCTGCTGTTCGTCGTCCTGGCCTCGGTGCTGGGCGGCGCGGTGGGCCAGACCACGATGGCGGAGCACGAGCAGGGCGCCGGGCGGTCGGCGCACGCCGAGAAGATCATCGACGACGCGGGCATCGACGACCCCGACTCGGAGACCGTGCTGGTCACCGGGCCCGCGGGCGCGCCGCAGACGGCCCGCGCCGTCGCGGCCGTCCGGGCGAACGTGCGGGCCACCGGGAAGATCACGGACCTGCGGCCGGACACGGTCGCGCGGGACCGGCGGCACGTGATCGTCCAGTTCACGCTGAAGAAGGCGCCGGACGGCGCGCCGGACCCGCTGCCCGCCGTCGAGGACGCGGTCGCGAAGGCGCAGCGCGACAACCCGAAGGTGACGATCGGCGAGTTCGGCGGCGCGACGGCGGACGCCTGGTTCGACAACGCGCTCGGCAAGGACTTCAAGCGCGCCGAGATGACGGCGGTGCCGCTGGCGATCGGGATCCTGCTCGTCGCGTTCGGCGCGCTGCTCGCCGCCGTCCTGCCGGTGGTGCTGGCGTTCACCGCCTACCTCGCGGCGGGCGGGCTGCTGGCCGTGGCCAGCCACGCGGTGCACGTGGACGACACGACGAACTCGGTGATGCTGCTGATGGGCCTCGCCGTCGGCGTCGACTACTGCCTGTTCTACCTGCAGCGCGAGCGCGAGGAGCGGCGCCGCGGCCGGGACCGGGAGAGCGCGCTGGCGATCGCCGCGGCCACCTCGGGACGGTCCGTGCTGGTCTCCGGCGTCACCGTCATGATCGCGATGTCCGGGATGTTCCTGTCCGGGCTGCTGCTGTTCAAGGGGTTCGCGGTCGCGACGATCCTGGTCGTGTGCATCGCGATGCTCGGCTCGGTGACGGTGCTGCCCGCGCTGCTGTCGCTGCTCGGCGACAAGGTGGAGTTCGGCCGGATCCGGCTGCCGCGCCGGCGCGGAGCGGGCCGCCGCGGTGAGCGCGCCGGTCGTCGCGGTGAGCGCGCCGGGGTCGTGGGGGTGCTGCTCAAGCCCGTCCTGGCGCGTCCCGGGATCGCGGCGGTGCTGTCGGCGGGGCTGCTGCTGGCGCTGGCGGCGCCCGCGCTCGGCATGAGGACCGCGAAGCTCGGCATCGACCAGCAGGTCCCGCCCGGCGAGCGGATCGCGCGGACCTACACGGAGCTGAACAAGGCGTTCCCCGGCAACCCGGCGCCCGCGAACGTCGTGGTGAAGGCCCGCGACATCGACGCCCCGCAGGTGAAGGCGGCGATCGGGGAGCTGAAGCGGCGCGCCCTCGCGTCCGGCGAGATGAACGCGCCGATCGAGGTGACCGTGCACCGGAAGGCGAACGTCGCGGAGATCGAGGTGCCGCTCGCCGGCTCCGGGTCGGACGCCGCCTCGAAGCACGCGCTGCGGACGCTGCGGGACACGATCGTCCCGCAGACCGTCGGACGGGTCGCGGACGCGCCGGTGAGCGGGCAGCTCGCCTGGTCCACCGACTACAACGCGCAGCTCAGGCACGCGATCGTGCCGGTGTTCCTGTTCGTCATGGGCGTCACGTTCCTGCTGATGCTGGTGTTCTTCCGGTCCCCCGTCATCGCGCTGACCGCGATCGGGCTGAACCTGCTGTCGGTGGGCGCCGCGTACGGGGTGATGGTCGCGGTGTTCCAGCACGGCTGGGGGGACTCGCTGGTCGGGACGCGGGGCGCGGGCGCGCTGGAGTCGTGGATCCCGCTGTTCGTGTTCGTGGTGCTGTTCGGGTTGTCGATGGACTACCACGTGTTCGTGGTGTCGCGGATCCGCGAGGCCCGGGACCGGGGGCTCGACACCGCCCGCGCGGTCGGCGAGGGCGTCCGCGCCACCGCCGGGGTCGTGACCAGCGCCGCCGTCATCATGGTCGCCACGTTCGCGATCTTCGGGACGCTGTCGATGCAGGACTTCAAGCAGCTCGGCGTCGGCCTGGCGGTGGCGGTGCTGATCGACGCGACCGTCGTCCGGATCGTGCTGCTGCCCGCGGTGATGGCGCTGCTCGGCCGCGCGAACTGGTACCTGCCGCGCTGGCTGGGGTGGCTGCCGCGGGTCTCGCACGGCGAGGCCGCGCCCGTCCCGGCATCGGCGCCGCCCGCCGTCCCGGTCCCCTAGCCCTCCTCGGCCGGCCCTAGCCGGGCGGCGGCTGCTCGTACGGCTGCCGGAATGCGTCGTCCGGCGCGGGATGGCCGTACGGAGGCTGCTGCGGCGGCGGGGCCGGCTGCTGTACCGGTTGCTGGGCCGGGGACGGCGGGAAGGCCGGTTGCGGGAGGGCTGGCGGGGGCGGTGGTAGGGCGGGCTGTGCCGGTTGCTCGACGGCACGGCCCGCCCTGCGCTCCTGGTAGGCGTCCCGGATGCGGCCGCCGAACCGCTTGCCCGCGTCCTGCACCTGCTGCGCGCGCTCGCTCGCCGCGACCTCGCGCAGCTTCCCGGCGGACTGCCGGCCGAGCTCCCGCAGCCGCTCGGCCCGCTCGGACTCGATCGCCTGCTGCACGCGCTCGTGCTGGGCGAGCCGCGCGGCGTTGTCGCGGGCGGCCTGCCCCACCACCTGCCCCGCGGCCTGGGCGCCGTCCCACGCGATGACGGCGCCCTGCCGCGCGGCCGCCGCGGCGCGCCGGTAGGCGCCCGCCCGCATGACGACGGTGCCGCCCACGAGGTCGGCGAGCGTGCGCCGCCGCCGGCCGGCGAGCGCGGGCAGGCTGTTGGCCAGGAAGGCGAGGACCGCGAGCGTCCACAGCAGGACGGCGAAGAAGAACAGGCCCTCGAGAAGGAGCACCCAGGCGAGCGCGTAGAGGCCGGTGCCCGACGCGGTCGTGAGCAGCGCCCGGCGCAGCGCGCGGCCCTTGCCCGGACCGGCCTCCGCGGAGGCGTGCCGGACGCGCAGGTCCATCGCGGCCTTCCCGGCCGTCCGCCCGGTCCAGGCGAGCCCGACGAACTGGTGGAGCAGTTCCGCGAGGACGAGCAGCAGCAGGGCCTGCTCGACGGCGGTGACGAACGCGCCCCAGGCCCCCGCGCCGAGCTCGCCCGCCGCCTTCCCCACGCTCCCGCCGGACACCAGGAGCTCGAACCCCGCCGACATCGCCTTGCGCGGCAGGTCCTCGGCGACGTAGGACTGCAGCCGCCCCCACGTCACGCCCGCGAGCAGCACGGCCACGCCGACCAGGATCGCGGCGTCGATCGACCAGGCCAGCAGCCGCCGGCCGCGGGGCGCCGCCTCGCTCGCGGGCCCGGACGGCTCGGACGGCTCATACGAGCCGTATGACGCATACGGCGTGTACGGCGGCGGGGGCGGCGGTGGAGCCGGTTGCGCGGGGCCCTGGTACGGGCCGCGATAGGGCTCGGGGAACGGGGAGGGCGGAGGGCCGTGCACGCGGGAACCTCTCTGGCTCGATGGAGATCATCGCGATCCTAGGGACCCCGCTCCCCGGCCGCCATCGGTTGACCGCGACTTGCCGGCGGGAGGCGCTCGTCTGCACCGATCCAAAACTAGGTTGAGTCTAAAAATAGCCTTGACCGAGTAAGTGGACTGAGCCTAAAGTTCGGTTCGACCTACTTACTTGGAGGTGTCCATGACCGCGCCCTCCCGCGCGCCCGCCGCGCCGGCCGCCGCCCCGGAACGGCTCGACCCGGCGCTGCTGAAGACGTCGTTCGTGCTGGTCCTCGGGCCGATCCTCGCCCTGCTCGACACGACGATCGTCGGCGTCGGCCTGGACGCGGTCGCCCGCGACCTCGGCGGCCCCGTCACGACCCTGCAGTGGGTGTCCGCCGGGTACCTGCTGGCGATCTCGATGGTGATGCCGCTCGCCGGCTGGGCGAGCGACCGGTTCGGCGCCCGGACGATGTGGATGACGTCCGTCGCGCTGTTCACCGCCGGGTCCGCGCTGTGCGGGCTCGCCTGGTCGGCCGGGAGCCTGATCGCGTTCCGGGTCCTCCAGGGGATCGGCGGCGGGCTGATCCAGCCGATCGGCCAGTCGATCGTCGTGCGGGCCGCCGGGCCGAAGCGGCTCGGCCGGGTCTTCGGCGTCACCGTCCTGCCGCTGACGTTCGCGCCCGTCCTCGGGCCGGTGCTCGGCGGGCTCATCGTCGAGCGGCTCGACTGGCGCTGGATGTTCCTGGTGAACGTCCCGCTCGGCCTGCTCACGCTGGTGCTCGCGGCCCGCTACGTCCCCGCGTTCGCTGGGGCCGCCGCCGGGGCGGCGCGGCGGCTGGACGTCCGCGGCCTCGCCCTGCTGTCGCCCGGCCTCGCGGCCGTCGTCTACGGCCTCTCCGAGGTCGGGACGGCGGGGTTCGGCGCGGCCCGCGTCGTCGTCCCGCTCGCCGCCGGGACGGTCCTGCTCGCCGGATACGGTGTCCACGCCCTGCGCCGCCGCGGCGCGGCGCTGATCGACCTCGGCCTGTTCGCCCGGCGCGGCTTCGCGGTCGCGACGGCCAACTCGTTCCTGCAGGGCGCCGCGCTCTACAGCTCCATGCTCCTGCTCCCGCTCTACTACCAGCAGGTCGAGCACGTGTCGGCGCTGGACGCCGGGCTGCTGCTCGCGCCGCAGGCCCTCGCCACCGCCGTCGTGACGCTCCTCGCGTCGCGGCTGGCCGACCGGATGGCGCCGCGCCCGCTGATCCTCACCGGGATCGCCGTCACGGTCGCCGGGACGGTCGCGTTCACGCAGGTCGGCTCGCACCCGGCGGGCTGGCTGCTGGCGCTGTCGCTGATGCTGCGCGGCGCGGGCCTCGCCCTGGTGATGGCGCCCGGCATGGCGGCCGTCTACGCGAGCGTCCGCCCGGACGAGACCGCCCGCGCCGCCGGAGCCGTCAACACCGTCAACCGGGTCGGGGGCTCGCTCGGCACCGCGGTGCTGGCCGTCGTCCTGCAGCGCTCGCTCGGGCATCACGCACCGGCCGCCGCGTACGGCGCCACGTTCTGGTGGGTGGTCGGGCTGTCCGCCCTGACGCTGATCCCCGCCTTCTTCTACCCCTCCCGCGACTCCCGGAAGGAGCGCGCATGAACCTGCGCATCACCCGCGAAGAGCGGCCGCGGCTGCTGACCGTCCACGCCCACCCGGACGACGAGTCGAGCAAGGGCGCCGCGACGCTCGCCAAGTACGCCGCCGAGGGCGCGGACGTCCTGGTCGCGACCTGCACGGGCGGGGAGCGCGGCAGCGTCCTCAACCCGGCGCTCGACCGGCCGGAGGTCCGCGCGGACCTGCCCGCGATCCGGCGCCGCGAGATGGAGGCGGCGCGGCGGATCCTCGGCGTCCGGCAGCGGTTCCTCGGCTTCACCGACTCGGGGCTGCCGGGCGACGGCGAGGCCCTGCCGGCGGGCTGCTTCGCGCTGGAGCCGCTCGCGGACGCGGCGCGCCCGCTCGTCGCGCTCATCCGCGAGTTCCGCCCGCACGTCGTGGTCACCTACGACGAGACCGGCGGGTACCCGCACCCCGACCACATCAAGACGCACGAGGTCACGGCGGAGGCGTTCGACGCCGCCGCGGACCCGGGGCGCTACCCCGGGACCGGACGCCCATGGCGGTCGGCGAAGCTGTACTACCAGGGCGCGTTCTCGCGGGACTGGTTCCAGGCGCTGCACGACGGGATGCTCGCGCGCGGCCTGGAGTCGCCGATGGGGCCGGTGCTCGCGGAATGGCCAGACGGCGCCGCGCCCCTGGAGATCACCACGCGCGTCCCGTGCGCGGAGTACTTCCCCGTCCGGGACCGGGCGCTCCTCGCCCACGCCACGCAGGTCGACCCGCACGCCGGGCTCATGCTGCACCCGCGCGACGTCGAGCGGGAGGTGTGGCCCACCGAGGACTACCGGCTCGCCCGCTCGCACGTCGAGACGCCGCTGCCGGAGGACGACCTGTTCGCCGGCCTCCGCCCGCCCACCGCCGTGCGCTAGAGCGCGACGAAGGTGAGGCCGCGCTTCTTCATCTTCGGGATGACCTTGCGCAGCGCCGCGATGGTCTGCGAGCGGTCGCCGCCGCCGTCGTGGCACAGCATGATGTTGCCGGCCTTGCCACGCAGCATCGTCCGGCGGATGTGCCCGACGCCCGGCCGGGACCAGTCGCGCGGGTCGACCGCCCAGTCGATCGGCAGCATGTCGTGCTCGGCGACGAGCTCCAGGATCGTCTTCGACCACGCGCCGCCCGGCGAGCGGAAGAACTGCGGCTCGATGCCGGTGGTGTCGGCGATCCGGTCGCGCGCCTGCATCATCTCCTTCTTGACCCGCTTCCTCGGCAGGCCCGCGATGGTGATGGGGTGCGTCTCGGTGTGGTTGCAGATCTGGTGGCCGGCGGCGGCGACCCGGCGCACCAGCTTCGGCCACTCCTTCACCTGCTCGCCGATCATGAAGAAGGTCGCGTGGATCTCGTGCTCGGCCAGCAGGTCGAGCACCTTCGGCGTGTACTCCGGATGCGGGCCGTCGTCGATGGTGAGCGCGATCGTCTTCGGCGGCGGCGCCGGGGACAGCTGCGTCAGCTCGCGGACGGGCGTCTCCAGCGCGGTCAGCCGCGCCGTCGTCCACGACGCGGGGCGCGGCGTCGGCGTCGGGGACGGTGTCGGCGTCGGCTTCGGATGGATGACGGGCCGGGCCCGCGGCATGGGCACGGACGGCTTCGCCGAGGCGCGCGCCGCATGGGACGGATGCGCCTCGTCCGCGCCGATCGCGGTGAGGCCGACGGCGGCGGCCCCCATCAGCCAGAGCGCTCTGCGGCGGGACGTCCCGCCTGCCTCCACGTCCTCCACAAGTCCCACGCTATCGGGCTTTTCGCGTCCTTGAGCGGCCTTGCGGATCACAATCGACTCAAATGGGAAGAGCGGTTACAGAAGATCGTTTGGTCCGGGGGGTGGGGATGAGCGCGGGGCCCGCGGTCGGACCACTCCTGGCGCTCGTCCTCGGCTCGCTCGCGGTGGCCGCGGCGGCGCTCGCGCGGCTCGGCCGGCTCGGTCTCGGACGGGACCTGGTGGTCGTCGCCCTGCGCGCGACGGTGCAGCTCGCGGCGGTGTCCGCGCTGATCGCGGCGGTGCTGCGCGACGCCGGCTACACGGCCGCGTTCATCGCCGGGATGGTGGTCATCGCCGTGGTGACGGCGGGCCGCCGCATCACCGGCGCGCTGCGCGCCGGCGCGTGGACGACCGCGCTGCCGATCGTCGCGGGCGTCGCGCCCGTCCTCGCGCTGCTGCTCGCGTCGCGGCTCGTCCCGTTCCGCACCGTGTCGGTGCTGCCGATCGCCGGCATCTTCATCGGCGGCGCCATGTCGGCGACCGGGCTGACCGGGCGGCGCGCGCTCGACGAGCTGGCCACGCGGCGCGGCGAGTACGAGGGCGGGCTCGCGCTCGGGCTGATGCCGCGGGACGCGGCGATGGAGGTGTGCCGCCCGGCCGCCGCGCTCGCGCTGTTCCCCGTGCTCGACCAGACCCGGACGGTCGGGCTCGTCACGCTGCCCGGCGCGTTCGTCGGCGTGCTGCTCGGCGGCGCCGACCCCGTCCAGGCGGGCGCGACGCAGCTGCTGGTGCTCATCGGGCTGCTCGCCATCGAGGTCATCGCGGTGCTCATCACGCTCGAACTCGTCGCGGCGGGCGTCCTCACCCGGGCGGGCCGGCGGCCGCCGGACGGCGGTAGTCGGCGGAGATGGCGTCCGCGGTCGCGAGCAGGCCGGTGAGGTCGCCGCCGTCCGGGACGGTCACCGCCGCCACCACGTCTCCCGCCGCGTCGCGGACCGGCGCGGCGGCGTAGCGGCCGGGCGCGCCCGCGCGCGCCAGGTCGTCGAGCAGCGCGGGCGGGCCGGTGACCAGGCGGGCCGCG
>NZ_JABMCA010000061.1:0-63117 GCF_014706005.1 Actinomadura sp. RB99 | reverse complement strand
GGCGGCGAAGCGTCCTGAACCACACCTTCGGCAGCCGCATGAAAGCCACACCCGGCACCCCTGGGCCAGCCAACCCTACGAACGGCTCGCTCAACCCGATCAAGAAGGTAGGGCCGCATGAAGCTCGGCAACGACGACTACGCGCTGAGCCGCGTCCCGCGCTCGCGCCGCTACGGCTTCGGCTCCATGCTGATGCAGTGGCTCGCCCAGTCCGGGTCGCTGTCGCAGTTCGTCCTCGGCGCGACCCTCGGCGTCGGCATGCGGTTCTGGGACGCGTTCTGGGCGTTCACGCTCGGCGCGGTGATCCTGGAGGTCGTCATCTTCGCGATCGGCGCCGCCGGGCAGCGCGAGGGCCTGTCGATGACGATGCTGACCCGCTTCGCCGGCTTCGGACGCAACGGGTCCGCGCTGGTCAGCCTGGTGATCGGGATCAGCCTGGTCGGCTGGTTCGGGGTGCAGAACGGCATCTTCGGCAGCAGCATGAGCCGGCTGGCCGGGGGACCGCCCTGGCTGTGGTGCGTGGTCGCCGGGATCGTGCTCACCCTGCTGGTGATGTACGGCTTCACGATCATGATCTGGGTGGCCCGGATCGCGGTGCCGCTGTTCTTCGGGCTCGTCGCCTGGAGCGTCGGCACCGAGCTGTCCCACCACTCGCTGTCGGAGCTGGTGAACGCCGCGCCGACCGGCGCGCACATCTCCATCCCGGCGGCGGCCACGATCATCGCGGGCGGCTACATGACCGGCGCGATCACCGCCCCGGACATGACCCGCTACAACCGCAGGCCCTGGCACGTGCTGCTGCAGAGCTCCTGCTCGATGATCCTCAGCGAGTACGTCGTGGGCATGACGGGCGTCATGCTCGGCCACGCCGCCGGCAGCAGCGACGTCACCGACATCGTGCTCAGCACGTCCGGCGTCGCCGGGCTGATCATCGTCGTGCTGGCCACGATGAAGATCAACGACTGGAACCTCTACGGGTCCTCGCTCGGCGTCGTCAACTTCGCCGGGACGGTCTTCGGGAAGCGGCTGCACCGCGGCGCCGTCACCGTCGTGATCGGCGTGGCGGGCACCGTCCTGTCCGCGGTCGGCTTCCTCGACCACTTCAAGGACTTCCTGTCCCTGCTCGGCGTGGCGATCCCGCCCATCGGCGGGATCATCGTCGCCGAGTACTGGATCGCCCGGCGGCGGCGCGGCGTGCTGGACGCCACCCGCCCGGCCGGGCGGCTGCCCGACCGGGTGCCCACCTGGATCCCCGGGTCACTGGCCGTGTGGCTCGCGGCGTTCTGCGTCGGCGAGTTCGTGGACTGGGGCATCCCCGCGCTGAACTCGCTGATCACCGCCATGGTGCTGTACGTCGCGCTGGCCTTCGCCGGGCTGATGCGGGCGACCGGCAGCGCCGAGATGGAGACCTCCGCGCCGTCCGCGGCGCCGCCCGCCGAGGCCGAGCCCGCCGTCTCCTGACCGGCGCGGGACGACGACGAAGCGGGACCAACGAAAGGGGAGAAGGCGTGGGGAACGCCGAGGACGAGGTCGCCGACCTCTGCCGGGACCTCATCCGGATCGACACCTCCAACCCGACGAGCGACGAGCGCAAGGCCGCCGAGTACGTGGCGGAGAAGCTCGAAGACGTCGGCGTCGAGGCGACGCTGCTGGAGTCCGCGCCGGGGCGGGCCAGCGTCATCGCCCGCATCCCGGGAGCGGACCCGGCACGGGCGTCGGACGCGCTGCTGCTGCACAGCCACCTCGACGTGGTCCCGGCGGACCCGTCGGAGTGGGCGGTGCACCCGTTCTCCGGGGAGATCACCGACGACGGCTACCTGTGGGGCCGCGGCGCGATCGACATGAAGGACACCGTGGCCGTGCACCTGGCGGCCGCGCGGCAGTTCGCGCGGACGGGGGAGCGGCCCGCCCGCGACCTCGTCCTCGCCTTCCTCGCCGACGAGGAGGCGGGCGGCGTGCACGGCAGCCGGTGGCTCGCCGAGGAGCACCGCGACCTGTTCGAGGGCGTCACCGAGGCGATCGGCGAGGGCGGCGGGTTCTCGTACCCGCTGGACGCCGCCCGCCGCCTCTACCCGATCGAGAACGCCCAGCGCGGTCAGGCGTGGCTGCGGCTCGTCGCCAAGGGGCGGGCGGGCCACGGCTCCTCGCCCAACGACCGGAACGCCGTGACGGCCCTCGCCGACACGCTCAGCCGCATCGGGCACCACACGTTCCCGGTGCACCTGATCGGCGCGGTGCGCGGCCTGCTGGAGACGGTCGCCGACCTGCGCGGCGTGCCGTTCAACCCCGACGACGTCGAGGGCAGCGTGGACCGCATGGGCGCCGACGTCCGCGACCTGGTCGAGGTGGTGCTGCGCAACTCCGCCAACCCGACCATGATGGAGGCGGGGTACCAGATCAACGTCATCCCGGGCCAGGCCACCGCCGGGGTCGACGGGCGGTTCCTGCCCGGCCAGGAGGAGGCGTTCCTCGCCGAGGTCGACGCGCTGCTCGCGCCCGGGGTGTCCCGCGAGTTCATCCACCGCGACATCGCGATGGAGACCCCCTACGAGGGGCGCCTGGTGGACGCGATGGGCGCGGCCCTGCGCGCCGAGGACCCGGACGGGTACCCGGCCCCGTACTGCAACCCGGGCGGCACCGACGCCAAGGCGTTCTCGCGGCTCGGCATCCGCTGCTACGGCTTCAAGGCCCTGAAGATGCCGCACGACCTGGACTACTCCCGCCTGTTCCACGGCGTGGACGAGCGCGTCCCGGTCGACGGCCTCGCCTTCGGCGTCCGGGTCATGGACCGGCTGCTGAAGTCCTGCTGACCCGCTGGAAGCCCGCTAGGCCCTGCCCGGTGCCGGGCGAGGCCTAGCAGGGCAGGGCCATGTCGAATGGCGGCGGCGGTCTGCGGCTCGGCGGCCGGTGCCTCAGACCGCGGTGGCGGTCCGGCCGCCGGCCGCGCGGGCGGCGGCCAGGGCCTCGTCGTAGCGGTGGACGACCAGCTCGGCGACCTCCGGCGCCGCGCCGAGGACGGGGGAGACGGCCCAGGCGCCCGCCTCCAGCGACTCGGCGCGGACCTTGTCCGCGAAGTAGCCCGGCGCGAGGAAGTAGGACGCGACCGCCACGCGGGGCGCGCCCGCGTCGCGGAGCGCCGCGACCGCCTCGGCGGGCGTCGGCCGGGACGCCGACGCGAACGCCGGGACGACGCCGCGCCACCCGCGCGAGCGCCACTCCCGGGCCAGCCGCCAGATCGTGGCGTTCGCGGCCGGGTCGGACGACCCCGCGGCGACCAGCACCACGGCGGTGTCGGGGTCGCCCGGCTCCACGCCCGCCTCCGACAGCCGGCGTTCCAGCGCGTCAGTCAGCAGCGGGTGCGGGCCGAGCGTCCGCGCGGTCCGCAGCGCCAGCCGGGGCCACCGCGCCCGCACCCGGTTCAGCACGCCCGGGAGGTCGGTCTTGCTGTGGTAGGCGGCCGTCAGCAGCAGCGGCAGCACGACCGCCTCGGCGGCGCCGTCCCCGGCCAGCGCGTCCAGCGCCCGGTCGGGCGCCGGCGGCGCGTGGTCGAGGAACGACGCCTGCACGGGCAGGCCGGGACGCAGCGCCCGGACGGCGCCGGCCAGCTCGGTGACGGTCGCGGCGGCGCGGGGGTCCCTGCTCCCGTGCGCCACCGCGACCATGGGGACGCTCACAGGTGGATGCCGCACTCGGTCTTGCCCATGCCGGCCCAGCGGCCGCTGCGCGGGTCCTCGCCGGGGGCGACGGGACGGGTGCACGGCTCGCAGCCGATCGAGGGGTAGTCGTCGTAGTGCAGCGGGTTGATGATGACCCCGTTGTCCTCGATGTAGTCGTCCATCTCCTCCTGCGACCAGTCGAGGATCGGGTTCACCTTGACCATGCCGCGCTTGCGGTCCCACTCGACCACGCGGCGGTTGCGGCGGCTGGCGGTCTCGTCCCGGCGGATCCCGCTGAACCAGGCCATGTAGCCCTCCAGCGCCCGGCCGAGCGGCTCCACCTTGCGCAGGTGGCAGCACAGGTCGGGGTTGCGGCCGTAGAGGCGGGGGCCGAGCGCGGCCTCCTGCTCCTCGACGGTGCGGGACGGCGTGACGTTGATGACGTTCACCGGGTAGATCGCCTCGACCGCGTCGCGGGTGCCGATCGTCTCGGCGAAGTGGTAGCCGGTGTCGACGAAGAGCACGTCGATGCCCGGCTTCACCTTCGACACCAGGTGGATCAGCGCGGCGTCGGACATGGACGAGGTGAGGCAGATGCGGTCGCCGAAGGTGGCGACGGCCCACCGGATGACCTCCAGGGTGGGCGCGCCCTCCAGCGCCGCGGCGGCCGATTCGACGATGTCCTCGAGGTCGAGGGTCGGTCTGTCGGTCTCCAGCAGGGTCACCGGGACTCCTTCGTCTGTCGGGCGGCTCGGACACCCAGGAACTTCAGCTGGAAGGAGCGGACGCAGGCGTTGCAGAACCACGCCCCGTGCTCCTCCAGGGGTTCGAGATCTTCGTCGCCGCAGTACGGGCAGTAGAACGGCGCGGCACGTTCGCTCATTCCGATCTGCCCGTTACTTGAGGTCGGCCTCGTCGGCGCGCCGCGCCCACTCGGCGAACGTCTCGCCTTCGGTGCGCTGCTCGTCGAACTTCCGGACGACCCGCTCGACGTAGTCGGTCAGCCCGGCCGACGTGGTCTTCAGCCCGCGGACCTTCTTGCCGAACGAGGCGCCGAGCTGGCCGCCGAGGTGGATCTGGAACCCCTCGACCTGGTCGCCGTTCTCGTCCACGACCAGCTGGCCCTTGAGCCCGATGTCGGCGACCTGGATGCGGGCGCAGGCGTTCGGGCAGCCGTTGACGTTGATCGTCAGCGGCTGATCGAAGTCCGGCAGGCGCTTCTCCAGCTCGTCCATCAGGTCCATGGCCCGCTGCTTGGTCTCGACGATCGCGAGCTTGCAGTACTCGATGCCGGTGCAGGCCATCGTCTGCCGCCGGAACGTGGAGGGCCGGACCTGGAGGTCGTGCTCGGCCAGCTCGTCGGCGAGCGCCTCGGTGTTCTCCTCCGGGACGTCGAGGATGACCATCTTCTGCTCGATGGTCGTGCGGACCCGTCCGGAGCCGTACCGGTCGGCCAGCTCCCCAATCACGCCGAGCAGCTCGCCGTTGACGCGGCCCACGCGCGGCGCGAACCCCACGTAGAAGTCGCCGTCCTTCTGGGGGTGGACGCCCACGTGGTCGCGCTGCGCGCGCGGCGCGGCGGGCTCGGGGCCGTCCGGCAGCGCGTACCCGAGGTAGTCCTTCTCCAGCACCTCGCGGAACTTCTCCGCGCCCCAGTCCTTCATCAGGAACTTCAGCCGGGCGCGGCTGCGCAGCCGCCGGTACCCGTAGTCGCGGAAGATCGAGGTGACGCCGTGCCAGACCGCGCTCGTCTGCTCGGGCTTCACGAAGACCCCGAGGCTCTGCGCGAACATCGGGTTGGTGGACAGCCCGCCGCCGACGTACAGCTGGTAGCCGGTCTCGCCCGCCTCGTTCACGACGCCGACGAACGCGATGTCGTTGATCTCGTGGACGGTGCAGTGCGCGGTGCAGCCCGACATCGCCGTCTTGAACTTGCGCGGCAGGTTGGAGAACTCGGGCGAGCCGATGTACCGGTCGTGGATCTCGCGCAGGTCCCGGGTCGCGTCGATCACCTCGTCGGCCGCGATGCCGGCCAGCGGGCAGCCGATGATGGTGCGCGGCACGTCCCCGCACGCCTCCATCGTGTGCAGCCCGACCGCCTCCAGCGCCTCCCAGATCGCCGGGACGTCCTCGATCCGCACCCAGTGCAGCTGGACGTTCTGCCGGTCGGTGATGTCGGCGGTGCCCCGCGCGTACCGGGTGGAGATGTCGGCGATGGTGCGCAGCTGCGGCCCGCTGAGCTGGCCGCCGTCGATGCGCACCCGCATCATGAAGTACTTGTCCTCGAGCTCCTCGTCCTCGAGGGCCCCGGTCTTGCCGCCGTCGATGCCGGGCTTGCGCTGCGTGTACAGCCCCATCCAGCGGAACCGGCCGCGCAGGTCGGCGGGGTCGATCGAGTCGAAACCGGTCTTGGAGTAGACGTCGATGATCCGGCGGCGGACGTTCAGCCCGTCGTCGTTCTTCTTGTTCTCCTCGTTCTTGTTGAGCGGTTCCCGGTAGCCGAGGGCCCACTGGCCCTCGCCCTTCTTGCGCTTGATCGCGGGTGGCACGGCGCGCGTCCTCATCTGTGGTGGTGAGGGACGCGTAGCGCACCGGCGCTCTGAGGCAGCCGGCTCGACGCTGAGCAGGATGAAGTCAAAGGTGACGCCGATGCACCACGCGCCCGGCTGAGCAAGGGGGCGTGGTCTGGGGCGTCAGCGACAGATCGCGCTGCGGACGCGGAGGAAGTCGACGTGCCGGCGCTTGGCCAGCAGCGGGTCCGCAGCAGTCATGCTCAAACTGTGACACGCCGTCTCGCGGGCTGTCCAGTGACGTCCGGAATGTGAACGAGTGAGAAGTGTCATCCTTGACGCTTCCAGTTCACGGGCGGTTCGGCGCCCTGCGCCCGCTCCCCGGACGGCGCGGTCCCCCCGGCGGGCCCGGACGGCTCCGACGGCGTCGCGGGCGCGGCCTTGTGCTGGCAGTCGCACCACGAGCCGCCACGGCACTCCCCGTGGTGGCGTTCTCGGCAGGACTGGCAGATCACCCCTTCATTGTCACCGATGGGCATCGATGCTCGCGCACCCGGCCGCGTGGGCGCGGTGCCCGTGCGCGCCGGCGGCCCACGCCCTACGGTTGGGCGGTGTGACCACCGTCTCGGACGCCGGCGGCGACTCCCCGGCCAGGGACGACGGTGCCCCTCCCGCCGACATGGGAGGCGCCGTCGGCCCGGCCGCCGCATCCCCGGGCTGCGTGCCCCCGGCGCGGAAGGGGTCGCCCGGTGCGTCGTCCAAGCGCGCGCGGGCGGACCGGAACCCCGATGACGGGGCCTCCGATCATGGGGCATCGGATCACGGGCATACCGCTCTCGTGCGTTCCGACCACGCCCCGCGCCGCGCCGCGGGCCCGGCCGCGCGCGTCCGCAGGGCGGCGGCGCGCGTCCGGGCCGCCGCCGGCCGTGTCCGCACGGCGTTCTGCGCCGCGCTGGGCGTCCTCGCGCGCTCCGGCGGCCCGGTGGGGTGGCGGCTGGTCAGGGGGACGGCGGTCGGGGCGTTCCGCTACCGGGTGACCGGGCTCGCCGCCGAGATCGCGTTCTTCGCGCTGCTGTCGCTGCCGCCGCTGGCCCTCGGGCTGATCGGCACCATGGGCCACTTCCACAGCGTGATCAGCAAGGAGACCGTCGAGGACATCCGCAACAGGGCCATCGAGCACGCCCAGACCGTGCTGACGCCCAACGCGGTGAACACGGTCGTCAGGCCGCTGCTGGACGACGTGATCAAGGGCGGCAGCCCCGACATCGTGTCGATCGGCTTCGTGCTGTCGCTGTGGGCGGGCTCGCGCGCGGTCAACGTCTGCATCGACACGATCACGATCGCCTACGGGCTGTCGGGCATCCGCGGCGTCATCCGCACCCGGACGCGCGCGTTCATCCTGTACGTCCTCGGCCTCATCGTGGGGCTGGTGGTCGCCCCGCTGCTGGTGGCCGGGCCGACGCTGGCGCGGCAGGCGGTGCCCGAGAGCGCCACGGTCGTGCAGGTGCTGTACTGGCCGGTCCTGGTGGGCCTGTCGGTGCTCTCCCTGGCGCTGCTGTACCACATGAGCGTCCCGGTGCGCACGGCCTGGTGGCGGGAGGTGCCGGGCGCGGTGCTGGCGCTGCTGATCTGGGTCGTCGGCAGCCTGGTCCTGCGGATCTACCTGAGCGGGTCGCTGAGCGGGGTGTCGGTGTACGGCTCGCTGGCCGCCGCGATCGCCGTGCTGGCGTGGCTGTACGTGGCGGCCATCGCGGTGCTGATCGGCGCCACGCTGAACGCCGAGATCGACCGGCTGTGGCCCAGCGCGGACACGGCCCGGGCGCGGGCCCTGGGGGAGGCGTCCCGCGGGCAGGGGCCGGGCGCGACCGCCGCCACGGCCGTGCCCGCGCCGGACGAGGACGCGAGCGGCGCCGGCGGCGCCGGGACGAATGGTAAAAACTGCAACGAATAAGGCTCTGAAAAGGCCAAACATGTCGTAGCCTCGCTTTCCATGACCCCCCGAGAGGACACCGGCCGGCTCCGGACCGTGACCGGCACGATCGCGACGTCCGACATCACCGGCCCGGTGCTCTCCCACGAGCACCTGGGGATGGACCTGCGCTGGCCGGCCCGGCCGCAGCAGGTGGCGTCCGACCCGGGGCGCTGGCTGGACGAGGAGAAGGGCGTCCAGCGCGAGCTGAACGAGCTGCGCAAGGAGCGCGGGCTCGGCCTCGTCGTCGACCTGACCTGCTCGGGCATGGGGCGCAACGCCGCCGCGCTGGCCCGCGTCAGCGCCGGCTCCCGGGTCGCGGTGGTCGCCGGGACGGGCGTGTTCACCGAGCCGTTCCACCCCGCGTTCGTCCGCGAGGCCCTCGCCGCCGGCCCCGGCGCGCGTCATTCTGGGGGGACGACCCCCCAGGCCCCCCGGCAAGAGCTGGAAGGCCAGTCGGGCGTGGACCGGCTGGCCGAGCGGCTGCTCGCCGAGATCGGCTTCGGGATGGACGGCACCAACGCGCTGCCCGGCGTGATCGGCGAGATCGGCACCTGGGGCGAGGCGCCGACCGAGGCCGAGGAGCTGTGCCTGCGGGCCGCCGCCCGCGCCGCCCGCTACTCGGGCCTGTCGGTGGCGACCTACGGCCGCGCCGGCCTGGCCCAGCTGGAGATCCTCACCGCCGCGGGGCTGCCCGCCGACCGCGTCGCCGTCGGCCAGCAGGACCGGGTGGACGACCCCGGCCAGCACCGCAAGATCGCCGAGTCCGGCGCGTACGTGTCGTTCGGCACGCTCGGCCTGGCGGGCGAGGACCACGCGGCGATCGGGGCCCGCGTGCGCGCGGTCATGGACCTGATGGAGGCCGGGCACGCCGACCGGGTGCTCCTGAGCACCGGCGTCTCGCGGATGGAGCAGATCGTCCGGTACGGCGGCAGCGGCTACGGCTACCTGTTCGACACCTTCCTGCCCGCGCTGCGCGCCGCCGGCGCCGACGACGCGACCCTCGACGCGGTCCTGCGGGACAACCCGCTGCGCTGGCTCACCGCGGGCTGAATCCCGGCGCGCCCGGCGGGTAGGGCTCTCCCAGGAGCTCTTCCGCGACCCCGGGAGGGGGTGCGCCGAATGTCTTGGAACAGAACGGCGAAGCGGGCGGCGGCGCCGGACGAGACCGTCCCGCTGCCCTACGCCGACCGCGCGGAGGCGGGCCGGGTGCTCGCCGCGCGGCTCGCTCCGATGGGCCTGGACGGCGCCGTGGTGCTCGCACTGCCCCGGGGCGGCGTCCCGGTGGGGTTCGAGGTCGCGCGGCGCCTGCGGTCGCCTCTGGACGTCCTGGTGACCCGCAAGATCGGGTTTCCGCCGCAGCCGGAGCTCGGCGTGGGCGCGATCGCCGAGGGCGGCGAGCCGGTGTTCGACCGCGGCCTGCTGGACCGGCTCGGCCTCACCGAGGACGACATGGCCGCGACGGTGCGCGCCGAGCGCGCCGAGCTGGAGCGGCGGGTGACGGCCTACCGCGGCGGCCGGGGCCTGCCGGACGTCGCCGGACGCGCCGCGGTCGTCGTGGACGACGGCCTCGCCACCGGCGGGACCGCGCGCGCGGCCGTGCGGGCGTTGCGGGGGCGCGGGCCGTCCCGGCTGGTCCTGGCGGTGCCGGTGGGCGCCGAGGACACCGTGCGGTCGCTGGAGGCCGAGGTGGACGACCTGGTGGTGCCCGCGGCGCCCTGGGACTTCCGCGCGGTCGGCCAGTGGTACCGCGACTTCGACCAGCTGACCGACCGGGACGTGACCGGGTGGCTGGAGCGCGCCGGAAATGGGCGCGGCGAATTCGGGTGAAAAAGCCACACGGAAGCGCCGGCTGCGGTAAAGGCGGCCGGGAAATCCGCGCGGGCCGCAACACAGATGTGACGCACATGTGACGAACGAACGCGCCAGGGCCCGGCCATGGCGGCCGGGTCCTGGGCAACGCAAACGGCCCCGCGGGGCGGGGCCGTGTCGTTTTTCGGTGGCGTGCCGGGGTGCGCGCTGGGAGCGGTTCTGGCGTGCCGTGCGACGGTCAGGCCGCGTTGGCGCGGCGCATGCGACGGCGGCGCTCGGAGGCGCGCTCGTCCTCGTTCAGACCGCCCCACGTGCCGTACTTCTCGGGCCGGGACACGGCGTAGTCCAGGCATTCCGTGCGGACCGGGCAGCCCATGCAGATCTGCTTGGCCTTGCGCTCGCGGATCTCACGCTCGGGCTGGCGCTCGCCGTCGGGGCCGAAGAAGAGCACGAGGTCTTCCCCCCGGCACGCCGCGGCGTCCTGCCAGCCCCAGCTGGGACGAGGGAGGTTTGCCTGCCGACGTACCTGAGCCATGGAACACCCACCTTGATTGGTTTCGAACAATTTCGGGACATGGACGCATCGACGTGCTTCGGGTGACATGAGTCAGAAGCGCCGAAAGTTCCAACGTCTGGAGTTGCCGCTCTGTTCCCCGTCCGGTTACTCCGGAAACCTGGGGCCGTGCGACAGGGAGACCCTCGAATGGGGCCTTCGAGAGATTACACGAGGGCGGCCGCGTTGAGAAGGGTGAGTTCCGTAACAGCGTAGGTTCTCAGGTTCTCGCCGCACGCCGGCCCGCACGCGGGCTGCTCGACGGCCTCCAGGATGACCCGGTAACGGCTCTCCTGAACGGTGACGACCGCTTCGTAGCGGGATGTCCCTGTGACCGACTCCACGGTCACGGTGTCCAGTTCGAGGCGCCCGGTGTGCGCGCGGACGAAGTGCTCCGCGGCCTGCGCGGGCTCGGGCCGCCCGGCCCGGCCGCGCAGCCGGTCGAGCACGACCTCGCCGCGCAGATAGGCGTCGATCGCGGCCACGGCCTGGGTCTCGCCGAGGTCGCCGTAATAGATCCCGTGAGGAAGACATACAAGGTTCGCTGCGAATCGGTCACCACCGACGTGGGTGGTTTCCCAGACAAGGCGGTCAAAACGTCCGGCGAGGGATCGGGCCAGCGGGGCGCCCGTCCGCGCGCAGCAGGCGTTGTGCCGGCCGTGCGCGCAGACCAGCAGGACGGGGTCCGCCTGCCGCTCGCCGAGCCCCGGCGACCGGCCCGAGGCGAGCGCGTGCAGGTCCAGCGCGGCCAGCTCCCGCGGATCGGCCAGTTCCCGGCCCTCGATCCACGCCTCGCGGCCGTACGAGAACCCCGCGTAGACCTGGACGGGCGGCGTCGCGCGGCGCCGCCCCGGCCGCCGGATGAGCTGCGGCCGCACGCCGGCCGCCTGCGCGGCCCGCACGGCCTCGGCGACCGGGTCCGGCCCGGCCAGGTCGGCCACCCGCTCGGGCCAGGGGCCCGGGTGCTCGATCAGCAGCCAGGAGCGCGCCTTGGCGGTCGCGCTCGCCAGGCACGGCCGCTCGCCGGTGTGGCTTCCCGGGCAGTGCCCGCAGCCCTTCCCGCGCGTCAAATGAGTCCCCCCGGCCGTACGGTCGCGATCATCGATGATTAGGTAAGGGTAACCTAAGCTTCGCCGGTCGCACCAGCGGGGTCCCCGGAACACCAGTCTAAATGAGGGGGTATCGGGGCCTTTAGGGGCGTCTGTCGGATGCCGGGATCTCAGTGCAGCGCGGTGCGGGGGAGGAGCGACTCCGCCGCCGGCAGGGCGGCGGCGCGGTCCGCGGCCACCAGGCCGACGCGGGTGCGCCGGTCCAGCAGGTCCCCGGCGTCCAGGGCGCCCTCGTGCAGCGCCCCCCACGCCAGCTCCACGCCGAGCACCGGCAGCCCGGGCACGACCGGCTCCAGCAGCGCCGGGTCGTCCCTCCCCAGCGCGGCCAGCAGCGGCGCCTCCGTCCCGTAGCGCTGGACGAGGCGGCGCGGCGCGTCCAGCGCGTCCAGCCGGTCCCGCGGCGCCGCGCCGACCAGCGGCAGCGACGCGGTGCGGCTCGGCCCCGCGGCCAAGCCGCGGCCCGCGACGACCGCGTCCACGGCGTCCTGCGCCATCCGCCGGTACGTCGTCAGCTTCCCGCCGACGATCGTCACCACGCCGTCCCGCGAGGTCAGCACGGCGTGCCGGCGGGACAGGTCCGCGGTGGCCCCGTCGCCGCCGTCCAGCAGCGGGCGGAGCCCGGCGAACGCCCCCAGCACCTCCGCGCGCCGCACCGGCACGTCCAGCGCCGACCCGAGGATGTCCAGCAGGAAGCCGATCTCGCCGGGCGTTGGCTCCGGCACGTCGGGGATCGGGCCGTCCGCCGGCTCGTCGGTCAGCCCCACGTAGACGCGGCCGTCGCCCTGCGGGATCACCAGCATGAACCGGCTGGTCGCGCCCGGGATCGGCACGTGCATCCCGGCGGCGAGGCCGCCCAGCGCCTCCGCGCGCAGCACCAGGTGCGTCCCCCGGGACGGGCGCAGCCGCACCCCGTCCACCAGCCCGCCCGCCCAGACGCCCGCCGCGTTGACCACCGCGCGGGCCCGGACGGCGATCTCCCGGCCGGTGAGCTCGTCGCGGACGAGCGCGCCGGAGCCGGTCAGCTCGACCGCCCGGCAGCGGGTCAGGATCCGGGCGCCGTGCGCGGCGGCGGTCCGGGCGACGGCCGTGACCAGGCGGGCGTCGTCGGCGAGCTGCCCGTCCCAGGACAGCAGGCCGCCGCGCAGCCCGTACGGGCGCAGCGCGGGCGCGAGCCGCAGCGTCTCCACCGGCGACAGCCGGCGCGGGCCGGGCAGCACCGAGCGGGGGGTGCGGGCGGCCAGCCGGAGCGCGTCCCCGGCCAGCAGCCCCGCCCGCGACACCGCCGCCTGCGACCGCGACACCAGCGGCGTCAGCGGCAGCACGAACGGCAGGGCGCGCACCAGGTGCGGGGCGGTCCGGCACATCAGCACGCCGCGCTCGACGGCGCTCTCGTGCGCCACGTCCACCTGCCCGGACGCGAGGTAGCGCAGGCCGCCGTGGATCAGCTTGGAGCTCCACCGGGACGTGCCGAAGGCCAGGTCGTGCGCGTCGATGGCGGCGACCGACAGGCCCCGGGACGCGGCGTCCAGCGCGGCGCCGGCGCCGGTCGCGCCGAGCCCGACGACCAGGACGTCCACGACCTCGTCGGGGAGGGCGGCGAGCTCGCGCTCGCGGCGGGCGGCGGTGAGCGACGCCGAGGGCGGCGCGGCGGCGGAGGTCACGGCGAGAGCATCCTCTCCAGGATGTGCCGGAGTTCGGCGTCGAAGGCGTCGGAGCGGAGCTCGGGGTCGGTCTCGTCGATCACGATCTGCGCGGACAGCCCGAAGGACTGCACGACCAGCAGCAGCGCGCGCGCCTGCCGGCCGGGGTGGTCCACGCGGATGGTCCCGTCGGCGTGCCCGGCGGCGAGCGCCTCCTCGAAGATCTCGAGGAAGGCCTGCTGGCTGGCGCCGCAGCGGTCCAGCAGGTAGGGCAGCAGCGCCTCCGGGTCGACCTCGACGATCTTGCGGAGCAGCGGGTGGTCGCGGAACATGCGGACGCCGGTGACCAGGCCGTCCACCAGCAGGGGCCGGACCGGGCGGCCGTCCTCGGCGGGCCGCATCGCGGTGCCGATCGCGGTCCACTCGCGGGTCATCAGGTCGGCCACGATCGTGCGGACGTCCGGCCAGCGGCGGTACAGCGTCATGCGGGAGACCCCGGCGCGGCGCGCGATGTCGGTCAGCGTGGTGCGGCGCACCCCGACCGCCAGCACGCAGTCGCGGGCGGCGTCCAGCACCGCGTCGTCGGCGGTTCGGGCCGCCGTCCTGTTGTGACGATTCGACGTCATGTGTCACAGTGTAAGCCCACGCGACGGGCGGACGGGAACACAGGCGGACGGAACACGGTGCCGGGAGCGGCCCGGTGAAGGGGAGGCGCCTTGACTACCAGCACTGGGACGGCGGGCACGGAAACGGCCGGCACCGGGCGGAGGCGGGACATGCTGTGGAGCGGCTGGGGCGACCCCGCCCAGGCCGCGCCGCTGCCGGAGCCGATCGTCGGGCTCCTGCGCGACCTGCTCGGCGTGAAGACCGGCGACGCGGCCCCCGTCGCCCTCGACGCGATCGAGGTCGCCGCCCCCCGGCTCGGCGAGGACGCCCTCGCCGCGCTCGCCGCGGCGGTCGGCGCGGAGCACGTCCGCACCGACGCCGAGTCCCGCGTCCGGCACACCCGCGGCAAGTCGACCCCCGACCTGGTGCGCATCCGCGCCGGCGAGACCTCGGACGCGCCCGACGCCGTCGTGCTGCCCGGCTCCCACGACGAGGTCCTCGCGGTGCTGCGGGCCTGCGCGGAGCGGCGCGTCGCGGTCGTCCCGTTCGGCGGTGGCACCTCGGTCGTCGGGGGGCTGGCCCCCGAGGGGGTGGACGCGTTCGTCGCCCTCGACCTGCGCCGGATGGACGCCCTGGTCGCCCTCGACGAGGTGTCCCGGACGGCCGTCCTGCAGCCGGGCATGCTCGCCCCGCGGGCCGAGGAGCTCCTGGGCGAGCGCGGCTACACGCTCGGGCACTTCCCGCAGTCGTTCGAGTGGGCGACGATCGGCGGGTTCGCCGCCGCCCGTTCCAGCGGGCAGGCCTCCGCCGGGTACGGCCGGTTCGACGACATGGTCACCGGCCTCACCGTCGCCACGCCGGAGGGCACCCTGGAGCTCGGCCGGGCGCCGAAGTCGGCCGCCGGGCCGGACCTGCGCCAGCTCGTCCTCGGCTCCGAGGGCGCGTTCGGCGTGATCACCTCGGTGACCGTGCGGATCCGGCCCGTCCCGCCGGAGCGGGCGTACGAGGGCTGGCGGTTCGCGTCGTTCGCCGACGGCGCCGCCGCGCTGCGCCGCCTCGCCCAGGACGGCCCGCTCCCCGTGGTGCTGCGGCTGTCCGACGAGACCGAGACCATGATCGGGCTCGCCGACCCGGCCGCCATCGGCGGCGGCTCGGCCGCCGCCGGATGCCTCGCCGTCCTCGGCTACGAGGGCACCGCCGGGGAGATCGCCGAACGCCGGGCCCGGACCGCCGCCGCGCTGCGGGAGGCGGGCGGCGAGCCGCTCGGCGCCGGACCGGGGGAGAAGTGGCGGCACGGCCGCTTCAGCGCCCCCTACCTGCGCGACGCGCTCCTCGACGTCGGCGCGTTCGCCGAGACGCTGGAGACGGCGGCGTTCTGGAGCGACGTCCCGAAGCTGTACGAGGCCGTCCGCCGCGCGCTGATCGGCACGCTGTCCGGGGCCGGCACGCCGCCGCTGGTCATGTGCCACATCTCGCACGTCTACCCGGCGGGCGCCTCGCTGTACTTCACGGTCGTCTCCGCGCAGGGCGACGATCCCGTGGCGCACTGGGACGGCGCGAAGCGGGCCGCCTCCGACGCGATCATCGACGCGGGCGGGACGATCAGCCATCATCACGGCGTGGGCACCGACCACCGCGACTGGTACGCCCGGGAGATCGGCCCGCTCGGCGCCGCGATCCTGCGGGCCGTGAAGGACCGCCTCGACCCGGCCGGGATCCTCAACCCCGGCGTCCTCGTCCCACCGGCCGCCGGGAAGTAGCCGCCATGACCACCCCCCGCGTCTTCACCGCGATCGTCAACCCGGCCGCCGGCGGATCGGCGTCCGCGTCCTCGCTGATCCCGCTCGCCCGGCTGCTGCGCGAGGCCGGCGCGGAGGTCGCCGTCGAGTACAGCCGCGGCCTGGACCACGCGCGCACCGTCGCCCGCCACGCCGCCGAGGCCGGCCGCGTGGTGCTCGGCGTCGGCGGCGACGGCATGATCGGCTGCGTCGGCGGCGCGCTCGCCGGCACCGGCGCCGTCTTCGGCATCGTGCCCGCCGGGCGCGGCAACGACTTCGCCCGCCAGCTCGGCGTCCCGGCCGACCCGGAGCGGCTCGCCCCGCTGCTGCTGGACGGGGAGCCCCGCGCGGTCGACGCGATCGAGGCCAACGGCACCCCCGTGCTCGGCAGCGTCTACGCGGGCGTGGACGCCGTCGCCAACGCCAACGCCAACAAGACCCGGCTGCTGCGCGGGTCGGCGGCCTACTACGTCGGGGCGCTGCGCGCGATCGCCTCCTGGCGCGCGGCCGACTACCGGGTGATCGTGGACGGCGAGGAGCACCGCCGCGAGGGCTACACCGTCGTCGCCGCGAACTCCGGCTACTACGGGTTCGGCAAGCACGTCGCGCCGGACGCCCGCGTGGACGACGGCCTGCTCGACGTGGTGCTCGTCCGCAACGCGTCCCGGCTGCTGTTCTTCGCGGTGATGCGGGAGCTGGAGGCCGGCACGCACGTCCGGCGGCCCCAGGTGGAGGTGCTGCGCGGCCGCGAGGTGCGGATCGAGCTGGCCGGGCCGCCCGGCCGGACGCTGCCCTACGGCGCGGACGGGGAGCTGCCGGGCGTGCTCCCGGTGACCGCGAAGGTGATGCCGGGGGCGCTCCGCGTCCTCGCCCCGTAGAACGGCGATTCCGGGCCGCCGAAAGGGCGTCCGACCTGCGCGGACGCCTGATCCACGGTTTTTGGACCCTCGTTTGGGGCGGTTTACACACCCATTACGGCCCTCCGTATAGCGTCAATTACGTCCCGCTTTCGGGACCTTGGGGTCGTCTGTGGAGGCATCATGAGAAGGCGATCGCTCGCCGTTCTGGGGGGACTCATGATGGCCGCAGGCGCCCTCCGCGTGGTGGCGCCGGCGTCTCTGGGGGTGGCGCCGGCGCCCACCACGGTCCGGTTCCGGCTCGGTCCGGTTCGCCCGGTGCCGATCCGGAGCCTCACCGCCGGACGCGCCCCGGCGCGCCCCGTTCCCGCGCGGACGGTCCGAGCCTAGGCTGAGCCGGTGCGCACCCTCCTCAATCTGATCTGGCTCGTGTTCTCGGGCCTCTGGCTGGCGATCGGGTACGCGATCGCCGGCGTCATCTGCTGCGTGCTCATCATCACGATCCCCTTCGGCATCGCCGCGTTCCGGATCGCGATGTACACGCTCTGGCCGTTCGGCTACACCGTGGCGCGCCGCCGCGACGCCGGCGCGGGCTCGGCGATCGGGAACGTCATCTGGGTGATCGTGGCGGGCTGGTGGCTCGCCCTCGGCCACCTGTTCACCGGGATCGCGCTCTGCGTCACGATCATCGGCATCCCGTTCGGCATCGCCAACTTCAAGCTGATCCCGGTCTCGCTGCTGCCCCTCGGCCGCGAGATCGTCCCGTCCGGCGACCCCCGCTCCTTCGGCGCCGCCTGAACGACCCCTCCGAGCGACACGCCGTCTCTCCACGGCGATGTCGCTTGACGCCCCAGATCGCCTCCGGACAGGCTGGGAGCACCCCCCTTCACCCCCGCCGGAGGCCCCCTTGTGCGCCGAGCAAGCCGCCGCCCCCGAGAACTCCCGCGCGTCCGAGGCGGGCGCCGGCTGGGCGTGCCGCAAGCCGGGCACGTTCCGCGATCTGCTGCCCGAGCACGTCCCCGACTTCTCCTGGCGCCGCCCGAAGGTGCTGTGGCGGTCCCGCAACGACGTGGTCGCGCGGCTGTTCGGCGACCCGTCCAACGCGATCCGCCGCCGGGCCGTGGCCGCCCTCCGGGAACGCGGGACCCCCGCGGCGTTCACCGTCCACCGCCCGGAAGAGGAGTTCTCCTTCACCCTCCTGGGCGACACGGGCGAGGGCGACCGGTCGCAGTACGCCGTGGTGCCGCCGCTGCTGCACGCGGCCGCGGGCACCGACTTCATGGTGGTCGCGAGCGACGTCATCTACCCCACCGGCGACGCGGGCGACTACCCCGAGAAGTTCTACCGGCCCTACCGGGACTATCCCGCGCCCATCTACGCCGTCCCGGGCAACCACGACTGGTACGACGGGCTCCGCGGGTTCCTGCACGTGTTCTGCGGCCTGGACGCGGACTGCTCGCCCCACTGGCGGGGGCCGCTGTCGTTCATCCCGCGCCTGTTCTGGCGGCACTCGGGGAAGGTCGACCGGCGCGCGCTCGCGGAGGCCCGGTCCCTGTACCGCGGCGCGCCGGACCAGCAGGCCGTCCAGCCCGGACCGTACTGGGCGATCGACACGCCGTCGCTGCGCATCATCGGCATCGACACCGGGATCACCGGCGGCATCGACCGCGAGCAGGGCGAATGGCTGCGCGGGGTCTCCGCGGGCCCCAAGCCGAAGATGCTGGTCACGGGCAAGCCGCTGTACGTGGACGATGAGCACCACCCGGGGCCCATCGAGGGCGGAGGGACGGTCGACGAGATCGTCCGCGACCCGGCGCACAACTACGTGCTCGCGGTCGGCGGCGACATCCACAACTACCAGCGCTACCCGGTGAAGGTGGACGCGACCGGGCGCGTCATCCAGTACGTGGTGTCGGGCGGCGGCGGGGCGTTCATGCACGCGACGCACACGATCCCGCGCGCCCGGGTGGTGGAGGAGAAGGACTTCCGCTGCTACCCGCTGCGGGGCGACTCGCTGTCGCGCTACAGCCAGCTGTACGGGCGGTGGACCCGGATGCCGGGGCTGTTCGACCTCACGCCGGAGGAGGCCACGGCCGTCATCCGGTCGCGGGTGGGGATCGAGCCGGGACGCGCCTACGACGGGCTCCAGCCGTCCCGCCGCGCCCGGTTCGTCGCGTTCGTCCTGGGCGTTCCGCGGGGCGTCCGGCGCCGCTCCCGCTTCCTGCGGCTGCCGGTGCGCCGGATGCCGCAGCGGTTCCGCTCGGAGATGGCCGACTGGGACAGCCCGCCGTTCTTCAAGAGCTTCCTGCGGCTGGACGTGACCGCGTCGGAGCTCCGGGTCCGCTGCTACGCCGCGACCGGCTGCGGTGACCACGAGGCGGCGCCGCCGATCGAGGACGAGGTGACGATCCCGCTCCGGTGAGGCGGGAGTGACGGGGGGATTGGAGAATCTGCCAGAAATGTCGACAAAATACGTCGATTTGCCGCGCGACGTGCCGTAATGCCGTTACAGTCTCAGCTCACCGACCAGGTGACCGGTAACGGACGGTCGGCCGGAGAACGACCGCGTCCCCAGGAGAGCGACTCGATGAGTTACCCCCAGCAGGGTCAGGGCCAGCCTTACCAGCAGCAGCAACAGCAGCAGGGCTACCAGGGCGGCTACTCGCCCGCCCCGGCACAGCAACAGCAGCAGGCCGTCGCGCGTGGCGCCGGCTACAACATGAAGCGCCGCAACCCCGTCGGCGCCTGGCTCGGACTGCCGATGATCACGCTCGGCGTCTACGGGCTCGTCTGGATGTTCAAGGTCCACAGCGAGCTGCACAACTACGACCGCCGCATCGACGACGCCGCCACCGGCGCGCTGCTGTCGATGATCTTCGGCTTCGTCACCCTCGGCATCTGGCCGCTCGTCGTGTGGTGCAAGCTCGGCGGGCGCATCGCCCAGGCGCAGCGCGCCGCGGGCCTGCCCGCGACCTGCAGCGGGGGCATGGGCTTCCTGCTCGGCATCCTCGGCTTCGGCGTCCTGTACTACCAGCTCCAGCTCAACAAGGTCGTCGACCGCTACGGCGAGACCCCGGCGGGCCAGCAGGTCTCCCTGGTCGCCTGACCTGACCCGCTCCAACCCCGCAAGGGGGCCCCGGCCCTGGCCTCCTGGAACGGCTCCGAACCCCCTCCGCCCCACGCGGAGGGGGTTCTGTCCTGCGGGGTGTCGGCCATCGGCATCGAGGACTTGGACTTCGCGGCCGAGAAGACCAGGGAGAAGCATGGTCGCCGCAGACGGTTCCGGCAATTGATCTCCGGTATGCCGACCGGAAGGCTGCGGGCCCGGCTGGTGGCGATGGCCGCCGAGGCCGGCATGGCGATCGTGGCCGTGGATCCGGCCTACACCTCCAGGTGGGGTGCGCAGCATTGGCGTGAGCCGATGAGCACCCCGCACCGCAAGGTCTCCCGGCACGATGCGGCGAGCATCGCCGTCGGGCGACGCGCTCTCGGGCACCCGATCCGGCGACGGACGGCACCGCCCCGCCATCACCAGAGCGATGATGCCGGGCCTCGGGCCATCCAGGCCGACCGTGGTGACCGAGGACGCGAGGGACCCCGCCACCCCGTCACGGCCCGTGCACGCGATGCACGTCGCCGGACGAGGGCAACCAGAAAGCGGGCGACCAGCGTGTCCAGCACCGTTCGGGACGCGCGCAGGCTGGGGAGATGGGTCCAGGACCCCCTCCTGTAGGAACGGTTCTGTCGTACCCGGGGGCGAGAATGGGCGGGTGAGGATCGCGGTGGCCGCCGGGGCGGGGGACGGGGGCGAACTGCGGCCGCTGGACGAGGACGGCTCGCCCGCCGGGCCCGCGTACGCCGTCGCCGACCTGGCCGGCGAGATCGCCGCCCGCGAGCGCGCGGACGCGCCGCGCTGGGTGTGGGCGTCCAGCGCCCGGCTGTACCCGCGGCTGCTGCGGGCCGGCGTCCGGGTCGCGCGCTGCCACGACCTCGAACTCGTCGAGAACCTGCTGCTGGGGCACGCCGGCCGCTATGGGGAGCCGCGCTCGGTCCGGGCGGCGTGGGCGCGGCTGCACGGGCTGCCCGTCCCGCCCGACCCGCCGCCGTCGCAGGAGGTACCGGCGCACGCCGCGCAGGCGTCGCTGTTCGGCGACGACGACGGCGGCGAGCGGGCGGCTCCGTCCGACGACCTCGGGCAGGTCGTCGAGGTGCACGCGGCGCAGCAGCGCGCCGTCGCCGGGCTGGACGGGTTCGCGCTGCTCGCCGCCGCCGAGTCCGCGGGCTCGCTGGTGGCCGCCGAGCTGGGCCACGACGGGCTGCCCTGGTCGGCCGCCGAACACGACGCGCTGCTCACCGAGATGCTCGGCCCGCGCCCGTCCGGCGGGCTGCGCCCGCGCCGGCTGCAGGAGCTCGCCGACCGGATCGGCGCCGCGTTCGGCCCGCGCACGCACGTCAACCCCGACTCCCCGGCGCAGATCCTCAAGGCGTTCGCGGCGGCGGGCCTGCCGATCCCGTCCACCCGCGCGCACGTGCTGAAGCGCGTCGACCATCCGGCCGTCCCGCTGCTGCTGGAGTACAAGGAGCTCGCGCGCCTGCACGCCGCGCACGGCTGGGCGTGGCTCGACACGTGGGTGCGCGGCGGGCGGTTCCGCCCCGAGTACGTGGTGGGCGGCGTGGTGTCCGGGCGGTGGGCGACCAACGGCGGGGGCGCGCTGCAGATCCCGCGCGTGCTGCGCAGGGCCGTCGTCGCCGACCCCGGCTGGTGCCTGGTGGTGGCGGACGCGGCGCAGCTGGAACCGCGCGTCCTCGCGGCTCTCGCGGGCGACCGCGCGTTCGCCGACGCGGCCGCTCACGGCGACCTCTACGAGGCGCTGTCGGACGCGTTCCGGTCGGACGAAGCGACGGGCGGGCTGTCCGCGCGCGCGAAGGCCAAGCTCGCGCTGCTGTCGGCGATGTACGGCGGCGGGACGGGCGAGGCCGTGCAGCTGCTCGGCGTGCTGAAGAGCCGGTTCCCCGACGCGTTCGAGTACGTCGAGGCCGCCGCCCGCGCGGGGGAGCGGGGGCGGCTCGTCCGGTCGCTGCTCGGCCGGACGTGCCCGCCGCCGTCGGCGGGCTGGCGCGAGCTGACGCTGGCCGCCGACGACGAGGGCGACGCGCCCGACCCGTCCGCGGCGGCGGAGGGGGCAAGGCGTCCGGCGACGGCCGCGCAGGCGCTGCGCAGCCGGGGCCGCTTCACCCGCAACTTCGTCGTGCAGGCGACGGCGGCCGACTGGGCCCTCGCCCTGCTCGGCTCGCTGCGCCGCCGCCTCACCGCGCTCGGCCCGCCCCGCCTGGTGTTCTTCCAGCACGACGAGGTCATCGTGCACGCGCCGGCGGAGCTCGCGGACGCCGTGACCGAGGCCGTCCGCGCCTCCGCCGAGGAGGCGCGGCGGCTGCTGTTCGGCGCGACGCCCGTCGCCTTCCCGATGGAGATCGCGGTGGTGGACCGCTACGCCGACGCCAAGTGAGCGGCGAGCGCGCGGACCGTGTTCGCGGCGGCGAACGCGTGCCCCCGGGCGTTGAGGTGGAGCCGGTCGGCGCTGTAGATGCCGGGGTCGGCCGCGACGGGGTGGCCGGGCGGGTTGTCGACGTGGCAGGCGCCGTGCTCGGCGGCGACCTCGGCGGCCAGCTCGTTCAGCCGCCGCGTGCGCGCCGACAGCACCTCCCGGAAGCGGGCCGGGCCGAGCCCCGCGGCGGTGATGTCCAGCAGCCCGATCGTGGCGACGTCGGCGCCGGCGGACCGGAACGCGCGGACCATCGCGGCCAGCTCGCGCCGCACCTCGTCCTCGTCGAAGTGCGGGCGGAGCATGTCGTTGCCGCCCGCCACCACGAACGCCAGGTCGGGCCCGAACTCCAGGGCGGGCCCGAGCTGCTCGGCGGCGACCCGCGCCGCGACGAGGTCGCGGCGGCCGAGGTTGAGCGCGGCGAAGCCGTCCGTCACCGCGCCGAGCGCCTCCTCGACGCGGTCGGTCCAGGACAGGTCGCGGTAGCCGGGCACCGGCTCGCGGACGCCCTCGGCGACGCTGTCGCCGACCGTCACCATCCTCTTCCACGGCGCGTCGGCCAGCAGCGCGGCGGACTCGGCGGCGGTCAGCACGGCGGGGTCGGTCCACTCGGTCAGGGGCTCCGCGGCCGTGCTCGCGGGCGTCGTCTCGGTCATGTCGTCTCCCATCAGGACGTGCTCGGGCGGACGGTCAGGAACGCCCCCGCGAGGCCGGCGCCCGCGGCGGCGAGGGTGCAGAACAGGTAGACCGCGGTGTAGTCGCCGTGCACCGCCCGGTCCGGCAGCATCGCGGCGAGCGCCGCGATGCCGAGCGCGCCGCCGAGCTGGCGGGCGGTGGTGTTGAGGCCGGTCGCGCCCGCGAACCGCTGCGGGCCGGCCGACAGCGCGGCGGCGGACGCGGTGCCGGTGGTGACCATCCCCATGCCCGTCCCGGCCAGCAGGCCGAGCGGCAGCCAGAACGTGAGGAAGTGCGGCTCGGCCGGCAGCCCGGCGACCGCCCAGATCCCCGCGACGACCATGATCAGGGCGCCGCCCGACACGGCGGGACGGACGCCGATGCGGCCGGTGAGGCGGCCCATCGTGACCGCCGCGGCGGTGGCGGTGAAGGCGCCGGGCGTCGAGGCGAGCCCTGCCTTGAGGATCGAGTAGTGCCACTCGCCGGTCAGGTAGAGGACGCCGAGCAGCAGCCAGGAGTACAGCGCCGTCCCGTACAGGAACGAGGCGGCGTTGGCGAGGGCGAACCCGCGGGCGCGCCACATCCCGATCTCCAGGGCGGGCACCGGGTGCCGGGCCGACCGCCACAGCGCCAGGGCGGCGAGGACGGCGCCGCCGAGCAGCAGCGCGAGCGTGCGGGCGTCGGTCCAGGACCAGTCGCCGGCCTGGGTGACGCCGAGCGCGATGCCGGCGACGCCGGCGCCGAGCAGGACCGTCCCGGCGAGGTCGGGCAGCCGCCCGGCGGTGCCCGCGGTGCGCGGCAGCCGCAGCCCGCCGAGCAGCATCACCAGGCCGAACGGGACGTTGATGACGAACAGCGCCCGCCAGCCGAACCGGTCCACGAGGACCCCGCCGAGGCCGGGGCCGACGGCGGCGGCGAACGCGCCCGCGGCGCTCCACAGCCCGATGGCGCCCGCGCGCCGCGCGACGGGGGTGTCGTGGAGCAGCAGGGCGAGCGACGCCGGGATCATCGCGGCCGCGGCGGCGCCCTGCACCCCGCGGGTCGCGAGCAGGACGGGCACGTTCGGCGCGGCGGCGCAGGCCAGGGACGCGAGCGTGAACAGCCCGGTGCCCCACAGGTAGAGCGAGCGGCGGCCGACGAGGTCGGCGAGGCGGCCGGCGGGGGCGAGCAGCGCCGCGAACAGCACCGCGTAGAGGGTGACGATCCAGGTCAGGCCGGAAAGCGAGGCGTCCGGGAAGTCGGCGTGCAGGTCGGGGACGGCGAGGTTGGCGACGGTGGCGTCGAGCATGGCCAGGAACGTCGCGCCGGCGGCGAGCCAGGGCACGTCCCGCCGCGCGGCCGTCGTGAGGGGCGGCGCCGTGGTGGCGGTCATGGAAGGTCCTCCAGAAAAGAACGAACGGTCGTACACTCTTCTCTGGACAAGCCTCCCGTCAAGGGGTTTACCGGATTGACTTTGTACGAACGGTCGTGCAGATTAGGTCGCGTGAGCACTGACGGACGCGTTCTCAAGGGCGAGCGGACGCGCGCGGTCATCCTCGGCCGCGCCGCCGACATCGCCTCGGCCGAGGGACTGGAGGGCCTGTCGATCGGCCGGCTCGCCACCGAGCTGCGGATCAGCAAGAGCGGCGTCTTCACGCACTTCGGCTCGAAGGAGGAGCTGCAGCTCGCGACCGTCGCCAAGGCCGTCGAGGTGTTCCGCGCGCACGTCGTGGAGCCCGCCCTCGTCGTCCCCGAGGGGCTCGGGCGGGTCCGCGCGCTCCTGGACGCCTGGCAGCGCTACCAGCGGCAGCCGGTCTTCCCGGGTGGCTGCTTCTTCCACTCCACGATGGCCGAGTTCGACGCCAGGCCCGGCCGCGTCCGCGACGCCATCGCCTCGTCCCAGCGCGACTGGCGGGCCTTCCTGGAGCGCTGCCTGCGCGAGGCGCGGGACCGGGGCGACATCGACGCGTCCGCCGACGTGCCGCAGCTCGCCTTCGAGCTGGACGCCGTCTGCCGCACCGGAGCCGCCCACGCGCTGCTCCACGACGACCCGTCGCTGTACGACCGCGCCACCCGCGCCGCCGACACTCTGCTGGCCGCCGTGACCCCCGGGGCCCCGGGCACTGACCCCGGGGCCCCGGCTCAGGCGTCGCCTACGCGGCGGGTCAGCGGACGACCGTGTACGACGGGCGGCCGTTGAGCGCCTCGGCGTCGACGAACGACGTCTTGCGGTAGGCGCCGGTGATCCTGGTCAGCTCCTCCGCGGTCAGGACGTCCTCGATCGCGTCGAAGCCGTCCGGCGCGCGCTCGCTCACCATCCGCAGGATCCGCTCCGCCGGCATGTCGCGGCAGGCCAGGACGACCGCGTTGGCCGCCTCGCGGCGCTCCCGCTCGTAGCCGAGCAGGCCCTCGCCCGGGTCGGCGGCGCGGGCCAGCTCGTAGGCCAGCACCCGCGCGTCCAGGACGGCCTGGGAGCCGCCGTTGGAGCCGATCGGGTACATCGGGTGCGCGGCGTCGCCGAGCAGCGTGACGCGGCCGAAAGTCCAGCGGTCCAGCGGCTCCCGGTCCACCATCGGGTACTCCAGGATCTCCTCGGAGCCCTTGATCAGCGCCGGGACGTCCAGCCAGTCGAACGTCCAGTCCTCGAAGTGGGGAAGGACGTCCTCGAGCCGGCCCGTCCGGTTCCAGTCGGCGGTCCGGTCGAGCCGGTCGTCGGCGAGCTTGACCTCCGCCACCCAGTTCAGCAGCGCCCGCCCGCGCCGCTCGGCCCGCATCGAGATCGGGTAGACGACCATCTTGGACGTGGCGTTGCTGCCCGCGACGGCCAGCGTCCGGCCGGTGAGGAACGGCTCGCCCTCGGTGACGCCGCGCCACATCCGGATGCCGTTCCACAGCGGCGCGGGCTCGTCCGGGTACAGCTGCGCGCGGACCGTGGAGTGCAGCCCGTCCGCACCGATCAGCACGTCCGCCTCCACGGTCTCGGCGGTGCCGGAGGCCCGGTCGAGCAGGCGCGCCCGGACCCGCCCGCCCTCCTGCTCGAAGTGTTCGAGCGCCGTGCCGGTGCGGACGGCGTCCTTGCCGAGCCGGGTCAGCACCGCGTCGAGCAGCGCCATCTGCAGCTCGCCGCGGTGGATGGAGTACTGCGGCCAGTCGTAGCCGAGCGCGCGGCCGCGCGGGTCGCCCCAGATCCGCCCGCCGAACCGGTCGAAGTGCACCATCTCGGAGGTCGGGATGCCGATCTCGGCGAGGTCGTCGCCGAGGCCGAGCTCGGTCAGCTCGCGGACCGCGTGCGGCAGCAGGTTGATGCCGACGCCGAGCGGCCGCAGCCGCCGCACCGAGTCGACGACGAGCGCCTCGATCCCGGCCTCGTGCAGGCTCAGCGCGGTGGTCAGCCCGCCGATCCCCGCCCCCACGATGAGTACGCGCATGAATCGCCCTTCGTGTTCCCCGGAGCGGGGGCCGGAGTCGCGGGCCCCCGCTCCGCTCTCGTTTCACGGCCGCTCGTGGCGGCGCTCGTTCGTCAGGCCGGGTCGGCCTTGCCCCTGGTCTTGCCCGCCGGCTTCCTCGAAGCCTCGGCCGCGGTCCCGGAACCCGCCTTCGCCGGAGCCTCGTCCTTGGTCGCGGCGTCCTCGTTCTTCGCCAGGGCGTCCACCTTGGCCGGGGCGTCCGCCTTGGCCGAGGCGTCCGCCTTGGCAGGGCCCTCCTTCTCGGCCGGGGCGTCCACCGCGTCCGCGGGCGCGGCGCCCGGCACCTTGGCGCCGCCGCGGACCAGCCGTCCGACCTCGGCGCGCAGCCGGACGAACTCGGGCAGCCCGCGGGTCTCGATCTGGTCCCGCGACGCGGGCAGGCCGACCGGGATGTCGGCGTGCACGCGGGCCGGCGACCGGTTCAGCACGACCACCCGGTCGCCGACGTAGACGCTCTCGTCGATGTCGTGGGTGACCAGCAGGATCGTCATCTTCCCGGTGCGGTGCACGCCGAGCACGAGGTCCTCGAGGTCCTCGCGGGTCTGGGCGTCCACCGACCCGAACGGCTCGTCCATCAGCAGCAGCGACGGCCGGTAGGCCAGGGCGCGGGCGATCGACACCCGCTGTTGCATGCCGCCGGACAGCTGCCAGGGGTACTTGCGGCCCGCGTCGGGCAGGCCGACCGACTCCAGCGCCTCCTGCGCGGCGGCGCGGCGCGCGGCGCGTCCCATGCCGCGCCTCCGCAGCGGCAGCGCGACGTTGTCGCGGACGGTCAGCCAGGGGAACAGCGAGCGGCTGTAGTCCTGGAACACGACGGCGAGGTCGTCGGGCACGCCGCTGATCGGCGCGCCGTTCAGGGTGAGGGTGCCGGCGGTCGGCGCGATCAGTCCCGCGATGCAGCGCAGCAGCGTGGACTTGCCGCAGCCGGACGGGCCGACGATGCTGAGCAGCTCGCCGTCGGGGACGGTGAGGTCCAGCCCGTCGATGGCCTTGTGCCCGTCGGCGTAGGAGTGCGTGAGGCCGGTTATCTGAAGCATCGCGGCCGCCTTTTCTGTGTGGTGACTTCCGGCATGCGGGCCGCCGGCGGGGTCGCCGCCGGCGGCCGGGTGGTGGTGGGGGCGGGCGTCGCCGGTTCCATCGTGCGCATCAGCTCGTCAGCCGGCGGGCGCCGGCGTGCCAGGACAGCAGCCGCCGCTCCAGCAGCATGAACAGCCCGTTGAACAGCAGCCCGAGGACGCCGAGCATGACGATCCCGGCCCACATGGCGGGCATCTCGAACGTGCGCTGGGCGTTCAGCAGCTCCGCCCCGATCCCGGACGTGCTGCCGACGATCTCGGAGATGACCATCAGGATCAGCGCGAACGACAGCGCGACCCGCAGCCCAGCGAAGATCTTCGGCGCGGCGGCGGGCAGGATGACCACCAGCAGCCGGCGGAACCGGGAGACGCCGAAGACCTTGGCGGTCTCCAGCTGGAGCGGGTCCACGGTGCGCACGCCGTCGGCGGTGTTGAGCAGCACCGGCCACACCACCCCGAACGCGATCGTGACGATCTGCATGGTGGCGCCGATCTGGAACACGACGATGAAGAACGGCAGCAGGGTGGGCGGCGGGACGGCGCGCAGGAACTGCAGCACCGGGTCCAGCAGGTCGCGCGCGACCGTGGAGCGGCCGATCGCGGTGCCGAGCACCACGCCGGCGGCGCCGGCGGCGGCCCAGCCGATGAACAGGTGCGTGAGGCTGCTGGAGAAGTCGTCGACGGCCTTGTCGGTGAGGAACAGCTTCGACGCCGGCCCGGAGAACCACAGCTCGTGCAGCGCGTCGACGATCTTGGTGGGCGGCGGGAAGTAGGTCTCCTCGACCGTGCTGGTGACGACCTGCCACGCGATGACGGCGGCGGCGACCAGCCAGATCCGCTCGGCGAGGCCGCGGCCCAGTCTGAGCGCCCTCATGCGATCCCCTCCGCGCGGGCGGTGTGCCAGCGGAACGCGAAGCGCTCGAGGCCGATCAGCACGCCGTTGGCGAGCAGCCCGAGCACGCCGGCCCAGCAGGCGCCGGCCAGCAGCACGTCGGTCTGGCCGCCGCCGGACTGCGTGTCGTTGAGATAGATCCCCATGCCGTTGTCCCCGCCGACCAGCAGCTCGGTGCTGATCACGACGACGAGCGCGACGGAGGCGGCGATGCGGACGCCGGTGGCGATGAACGGGGCGGCGCTCGGCAGCGACACCCGCAGCAGTACCGCGGGCGTCCCGAACCCGAAGCTGCGCAGGCTCTCCTTGGCGACCGGGTCGACGTCGCGCAGCGCGTAGAGCGTGTTGACGAGGATGGGCCACAGGCAGGCGTAGAAGACCAGCGACATCTTCGTCTGGTCGGGCGAGCTGAACAGCAGGATGGCCAGCGGGATCAGCGCGACCGACGGGATGGGCCGGCACAGCTCGACCACGGCCCGGGAGGCGGTGCCGAGCAGCGGCACCGAGCCGAGCAGCACGCCCAGCGGCACCGCCACCACCACCGCCAGCAGCAGCCCGAGCAGCCACGCCTTCACCGTCGCGCCGACGTCGGTCAGGAACTCCTGGTCGACGGCGAGCTTGCCGGCCTCCCTCAGCACGGTCGACGCCGGGGGGAGGGCGGTGTCGTCCACGAGGCCGGCACGGCTGACGGCCTCGAGGACGGCGACCACCGCTACCACCCCGGCGGCGCCGAGGGCGATGCGGCGAGGGTTCATGAACTCGCCGAGAACAGCAGCGGCTTGACGTCCATCCGGTTGGGGATGTAGCCGAACTGCTGCATGACGTCGGCGACCCGCTGGAGCCGGGTCGCGCTCGTGGAGGTCGGGTAGGAGCCGTAGCTCATCGTTGAGGCGACCTTGGCGTCGATGCCCTTGGCGTAGGTGGGCAGGGTCTGCTGGACGAGCTTGCGGTCGGCGGCCATGCCCTCGGCCTTGACCAGGGCGCGCTGGAACGCCGCGACGGTCCTGGGGTTCTTGTCGGCGAACTTCGAGGTGGCGGCGTAGCCGCCCATCGGGAAGTCGGCGGTCGGGCCGCTGGACAGGTCGGAGATCATGCGGGCGCCCATGTCCTCCTGCATCTGCGTGCCGAAGGGCTCGATCGCCTGGACGGCGTCGACGCTCTTGCTCTTGAGCGAGGCCTCCATGTTGGGCGGCGGGATCTCGACGAAGTTCTTGTCCTCGTCGAAGTCGACGCCCTGCGGCTTGGCGGCGGCGCGCACCAGCAGCGTGCTGACGTTGTGCTTGGTGTTGACGCCGATCTTCTTGCCGGCCAGGTCCTTGATGGTGTGGAAGGGGGAGTCCTTGCGGACCATCAGGGTGTGCGTCTTCGGGGCGCTCTGGAAGCCCTCCGCGACGACCTTGGGCTTGAAGCCCGGGTCCTTGGACGCGGCGGTGAACAGGGAGACGTAGTTACCGAAGGTGATGTCCAGCTGGCCGGCCTTGAGCAGCGGGATCGCCTCGGCGCCGCCGCTGACGACGCGGGTCTTGATGGTCAGTCCCTCGGCCTTGAACAGGCCCTTCTGGATCGCGATCTGCAACGGCGCGGTGTCGGCGATCGTCATCGTGCCGACCGTGATCGTGGACTTCTCCAGGCCGTTGGCCGACTTCTTGTCGTCTGAGCCGCCGCAGGCGGTGGCCGCGAGCGCTACCGCGATGGCGAGCGCGCCACCGAGGGCGGCACGGCGGTGGGAAGCAGACATGAGCAACGCTCCATTTGCGGGGGAGTTGGCTGAAAGCTGATCTTTCAACGAGGCGGGAGCGTAGCGCACGGTGACCCGCCTGGGGGGCGAGATGCGAGCTTTACGTCGGTTTATGTGAACATACCTAAACAATCCGTGACATTCGTATCCTCCGCATCACAAGTGCAGACCTATGTGATCATTCGGGTTGGCCATGTTGGTGGCTCTGTGTTGCAATGTTCCGCGCTCGCCCGCAGTGGCGCGGAGCGGGCGTCGCGACCCGAATCGCATTCGGGTCACCGTGCGCCGCGAGCGAACGACCCATTGAGAGGTAGCGGAGGGCAGTGCGGAAAGCCGAAGGGGCCGACAGCGCCCCGCAGTCCCCCGAGCAAGCCCCGTCTGCCAGCGTCGACGCCCCGAAGAGACGCTCGCTGGGAGGCCGTTTGAAGCTGCGCAACTGGCGGGTGACGACGCGCCTGTTCGCCCTCATCGCGGTGCCCACCGTCGTCGCGGCGCTCCTCGCCGGCTACCGCGTCTCGGTCTCCATGGACAACGCCCAGTCCTATGGCCGCACCGGGAAAATGGCTACGCTCGGTAAGCAACTGACCGCGCTCGCGTACGAGATGGAGAACGAGCGCGACGCGATGGCCGAGCACGCGGCCAACCACCGCGCCGTCACCACGGCGACCCTCAAGGCCGACCAGGCCCGCACGGACGCCGCGGCCGGCAAGGTCCGCGCCGCCGCCTCCGCCGTCAAGCCCGACTCGGCCGCGCTGCGCCTGGCCATCGGCAATGTCGTCAACCGCGTCGACGAGCTGGCCTCGCTGCGCACCCTGGCGATCCGGCTGGCGCCCGGCCCGGTCATCGACAAGTACACCGAGTTCATCGACGACTTCGCCAACTTCCACCTGCTGGTCTCGCAGGACGCGCCGACGCCCGAGCTCGCGCAGAGCGCCCTGGCGCTCGCCGACCTCGCCCGCGCCAAGGACGCCGCGTCGCGCGAGCGCGCGCTCATCGCCTCGGCCCTGTGGGCGGGCCGGTTCGAGCCGCTCGACCGCACGGCCGTCGACGACGCCCGCGCGGAGATGAACACCAGCATCACCGCGTTCCGCAGCTCCGCCACCCCCGCCCAGCTGCGGCTCTACGAGGACACCGTCACCGGCCCCGAGCTCGACCGCGCCGAGGTCACCCGGCTGGAGACGCTCGCCCTCGCCGACGCGAGCTCGCAGCTGAAGGTTCCGCTCAGCACCCGCACGGCGCGCGGCTGGACGTCCGACGCCGGCGTCCGGGTCGACCGGATGCGGACCGTCGAGCAGAAGATCGCCACCGACCTCGCCGACTCGGCGGGCACGGCCGAGAGCGACGCGCGGACCGCCGCGATCCGCGACGGGTCGCTGCTGTTCCTCGTCCTCGCCGTCGTCCTCGTGCTGCTGATCATCGTGGCGCGGTCGCTGGTGCGGCCGCTGCGCCGGCTGCAGACCGGCGCCCTGGAGGTCGCCAGCAGCCGGCTGCCCGGCCTGGTCGACCGGCTCCGCGACCCCGAGGCGGCCGCCGGCGGCATCGAGGTCGCGCCGATCGAGATCGACTCCACCGACGAGATCGGCCAGGTCGCCCGCGCCTTCGACGAGGTCCACCGCGAGGCGGTCCGGCTGGCGGCGGACGAGGCCGTCCTGCGCGGCAACATCAACGCGATGTTCGTCAACCTGTCGCGGCGCAGCCAGTCGCTGATCGAGCGGCAGCTGCGGCTCATCGAGGAGCTGGAGCAGAGCGAGCGCGACGAGGAGCAGCTGTCCAGCCTGTTCCGGCTGGACCACCTCGCCACCCGCATGCGCCGCAACTGCGAGAACCTGCTGGTCCTCGGCGGCCAGGAGCAGGCCCGCCGGTGGAACAAGCCGGTCCCGCTGATCGACGTCGTGCGCGCCTCGCTGTCGGAGGTCGAGCAGTACGAGCGGGTCGCGCTGCGCGTCCAGGGCGACATGACCGTCGCCGGGCCCGTCGTCAACGACCTCGTCCACCTGCTCGCCGAGCTGGTGGAGAACGCGCTGGTGTTCTCCTCCGAGAACACCAAGGTCACCGTCTCCGGGCAGTTGCTCAGCGGCGGCGGCTCCATGCTGCAGATCACCGACAACGGCGTCGGGATGTCGCCCGAGGAGCTGGAGCAGGCCAACTGGCGGCTGGCGAACCCGCCCGTCATCGACTTCTCCGCGGCGCGCCGCATGGGCCTGTTCGTGGTCGGCCGCCTGGCCGTCCGGCACGGCATCCGCGTCGAGCTGCGGGCCGCGCAGGGCGGCGGGCTCACCGCGTTCGTCGTGCTGCCGGACGTCGCGGTCACCCCTGGCGAGCCCGCCGGCGTCGGCGCCCGCGGCCTCGGCTCCCGCGACACCGGTGGCCAGGGCCAGCTCGCCGCGCTCACGACCACCGCCGCCGAGCCGCCCGCCGCCGGCGGAGGCTTCCGCCAGGACGACTTCGGGCCCGCCGCCGGATTCGGCGCGGGCACCGGCGGCAACCCGATGGTCGGCCACACCGGCCCGCTGCGCCCGCTGCGCGGCGCCACCGGGCCGCAGCCGATGATGGGCGGCCCCCTCCACGCGGGCGACGGCACCGGACCGCAGTCGCCCCTGACGACGGGCCCGCTGACCCCGGCCGCCGGCACCGGAGCGCACGCCGCCCCGGGCACCGGCCCGCTGCCGGTCGTCCCGCCGGACATGCCGCGGCCCGCGGACGGCGCGCCGCCGAACGACCCGTACGGCGCCGGCGAGGCGCCGGGCTCGCGCCCGCCGGGCGAGCTGCCCGTCCGCCGTCCCGGCGCGCAGCTGCGCGGCCGGCAGGCCGAGGCCGGCCGGCAGGACAACGTCTTCCAGCCGCCCAGCGAGCGGGCGCGGAACGCCGCCGCCAACGGGTACCAGGACGCGTCCGGCGGCTACCCGGACGCGGCCAACGGGTTCCGCGACGGGGGCGGACGGCACACCGGGCCGCAGCCCGTGGTGCCCGAGGCGCAGCCCGTGGTGCCCGAGCCGGGCTCCCGGCGCCAGCAGATCCCCTGGGAGACCGGGCCGCTGGAGCAGGTCGCCGGGGAGGGCCCGTACGCCGACGGCTCCCGCGACGGGGCGCCGGCCCGCGGCCGCGCCGCGGACCCGCGGCGCCGCGAGCCCGTCCCGGAGCCCCGCGTCCCCGAACCGTCGGGTTACGAGCAGAACGGCTACGAGCGGAACGGCTACGAGCGGAACGGTTATGATCAACCCGCTCCCTCCGCGCATCAGCCGCCGGCGCCGGCCGGAGCGAAGCCGCCGCCGCGGGTGCCCGAGCGTTCGCCGATCTTCGATGCGATGCAGTCGGAATGGTTCCAGCGCCGGACGGGAGGGGACGTGGCCGAGGATCCGGGCAAGGGCTGGGAGTCCCCCGCGGACGAGGGCTTCCGCGCCGCCGAGGCGATCCGCGAACCCGTCGCGGGCAGCCGCACGCAGGTCGGGCTGCCCAAGCGCGTCCCCGGCAAGAACCGCATCCCCGGGGCGGTCGGCAACCGGCCGGCCGCGGGGGGCGGGCAGCAGCCCCAGGCGGCGCCGCCCGCGGGCGGCGGCCGGACGCAGCCGGTGCCGCGTCCGGGGGCGCCCGTGCAGGACCAGCAGTCGTCCGGCCAGTCGGCCGACGTCGTGCGCAACCGTTTCGCGAGCCTGCAGCGCGGCGTCCATCGGGGCCGCAACGAGGCTCGTGGCGGGGGCACGTCAGGTGAGGTGCCGTCACAGGGTGACGGCGAGACGGGAGGCACCCGGTGAGCGGGCAGGATCTCAACTGGTTGGTGACGAACTTCGCGGACCGTGTCGCGAAGGTCGCGCACGCCGTCGTGGTCTCCTCCGACGGATTGCCGATGGCCTACTCCGCGGGCTTCCCGCCCGAGCGGGCGGACCAGCTGTCGGCGATCGCCTCGGGGTTGATGAGCCTGACCCAGGGCGCGGCGAAGATCTTCGACGCGGGTGGCGTGAACCAGACGGTCGTGGAGATGGACCGCGGCCTGCTGTTCGTGATGTCCATCGCGAACGGGTCGGTGTTCGCGGTGCTCGCGGCGCCCGACTGCGACCTCGGGCTCGTGGCCTACGAGATGACGCTGCTGGTCGAGCGGGTGGGCCGGGTGCTGACGCCGGCGCTGCGCGCGCAGGAGCAGCAGCAGCCGTACGGCGGCCCCTCGGTGACCGAGATGGGCGCCGGCCCCGCCCGCTTTTGACCGTGACTGACTCTGACGGAGGTCGGCGACATGGATCGAGGCAGTCCCTTCGGAGGCGGTCCGGGAGGTCCCGGGCGCTGGCCCGGTGATCCGCGCTCGGTGCAGGACCGGCCCGGAGGGCGGGACGAGGGGGACAGCAGTTCGCTGGTGCGCCCCTACGCGGTGACCGGCGGGCGCACCAAGCCGCGGTACGACCTGGCGATCGAGGCCCTGGTGACGGCGGCGCCGTACCCGCCGCGCGACGTCGCCATGCTGACCCCGGAGTACCGGGCGATCATGGACCTGTGCCGGTCGGCCCGCTCGGTGGCCGAGGTGTCCGCGCTGCTGCGGATGCCGCTCGGGGTGGCCCGGGTCCTCGTCGCGGACATGGCCATGGAAGGGCTGCTGCGCCTGCACCAGTCGACCCCCACGACGGCCGGCGGCCAGCCGGACCTCCGCTTGCTAGAAAGGGTGCTCAGTGGCCTTCGGAAGCTCTGACCAGGTCCCGCCCCCGGGGCCGCACGGACCCGAGGCGGAGCTGACCTCGGTGAAGATCGTCGTCGGCGGCGGGTTCGGCGTCGGCAAGACCACCTTCGTCGGATCGGTCTCGGAGATCATGCCGCTCACCACCGAGGCGGTGATGACCGCGGCCAGCGCCGACGTGGACGACCTGTCGGCCGTCCCGGACAAGACGACCACCACGGTCGCGATGGACTTCGGCCGCGTGTCGCTGGACAGCGAGCTGATCCTGTACCTGTTCGGCACCCCCGGCCAGCACCGCTTCTGGTTCATGTGGGACGACCTGGTCCGCGGCGCGATCGGCGCCGTCGTGCTGGTCGACACCCGGCGGCTGGAGGACTGCTTCGCGGCGGTCGACTACTTCGAGGAGCTCGGCCTGCCGTTCGTGGTGGGCGTCAACGGGTTCCACGGCGAGTTCCAGTACGCGATCGAGGACATCCGCGAGGCGCTGTCGATCAGCGGCCACGTGCCGATCGTGCAGTGCGACGCGCGCAGCCGCGAGTCGACGAAGCAGGTGCTGATCACGCTCGTGCAGCACGCGATGTCGGTGCACGCCGCGGGCGCCCCGGCGGGCGCCCCCGCGCCGCCCGCCGCGTCCGGCGGGCAGCTCGGCTCGGCGTCGCCGAGCTGGACCTGACGCGGGGCCGGATCCCGGACCGGATCCGGCGCCTCGCGATCGGCGGGCCCCGCCGGTGTCGGCTGTCCCACATCCCGGATGGTTACGGTCGCGTAGATTGTGTGCACGATGCATGATTGTCTGACGTGACCGACTTTGAATCAGTGCCAGGGCCCGCGATGGACGAACTGGAGAAGATCCGTACCTACGTGGCCATCGGCGACAGCTTCACCGAGGGCTTGAACGACCCCTACCCCGGCGAGGACGACCGCTTCCGCGGCTGGGCCGATCGGCTCGCCGAGCACCTCGCCGAGCACACCCCCGGCCTGCGCTACGCGAACCTCGCGGTGCGCGGCAAGCTCGTCCGGCAGATCGTGGACGACCAGGTGCCCCGCGCCGTCGAGCTGAACCCCGACCTGGTGACGTTCTGCGCGGGCGGCAACGACATGATTCGCCCCGGCGCCGACCCCGACGCGCTCGCGGTGGTGTTCGACGACGCGGTCCGGCGGCTGCGCGCCACCGGCTCCCGCGTGGTGATCTTCACCGGGTTCGACACCCGCGGGCTGCGCAGCGGCTCGCGCATCCGCGGCAAGGCCGCCACCTACAACATGCATCTGCGCGCCATCGCCGACCGCCGCGGCTGCTCGGTGGTCGACCTGTGGTCGCTGCGGATCTTCAACGACCCGCGCGCCTGGTACGAGGACCGGCTGCACCTGTCGCCCGAGGGGCACCGCCGCATGGCGCTGGTCGTCGCGGGCGTCGTCGGCGTCCCGGTGAAGGACGACTGGCGCGAGCCGTGGCCGCCGCTGGACCCGGTGGACTGGCTCACCTCGCGCCGAGAGGACCTGCACTGGGCCCGCGCCTACCTGCTGCCGTGGATCGGCCGCCGGGCGACGGGCCGCTCGTCCGGCGACGGGCGCGGCCCGAAGCGGCCGCTCCCGACGGAGCTGCGGTCGCGGGAGACGGCGGGCTGACCCGAGGGCCACGTTTCCCGGGCGGGCGCGCTAGGCGCGGGGGGCCTCGTGCGCCGCGCCCGACGGGGCCGGGGGCTCGCCGTCACCGCCGGCGGCGCCGCGCGGGGGGTTGGGGGCGGCGGTTCCGTGCGCGGACAGGGCCGCCTCCAGCGACGCCTGGACGGGGATGCGGCGGTGCAGGCCGGTGATCTCCAGGGCGCGCCGGACGACCGGACGCGGGCCGGCGAGGGTGAGGCTGCCGCCGGCGGCGGTGGCGGCCTTGTAGCAGCCGACGATGACCGACAGGCCCTGGGAGTCCATGAAGTCCAGCTCGGCGAGGTCGAGGATGAGGTGGTCGCCGTGCTCGCGGCGGGCGGCCTCCAGGTGCCGGCGCAGCTCGTCCGAGCCGGCGATGTCGAGTTCGCCGCGCAGGCGCACGACGGCGCGTCCGGCGTGCGAGCGGGCGGTCACTTCGAGCGGTGGCACGGGGGTTTCCGCCTCCTCGGGGGCCGGGCGCCGCCGGGCGCGGCGCCCGGCGGTTATTTTCCGTATGACAACTATCGCCGAGGAGCGGCCGTGTGCCAACCCGGCGCGACGGGATGTGCGTGATCGCGCCGGGTCGTAGGGTGCTTGCCAGACGTGACGTCCCCGCCCCGCCGCATAGGAGAAGGACCAGGTGCGTTCCCCCCGGCTGCCGGACCATCTCGAACTGCTGCTCACCGAGGAGCCCGTGCTCGACGTGTACGCCCACGGCCCGTGGCGCGTGCCCGACGGGCTCTACGAGCGCATGCGGGAGCGGGCGGTCGCCTACAACGCCGACCCCCGCGCGGCGCTGCTCCCGCGCCGGCTGAGCGACTTCTACGGGGAGGGGACGAGCGCGGCGGGCGCCGAGCAGTGGTCGCTGCTGACGTTCCTGCTGGGCGCGTCCGCGGTGCGCGGCGGGTCCCGCGGCGACGTCGACTACGAGCTGCTGTCGGACTTCCTGGCGACGCCGGAGCCGGCCGTCCGCGAGCCGGTCGCGTGGTTCACCCAGGGCGGGCGGTGGCGCCCGCCGGGCCTGTGGCTGCCCGAGCCGGCCGGAGACGACCGCGAGCTGCGGACGGTGATGCTGGAGCTGGCGCGCGACGGCCTGGACGTCTTCGACGGCCTGGAGCCGCTGGAGCGGCGCCGGCGGGCGCTCGCGGGCCTGTTCGACCGGCGGGCCGCCGATCCGGAGCTGCGGGAGCTGGATCTGACGGTCCCGCAGGAGCGGCTGGAGGAGGTGTGGACGGCCGGGCTGACCGACGAGGAGCTGGCGGTCCTGCCCGAGCTGGCCGGGCCCGTCGGGTACCTCGGCTGGGCGTGCGACGGGCTCGACGCGGCGCACGCGCGGCTGTCGGAGGCCGTCCTGGACGGCGACGGCGCGGACGCGGCGCTGGCGAAGCTGCTGCTGGCGGCCGAGGCGGCGGCGGTTCCGGCGGAGTTCGCGGTCGCGCTCGGGGCCGACCGCTACGAGAACCTTCAGGAGCGGTTCCGCGCGGTCCGCGCCGGGTTCTCCGTCGAGGCGTGGCAGCAGGACGTGCGCGGCTGGCTGGCGCGCGGGCTGGTCGCGGGGGAGGCGGACGCGGCGCGGGCCTGGCTGGACATGGCGGTCCGCGTCACCGGTGCCGTGCAGGGCCTGCCGGACGCGCCGACGAGCCCGCGCTGCCGCGTCCCGGTGCGCCCGTTCCAGTCGGATCTGCGAAGGCTGTTCGCGGCGCGCCGCGTCGTCAACCCGCTGGTCGGCCTGCTCTCCCAGGAGGCGCCGGGCGAGGCCCGCCCGGAAGATCCGTCCGGGCGGGGCGAGGGCGCCCAGGACGGTCCGGCGCAGGACGAGCCGGGCGACGAGCTGGTCGGGCAGCCGGAGCTGGCGCGGGCCGTCCGGGACGCGCTGGCGGCGCGGCTGGCGGGGGAGCGGCCCGTCCGGCTGCTGATCGCCGGTCCGGAGGGCACCGGCAAGGGCACCGCCGTCGAGCTGCTGGAGCGGCGGCTGGCCGCGGGCGGCGCCGTCCGCGAGGCGCTGTGGGTCTCCGACCAGGTGTTCGCCTCGCTCGGCGTGAGCGACGCGGCGCTGTGGCTGCAGGCCCGCGTCCGTGACTGCGTCGAGGGCCGGATGCTGCTGATCGTCGACGACCTGGAGCGGCTGGTCTCCTACGAGCGCTGCGGTGCCGCGGCGGTCGAGGAGCTGCGCCGGCTCATGGCGCGCTCGCCGCGCCTGGACGTCGTCGCGCTGTGCCGCCCCGGGGGCGACCGGCGGCTGTTCGACGCCAATCCGGCGCTCGTCCGGGCGTTCGATGTGGCCCGCACGCACGACTTCGCCGAGGACGACTTCGCCGAGCTGTTCACCCGCGCCGTGCGCGCGCGGGGCGCCGTGGTGCCGGACGAGGTCGCCGCGACCGCCGGTGTGCTGCTCAGCCGGACGCCGCCGCTGCTGAACCTGCGGGGCGCGCGGCTGGCCGAGCACACCGCGGCGCAGTGCGTCGCGTCCGCGCGGGCCCGCGGCGACCGGGACGTCCCGGAGGTGACCGCCGCCGACCTGCCGCAGCGGCTCATCCCGGGGCGGCCCGCCGAGACCGACCCGTTCGCCGAGCTCGCCGCCTGCGCCGGCATCGCGCCGGTCAAGCGGGAGGTGGACGCGCTGGTCGCCGAGGCCAAGGCGGCCCGGCTGCGCCGCGAGGCGGGCATGGCGCTCGCCGCGCGCCCCCGGCACCTGGTGTTCACCGGCAACCCCGGCACCGGCAAGACCAAGGTCGCGCGGATCCTCGGCCGGATCTACGCCGGCCTCGGCGTGCTGTCGTCCGGGCACATGGTGGAGGTGGAGCGCGCCGACCTGCTCGGCGAGTACGCCACCGAGAGCGTGCTGCGGGTGCGCCGCGCCGTCGAGCAGGCGCTCGGCGGGGTCCTGGTCGTCCGGGACGCGCACGCGTTCGTCGCGGCGGCGGCGGTGGACGCCGTTCGGGGCCGCGAGGTCCTGGACGTGCTCCTCACGACCGTCCAGGCGCACGCCGACGACCTGGTGGTCGTGCTGACCGGGCCGCAGGCGGAGATGAACGGGCTGCTGAAGTCCCATCCCGACCTCGCCGCGCTGTTCCCCCGCACCGTCCACTTCCCCGACCTCACCGACGACGAGCTGGTGCAGGTGTTCGCGGGCAAGGCCGCCGACGGCGGGTTCGCGCTCGCCCCCGGCGTCCTCGACAAGGTCCGCGCGCTCGCCCAGGCCGCGCCGCGCGACAACGGCTTCGGCAACGCCCGCATCATGATCAACCTGCTGGACCGGGCGGTCGCGATGCAGGGCCGCCGGGTGCTCGCCGACGGCGTCGTCGACGAGACCGAGTCGCTCGACGAGATCCTCCTGGAGGACGTCCCCGACGCCCTCGCCCGCGCCGGCGGCGACGTCTCCTCCGACCCGCTCGGCGAGATCGCCCGGCTCATCGGGCTCAAGGAGATCAAGCGGCAGGTGGACGCGCTGGTCGCCGAGGCCCGCGCCGAGCAGATGCGCCGCGACGCCGGCGTGCCGCTGACCGCCCCGACCCGGCACATGGTGTTCATGGGCAACCCGGGCACCGCGAAGACGACCATCGCGCGGCTGATCGCGGCCGTGTACGCCCGGCTCGGCCTGCTGTCGTCCGGGCACCTGGTCGAGGTGACCCGCGCCGACCTCGTCGCCGAGTTCATCGGGCAGACCGCGCCCCGGGTGCGGAGCGCGGTCGAGCGGGCCCTCGGCGGCGTGCTGTTCATCGACGAGGCGTACGCGCTGACCTCGGCGGGCGGCGGCGACCAGCGCGACTTCGGCCACGAGGCGATCGCCGAGCTGCTGCGGCTGATGGAGGAGCACCGCGCCGACCTGGTGGTCATCGTCGCGGGCTACGACGCGGAGATGGAGCGCTTCCTGAAGTCCAACCCGGGCCTGGAGTCGCGCTTCCCGCAGGTCCTGCGCTTCCCCGACTACTCCGACGACGAGCTCGTCACGATCTTCGAGCTGATGGCGGCGACGGCCGGCCTCACGCTGGACCCCGGGGTCCCGGGCGCGCTGCGCCGGATCGTCGCCGCCCAGCCGCGCGGCTCCTCGTTCGGCAACGCCCGCCTCGTCCGGAACCTGCTGGACGCGGCGGTGTCCCGGCAGGCGCAGCGCATCACCGCCGCCCACGACGCGGACCCCGCCGCCATCGACCCCGCCGAGGTCCGCCTCCTGCGCCCGGAAGACCTCCCCGAGACGCCCCCGGAGGACACGGGCGCCAACGCCTTCGGCCCCTACATCTGACCGTTCCGGCCCGGCCCCGCGGGGGAGCGCCGCGGGGAGAACCAGTGCCGCGGGTGGCGGGTCAGGTTGTACCCCCCGACGGCGGCGACGGCGGCCAGGACCCCGCCGCCGAGCGTCCACCACCACCGGCTGGACGGCCAGGAGAACCAGCCCTTGACGCGCTCGGACGGCTTCGGCGCCGAACTGGCCGCGGATGGCGACGCCTCCGGCGCGGCGCCCGGCGGGAGCGTCGCCCCCGGGTTGACGGCCGGGGACAGCGGCGACTTCAGCTTCGCCCCGGCCGGCTGCGCGTCGCCGTTCCGCGCGCTGATCCTCACGTCCGCCTGGATCCGCTGCCCGAGGTCCTGCTCGGGCAGGCTGGTCGCCGACAGGCGCAGGTAGTAGGTGCCGGGCAGCGGGTCGTCCGACCACGGCTCGGCCCAGGCGCGGATCTGCCGCAGCGTGCAGCGGAGCCGGACGCTCGCCGCGCCCGCGGCGGCGGTCGCGTTCTGCGGCCCGGCGGTGCACGCCTGGCGGCGTCGCAGTCCGTCGTAGACGTCGGCCGTGTACGTCGCGGCGCCGTGCCGGCTCGCCGCCGGCGGCAGCGTGACGGTCACGGTGACGCGGTCGGTCTGCCCGGCGGAGGCCGCGAACGACCAGTACAGGTGGTCGCCGGTCGACGCGGACACCTGGACCGGCTGTCCCGGTTCCACGACTGTGGCCGTCAGGAAGGACGTCCCGGCCGTGCCGACCGTCGGGCGGGGGCTGGGCGAGCCTCCGCCGGCGGAGGCCGGCCCGGCGGAGAGGAGAAGGAGGAGACCGCCGGCGGTGGAGGCGGCGAGCAGGGATCCGGCGAGGCGGGAGGTGGCGCGCACGGTCAGTTCTCCTTCCAGACGGCGATCCGCCAGCGGGCGAGCCATCCGATGATCAGGCCGGCGGCGAGGCCGGTCACGGTGAGCACGACCAAGAGGAGCCAGCCGCGGCCGAGGTCGGGGCCGCCCGGGGCGTCCGAGGACGGCACCAGGTCGACGGTCAGCTCCACCGGCATGCCCGGCGCCGCCGCCCGCACCGCGCCGGGAGCGGAGAAGGAGTTGCTGACCACCATGCAGACCGGGTCCCCGCCGGTCCCGCCGTCCGGCGAGGGTGACGCGGACGCGTCCGCCGCGTCCTTCTTCTGGTCCGACCAGCGCAGGCCGGTGGAGAGCACGTCGGTGCGCCCGCTGCCCGCGTCGGTGCCGCGGACGAGTTCCTGCCCGTCCTGGGACACCGCGCGCAGCAGCACCCCGTAGTCGGGGTTGAGCCGGCGGTCGAGCGAGACGCTCACGGAGGCGCGCAGCTCCTGACCCGGCGCCACCACCACCCGGTACCAGCGGTGCTCGCCGAACCGCTCCCGGTCGGTGTAGACGCCGGGCGAGAGCACCGGGGCGTCGGCGCACCCCGCGCCCCCGTCGACCGCGCGCGGGGTCCGCTTGTAGGTCGTGCCGGCCCGCTGGACGAGCTGGTTGAGCCGGCCGGTCAGGTCCTGCTGGTGCCGGACGGCCGTGTACGTCCCGCCGGTGGCGTCGGCGATGCAGGTGAGCTGCTGCCGGACCTTGGCGTCCAGGGTGAGCCCGAGGGTGTCCACGACCAGGTGCGTCCCCTGGGCGGCCAGCTCGCGGGCCACGTCGCAGGGGTCGGGCGGCGAGCAGGTGTCCTCGCCGTCGGTGATGAGGACGATCCGCCGCGTCGTCTCGCCGGTCCCGAGATCCCTGGCCGCCGCGCGGAGCGCGAGCCCGATCGGCGTCCAGCCGGTGGGGCGCAGCGTCGCGATCGCGGCCTTCGCCTCGACCTTGTTCACCGGCCCGACCGGGGCGATCTGCCGGGTGTCGCGGCATCCGACGGACTTGGGGCTGCCAGGGAACCGGTACTGCGAGCCGAGCACCCGGATGCCGAGCTGCGTCTCGGCGGGCAGGGCGTCGACCACCTCGCCGAAGGACCGCTGGGCGACGGCGATGCGGCTGAGCCCGTCGATGTCCCGGGCGCGCATGGAGCCGCTCACGTCGAGCACGAGCTCCACCTTGGGCGGCTCCGCGGTGCCGCCGTCGTCGGCGGCGACGGGGGGCGCCCCGGACATCGTCAAGGCGGCCGCGAGGGCGAGCAGGCAGCCGCCGGCGAGGGGTCGTCTGATGATCACCGGAGGATCCTAATGACGCCGGACGGCCCGCGGGACCAAGATCAGATACTCCGGTCCGGCACCGGCCGCCGCCGCTCCGGCCGGGTCTGCGGGAGGCCCCGGATCCGCCCGGCCGGACCCGGGCGGAGGGCGAGGTCAGACGTCCTCCACCCGGTAGGCGGCGGCTTGCAGGCCGTAGAGGTCGGCGTAGAGCCCGCCGGCCGCCATCAGGGCCGCGTGGTCGCCCTCCTCGGTGATCTTGCCGTGCTCCAGCACGTAGATCCGGTCGGCGTAGCGGACGCTGGCGAGCCGGTGGGTGATGAGCAGGACGGTGCGTCCGGCGGCGTGGTCGCGGATCCTGTCGAACAGCAGGTGCTCGGCGCGGGCGTCGAGGCTGGCGGTGGGCTCGTCGCAGATCAGCAGCGGCGCGTCCCGGTAGAAGCCGCGGGCCACGGCGAGCCGCTGCCACTGCCCGCCGGACAGCTCGGCGCCGCCCCGGAAGCGGCGGTCCAGGAGCGTGTCGTAGCCGCGGGCGAGGTCCGCGACGACCTCCTCGGCGCCGGACGCGCGGGCGGCGGCCAGCACGGCGGGGTCCTCCGGCTCGCCGGGGCGGCGGTCGGGGCCGCGGCCCATGGTGATGTTCTGCCGGGCGGTCATCGGCCAGTGCGTGTACTCCTGCGCGATGACGGCGACGCGGCTCCACACCTCGTCCTGGGGGACGTCGGCGAGGGACACGTCGTCCCAGCGGACCTCGCCGCCGTCGGGGTCGTAGAGCCCGGCCATGATCCGGGAGAGGGTGGTCTTGCCGGACCCGTTCTCGCCGACGAGCGCGACGACCTCGCCACGGCGCATCTCCAGCGAGACGCCGTTGAGCGACGGGGCGTCGGAGCCGGGATAGGTGAAGGTGACGTCCCGGACCCGGATCCGGTCGAACGCGGCGGGCAGGACGGGCCGCTCGGCCCGGGGGCCGGGGCCGGGCGGCGCCGCGAGGGCGCGGCGCGGGATCAGGGCCTCCGCCGCGTCGCAGAAGGCGAGGTAGTCGCCGAAGTACAGGCCCTCCTCGTAGCACTGGTTGACCGCGAACACGAGGTTCGCCAGGGACGTCTGCCCGCTCCTGATCGCCAGGACGGCCGTGCCGGCGACGGCCAGCGGCACCCACCCCTGCCACAGCATGACCCCGAGCGCGACGTAGACCCCGGCGGTCGCGACGCCCTTCAGCGCGTCCCCGGTGATCTTCACGTAGGTCTGCCGCCGGGCCAGGCCGAGCTCGACGCGGCGCTGGTAGGCGGCGAACCGGTCGTACTCGCCGAGCAGGAACGGCCGCATGGTGAAGGCGCGGACCTCGGCGGCGTGCCGCCGCTCGGTCATCAGGTCGGACAGGATCCACTTGCGCCGGGCGACGCCGACCAGCGCGAGCATCGTCTCGTACCGCATCCGGGCGCTGCGCACCGACGCCCAGCCCTCCGGGACCGCGGTGAGCAGGAGCAGCGGCAGCAGCAGCGGGTGCAGCACGCCGAGCGTCCCGGCGGCCGCGACCATCCCGACGGCGCCGGTCAGCACGTCCACGGCGTGCTGGACGACCTGGGGCGCCGCGCTCATCCCGCGGGTCTCGGCGCGCTGCAGGTCGTCCAGGAACGCCGAGTCGTCGAGGGCGGTCAGGTCCGCGGCCGTGGTCGCCTCGTACAGCCGCAGCTCGACCAGCCGCTGCACCTGCGGCTGGAGGCGGGCCTGCGTCCAGCCGGCGGCGGCCTGCAGGCCCGACCGCAGCGCCACCGAGCCCGCGACGAGCGCCAGCGACGGCAGCGCGTCGCGGACCCGGCCGGGCGTCGGCCCGGCGGCGAACAGGGCGGTGAGCACGCCGGTCGTGGCCAGCAGCCCGAACGCGGTGAACAGCCCGGCCGCGAGGTTGAGGGAGATCGTCGCGGCCGTGTCGGCGCGGCTCGCGCGCCAGGCCAGCCCGGCCGCCTGCGCGATCACCGCGGGGAGCCGGCGGGCCATGGTGCCCATCCCGGTCTCGGCGAGCTCGCCGTCCTTGGCGTGCCACACGTGCGCCGACAGCTCCGGCAGCTGCGACTCGGACAGGTCGTCCGGCCCGGCGCCGGTCGGATCCGGCCGGCGCCGGCGTGCGAGCAGCGGGAACCTCCGGGCGATGCGCAGCCTCGCACCCATGCGCCGCCCTCCGCGCGTTTGTGCCATCGAAGGGCAGTGTGCGCCTTAAGGGGGACGCTGTCCGCTTCACATGTCACATAACGCGGTGATTTGGAGGTGTGGACAATCATGCGCCGGATGGACGCGGCACTCCGCGCGTTTGTCTAGGGTCTACGGCATGACCGGCGGCCGGGCCCGGTGGCCGGACACGGAGGAAGGACGACGGCGTGGCCCGCGACAGGCACGACTCCGTACGCGCGGAGCACCAGCACGCCGCCTACGGGCGGGAGGCGTACGGCGACCCGTACGACGATCCGTACGCGGGCGACCAGCTCGCCGGAGGCCGGGTGTACCCCGACGGGCCGGCGGGCGGCCCGCCGGCGCGCCGCCGCAGGCGGCGCCGCTGGCCCCGGATCCTCGGCGTGATCGCCGCCGTGCTCGTCCTGCTGATCGTCGGCGGCTACTTCTACCTCGACTCGCGGCTGGAACGGGAGTCGGTCCTCGTCGACTACCCGGGACGGGTCGCCGACACCCCCGGCACCAACTGGCTGATCGTCGGCTCCGACAGCCGCAAGGGCCTGGACAAGGCGGCCCAGAAGAAGCTCCACACCGGCTACGCGTCCGGGCGGCGCACCGACTCGATGATGCTGCTGCACTACGGCGCCGGCGGCACGTCCCTCGTCAGCCTCCCGCGCGACTCCTACGTCCCCATCCCGGGGCACGGCTCCAACAAGCTGAACGCGGCGTTCGCGTTCGGCGGGCCGAAGCTGCTCGCGCAGACGGTGGAGAAGGCGACGGGCGTGCACATCGACCACTACGCGGAGATCGGGTTCAACGGGTTCGTGGGCGTGGTGGACGCCGTCGGCGGCGTCAACATCTGCGTCAAGGAGGACCTCAAGGACCCCAAGGCCGGGATCGACCTGAAGGCCGGCTGCCAGAACCTCAAGGGCAGCGACGCGCTCGGCTACGTCCGCAGCCGCCACTACGCCCGCGCCGACCTGGAGCGCGTCGAGCACCAGCGGCAGTTCTTCGGCGCGCTGATGAAGAAGAGTTCGAGCCCGGCGACGCTCCTCAACCCGTTCCGCAGCGTCCCGCTCGCCCTGCACTCCACCAGCAACTTCCTCGTGGACGACGGCGACCACCTGTACGACCTGGTGCGGATGATGTGGGCGATGCGCGGCGTGTCCAACGGCGGCGTGACGACGACCGTCCCGATCGGCGGCACCGGGTCCTCGCCGAGCGTCGGCGCCTACATCACCTGGGACAGGACCAAGGCGTCCGAGCTGTTCGGCGCGCTGAAGCAGGGGCAGCCCATCCCGTCCGACCTCGTCCAGAAGTGAGCCGCGCGCCGGTCGGGGCCTGCGGGCCCCGACCGGGCGCGGGCGTGGCATAGAGTCGGTCCATGGCGGATGTGACGTCTGAGGACGGAAAGCAGGACGACCTGTCGACCCTGTCGTCCAAGGAGCTCCACGACCGGGCGATGGAACGCGCCAAGGAGCGGCACGACGTGGGCTTCCTGTGGGACCTGCTGCGCGCCATCCCGGCCGCCGCCGCGGCCACCGGCGAGGTCGACCGCGCCGAGTTCGACCTCCTCCACGGGCTGTCGCTGCTGCGCGAGTTCACGCACGCCGGGCAGGGCGAGATGGCCGACGCCCTCCGGCCCTTCTACATCGAGTACCTCACCGAGCACGGCGGCTGAGCCCGCGTCCGCGGTCAAGCGGACCTGACCCCGACTTTGCCCTGCCTTGATCTCCGTGCGGCCACCCTTGGGAACTACACTCCGTAGGCATCCGATCGCAGAGGGTGGTTGACGTGAACAAGAAACATCTGAAGGTGGCCTCTATCGCCTTCGTTGCGTGGTATGTCATCAGCAGGCCGGAGGGGGCGGCGAATCTGGTGAACAACGCCCTGAGCGGGTTGGGGACCGCGGCCGAGTCGTTGTCGCAGTTCATGAGCGCGATACCCAACTAGGAACCGCTCCCAGGCCCCGTACCCGCGGCGGGTGCGGGGCTTTTTCGCGCGCGGCAAGCAAGCGCTCTCCCCCGCGTCACAGTAAAATCCCGCTTTGCGAGCAGACGCGGCTGGGCATCATTGGATCGGGTCAATGTGTCGCTGCGCTACAACAGGGACGGCGTACGGATGAAGAAGAACCTCCGCTATGTGGCCATCGCCTTCGTCATCTTCTACCTGCTGAGCTCACCCCGGGACGCGGCCGGCTTCGTCAACAACGCGTTCACGCAGCTGGGAAGGGCGGGTGATCAGGTCTCCTCGTTCGTGAGCAGCCTGGACCTGTCCCCGTGACCCTCCGCCTGCGGATGCGATCCGGGCGGTGCGGGCCGGGGGTGATCGCCTAGGATCGGCCACATGTCCTTCTATGACGTGGAGATCGAGGGTCTGCGGGGCGGTTCCGCGGACCTCGGACAGTACCGGGGCAAGGCCGTGCTCGTCGTCAACGTCGCCTCCAAGTGCGGCCTGACCCCGCAGTACGCCGGCCTGGAGCGGCTGCAGGAGCGGTTCGCCGGGCGCGGCTTCACCGTCCTCGGCGTCCCCTGCAACCAGTTCATGGGCCAGGAGCCGGGCAGCGCCGAGGAGATCGCGGAGTTCTGCTCGGCGACCTACGGGGTCACCTTCCCGATGACCGAGAAGATCGAGGTCAACGGCGACGGCAGGCACGCGCTGTACGAGGGCCTCGTCGGCACCCCCGACGCCGAGGGGCACACCGGCGACATCCGGTGGAACTTCGAGAAGTTCCTGATCGCCCCGGACGGCGCGGTCGCCGCCCGGTTCGCGCCGCAGACCGAGCCGGAGTCCGCCGACGTCGTCGCCGCCATCGAGAAGAACCTTCCGGCCTGAGACGCCCCCGGAGGCGCCGGCCGCGCCCCATCGATCCCGATCCGCCGCCGGCACTGTGAATCGCGCCACACGGGTTGTTGCTATTACATCGGGCGTCTAACTTGTGAGGTCGCGTCAGAACGTGGAGGTGCGCATGAGCGGGTGGACGGCGGCCGACATCCCCGATCTGCAGGGCCGGCGGGCGATCGTCACCGGGGCCAACAGCGGCATCGGCTACCACACGGCGCTGCAGCTCGCCCGGCACGGCGCGTCCGTCGTGCTGGCCTGCCGCAGCGCCGAACGCGGCCAGGCCGCTTTCGACCGGATCAGGGCCGCCGCGCCCGGCGCCGACGTCGTCCTCGGCGCCCTCGACCTCGCCGACCTCGCGTCGGTCCGCGCGTTCGCCGCCCGGCACGGCGAGGCGCCGCTGGACATCCTGGTCAACAACGCGGGCGTCATGGCGCTCCCGCGCCGCACCACCGCCGACGGCTTCGAGATGCAGTTCGGCACCAACCACCTCGGCCACTTCGCGCTCACCGGCCTGCTGCTGCCCGCGCTGCGCGCCGCCGCGGCCGCCCGCGTCGTCACGGTGACGTCCGGATTCGCGTGGAGCGGCCGGTTCCGCTTCGACGACCTGCACGGCGAGCGCCGCTACAGCAAGTGGGGCGCCTACGGCCAGGCCAAGCTCGCCAACCTCGTCTTCGCCCGCGAGCTGGACCGCCGCGTCCCCGAGGTCACCAGCGTCGCCGCCCACCCCGGCTACGCCGCCACCAACCTCCAGGAGGCCGGCCCGAAGATGGCCGGCAACTCCGTCATGGAGAAGGCCATGGTCGTCAGCAACGCCGTGGTGGCGCAGCCCGCCGCCGCCGGGGCACTGCCGTCCCTGTACGCCGCGACGGCGCCGGACGTCGAGGGCGGCGCCTGCTACGGCCCGCGCCTCCTGCAGTTCCGCGGCAGCCCCGTCAAGGTATTCACGCCACCGCAGGCCGCCAAGGCCGGCCTGGGCGACCGGCTCTGGCGCGTCTCCGAGGCCCTCACCGGCGTCGAGTACGCCCCAGCCTCCGCTTAGCGCGGCGGCCTCGGCTTAGCGCGGCGGGCTCGCGATGTCCCAGTCGAGGGTGGCGGGGATCGAGCCTTCGAGCGTGAGCAGCCAGCGCTTGACCTCGACGCCGGAACCGCCGCTGTAGCCGCCGATCCCGTTCGAGGCGACCACGCGGTGGCACGGCACGATCAGCGGGATCGGGTTGCTTCCCATCACCTGCCCGATCACCTGGGCGTGCACGCCGGTGCCGCTGCGGTCGCCCAGCTCGCCGTAGGTGATCGTCCGCCCGTAGGGGACGGTCTCGTACAGCGTGGTGAGCACCTGCCGCTGGACGTCGCCCGTGAGCCGCCAGTCGATCGGCAGCTCGAACGTCTTCAGGTCGCCGGCGAAGTAGTCGCGGAGCGCCGCGAGCGCCGGGTCGAGCCGGCCGGGCGCGTCCACCACCGGCAGGCCCGTCTTGCGGGCGGCCCGCTCGCGCGCCGCCGGGGTGTCGCGGAAGTCCAGCGATACGATCCCCGACTCGGTCTCGCTCACGAGCAGCCGTCCCAGCACGGTGTCGACCGTGCCGAACGCGAGTGTCTCGGTCATCGTCGGGCGCTCCCTTCCGGTCCGTCCAGCCTGCCATCCGAGTCCGACATTCTCATCAACACCGCGGCGGCCCGTCAGGTTGCGGCCGCGAGGGTCCGGTGCAGCCGGCCGGCCTCCTTCACCAGCCGGCTGGATCCGCCCCGCCCGGCGGCGGCCTCCAGCGCGGGGACCGTGCCGCGCGCGCCGATCGTCTCGGCGGTCCGGGTCCCGAGCGCCAGCAGGTCGGGAAGGCCGCCCGGGGCGCGCTCGCCGGGCGCGGGAAGCAGCTCGGGGAGCGCCGCGGCGACCAGCGTCCAGACGTCCGCGAGCGCGCCTGCGTCCGCGGCGGTGGTGAGCGCCTTGACCACCCTGCCGAGCTTGATCCGGTCGAAGGCCGCGAGCCGGCCGACCGCGACGCCGGCCTCCGCCGCGGGCAGGACGCCGCGCGCGCTCAGCGCGAGGAGGGCCTCGACCGCGTCGGCGCGGTGACGCTCGTGCCGGTTGGCCAGCGTCAGGGCGAGCAGCGTCCCGGTGGCGGCGCCGGCGGGCCCGTCGGCCTCGGCGAGGGCGAGCACCGTCGCGCCCTGCGCCTGGTTCTCATCGGTCAGGCACGCCTGGTAGGGGACGAGGTGCGCCGCGGCGATCTCCCGGTGCGACGGCGTGATGCCCGGCCACCACGCGAAGGACGAGCGGTACGACGGCCGCCCGAAGTCCCGCCATCCCTCCTCGGGGAAGGCGCACAGGCGCGCGACGTCGGAGTCCCCGGGCATGGAGACGACGGAGAGGATCCGGGACGGGAGGCGGAGTTCGCGGTCGCCGACGGTCGCGATCGGCTTCTCGAGCACCTCGCACCGCACGTCCGGGTCGGCCGGCGGGCCCGCGGCGAGCCAGGCGGCCATCGCCCGCCCCGCTGGCGACGCCAGGTTCCCGGCCCGGGCGGCGGCCGCGGCGTCGATCTCGCGCGGTACGCGGAGCATCGCCTGCGCCAGTTCCGCCCGCCCCGGTTCGGCGCCCGCCGCCTCCAGCCTCTCGAGCCGCTCGACGAGGACCACCGGATCGATCAGGCCGCCGGCGGTGGTCGGGGCCGCCAGCAGCACGGGCGCCTTGCCCACGGACGCGGCGATCTCCCGGCCGCGCAGGGCGAGGAACCGGTCCATCTGGGGATCGAAGACGGTCGCCCCCTTGCGCGCCCAGCCCTTGACGAACGAGGCGAGCGCTTCGACCAGCCGGTTGGGCGCCTTCGCGACGAACAGGGACCGGACGGCCCAGAGCGGCCAGTTCGCCTCGTGGTGAGCGCCGAACGAGGCGTCCGGGTCGATCAGCCACGGCATCGGGGCCACCACGGGGCGCAGGGCGTCGCGGGCGGCGTCGGCGTCCTCGTGGGCGAACGCGACGAGCGCGGCCAGGAAGCGTTCCACCGCGAGCCAGTCCGGATGCTCGGTGCGCAGCAGGGCGTCGAACTCCGCCGCCATCTCGGCGGGGGACGCGATCGGCGCGGGCGTCTCGCGCGGCACGAACGGCGGGGGACCGGGCACCGCCGGTGCGTCGGACTCCACCTCGCCGTACGCGGCGGCGATCGTCTCGCGGAGCGGCCCTTGCAGCGCCGAGGCCGCGGCGCGGACCTCCTCGCCCGCCTCCGCGGACGCCTTGCCCGCGTGCTTGGCGGCGATCTTGACGGCGCGTTCCCGCAGGTCGAGGGAGTCGGAGGAGAAGACGGCGGTGACCGCGCGGAGCGTGGCGTCCACCCGGCCGCGCTTGCGCGCGGTCCGGTCGGCCCAGGTCAGCCCGGCCCGGACCAGCTTGGCCTCCGGCCGGAACAGCACCGCGCCCGCCGCCTCCTCGAACAGCGGCCCGTCGACCCGCTCCAGCTCGTCGGCCCGGCGGACGGCCCGCAGCGCCAGGTCCGCGACCGTCGAGGGCGCGGCCGGCAGCAGCCGGGCGTAGTCGCGCACGCGCGCGACCACCTCGTCGTCCGCGGGCTCCAGGAGCTCGTGCAGCTGCACGAACCAGCGGAGCTCGTGCGGCGTGCCGCCGCGCAGGAACCGCCGGACGCAGCCGTCGATCAGCGTCTCGCGGGCGATCCGCCCGGTGGCGGCCAGGTCGGCCAGGGCGCCGGCCCAGGTCCTGCGCTCCCGGTCCCACTCCGCGCTGCTCCGGTCGAACGCGAGGGCCGCGCCGACGCCGTCCGCCTCGAACAGCCGGGGGACGAGCGCGTCGAGGAACGGGTCGTCGGCGAGCGCCCCGGTGTCGGCGCCGCCGCTCGCCCACATCACGACGAACCCGTCGGCCGCCGGCGGCTCCGCGCCCGCCGACAGGGTGAGGCCCGCCGCCATGTGCCACCGCGGGAGCACCTCCTCCGCGAAGTCCGTCACCCGGATGCGCTCGGCGATGCGGCGGCCGACGTCGGCGCGCCACTCGGCGGGGCGGCCCGCGGTGACCTTGTCCAGGTCCTTGCGCAGCTCCGGGCCCTGGGAGCGCAGCCACCACGAGTCGAACTCGCGGCGGCACAGCCATGCCGCCGCCGCGGCGGCCCCGCCGATCGTGCCCGCGCCCGCCAGCATCAGCGGCCGGTGGAAGCCCCTCTCCAGGTCCCCGAACCGGGTCGTGTCGCGCATCTCCTTCAGCCTGCCGGGCAGCCGGCCGGCGACCTCCTTGCGCCCCGCCGCGTCCAGCCGGGAGACCAGCGCGATCAGCCGGCCGGCGTCCTTGGCGTCGATCGCCGCCCGGATCCCGTCCCAGCTCATCGCGCCGCCTCCGCGTCCACGGCGGTGCCCAGGCCGGCCACCGTCCGGCCGTCGCGCCGGACGATCGTGGCCGCGAGGACGTGCTTGCACGGGCCGCGCCCGCCCCGGTGATCGAACCACCACGGGCACGTACAGGTGGTGCGGTCCTCCTCGAACCGGACGAGCCGCTCGCCGCCGTCGGTCGTCACGACCGCCGCCGCGTCGCCGGTGAACCTCACAGCGCCGTCCGCGACCAGCGCCCGCGCCGACCGCAGGCGCGGGTTCAGCCCCGCCACCAGCGCCGGGTCGTAGGGCAGCTCCCGGTGGAAGAAGGCGGCCTCGGCGGTGTCGAAGCCGACCCGGCCGGACGTCCCGAGCTGGGTCAGCGCCGCCTTCGTCCGGCCGGGCGGGAGCCCGGACCGCTCGGACAGCAGGTCCGGGTCCACGCGCGGCTCGAACGACAGCAGCGCGCCGATCAGGTCGGCGTCGCCCGCGGCCTCGTCGGTCGCCAGGGCGCCGAGGACGGCGCCCTCCCCGGAGAAGCCGCGCGACGGCTCCGGCGACAGCGTCAGGAAGTAGCGCATGCCGGGCAGCTCCAGCTCCCACACGCTCGCCGCGGGCCCGCTCGCGGCGGTGGCCGGGGGCCCGTAGGCGCGCAGCGCGCGGGCGAACCGCAGCAGCGGCAGCATGGTCCGCAGCCGGTCGGGCCCGGCGAGGCACACCGCCCCCGGGGCCGGGCGCGACGACAGCCGCAGCGTCCGGCCGGCCGGCGCCGCCCACAGCGCCCCGCGCGAGCGGGCGGGCAGCGACCGCAGGAACCGCACGGCGTCCGGGCCCCGCAGCTCGGCCCGCGGGTCGAACCCGGCGGTGATCACCTGGACCTCGGCGAACCCGCGCAGCCACCGCTCCGGCAGCGGCACCTTCTTCTCCACCACCGCGCCGTCCAGCGTGGTCACCGCCAGCTCGTCGGCGCCCACCGCCAGGTGCAGCGGGTCCGACCCGCCGACGCGGGCGAGCGCCTCCCGCAGCGGGCCGTTGACGTCCACGTTCGTGGTGCCGCGCGCCAGGACGTCGCCGTCCAGCGCCGGCTCCAGCACGTCCAGCCGCGCGTACACGCCGCCGCACGCGGAGAACGACTCCATCCGCAGCCGGTCGCCGTTGCAGGTGACCACCGGGTCGCGGAAGCCGGTGGGGCGCGGCTGGAAGTACCGGGTCCGCGCCACGTCGGCCAGCGCGATCAGCCCCGCCGCGGCCGGCGCCGCCTGGGTGAGCACCCCGCTGAAGAAGTGCGGGTGGGCCTGCGGCCCGCCGCTCGTCGTCCCTCCGGACGTCGACAGCCCGAGAAGGCCGCCGTCGAGTCCGGAGGGACGCGTGTAGGAGTACGCCTGTGCCGCCGTCGCGCTGCTCGCCATGCCTCCACAAGGTAGAGATCACCAGCGACAAAAGCGCCGGAACCGGCGAATCACTCGATGGCCCCCGGGAACAGAAGGGCCAGCTCGCGGGGGTACCGCGCGATGAGCCGGAGCTCGTCGTCGGTGAGGGGGCGGCCCGTCTGGGCGTTGCAGAGCTGGACGAGCCTGAACGACAGCTCCTCGTCGGCGGGCTCCACGCCGAGGCCGTCCATGACGTGCCGGAACCCGGCCTTGCCGCCGTACTCGCCGGTCAGGACGACGCGTCCGGGCCGCGCGTGCCAGTCGTCGGGGAACGGGCCGAGGGTCTCCTCGTCGTACAGCTCGTAGTTGCCGTGGTCCTTCAACGCCCCGTCGGCGTGGATGCCGGACTCGTGCGCGAACGCGTTCCGCCCGACGCCGACCTGGTTGTAGGGGAGCGGCTGGCCGAAGGCGTAGCTCGCCCACAGCGCGAAGCGGCGCGCCCAGGACAGGTCGATCGGGTCGCCGATCTCGGCGCCGGTCACCTGCGGGTCGAAGGCGTGCCGGAACGCGAGGATGGTCGACAGCAGGTCGGCGTTGCCGGACCGCTCGCCGATCCCGTTGACGCACGTGTTGATCCAGGCGTCCTGCCCGGCCTGCAGGTCGCCGAGCGCGCCGTGGATGGAGTTGGCGACGGCGAGGCCGAGGTCGTTGTGGCAGTGCGTCTCGACGGGGATGCCGATCGCGGAGGCGAGCTTGGCGAACCGCTCGCGGATGCGGTCCGGGGTGTCGCCGCCGATGGTGTCGCAGTAGCGGACCCGGTCGGCGCCGGCCTCCTTCGCGGCGAGCGCGAACTCGGTGAGGAACCCGTCGTCGGTGCGGGAGCCGTCCTCGGCGTTGACGCCGACGGTCCGCGCGCCGCCCGCCTTGGCCGCGCGGACGGCCGCGGCCATCTCGCGGATGACGGCGTCGCGGTCGAGCTTCCCGCGGAACTTGTTCGCGAGCATGTAGTCCGAGGTGGAGATGGACAGGTTGTAGTGCGCGAGCCCGGTGCCGCCCGCCCGGACCTGGACGGCCTTCTCCACGTCCTGCGGCACGCCCCGGCACCAGCCGGACAGCCGCAGGTCGCCGAACGCGCCCGCCTCCGCCAGCGCGATCTGCGCCCGGACGTAGGGGACCTCGTGGAACAGGAACGGGAAGCCGATCTCGGACTGCGCGACACCGAGCCGTCCCAGGTAGAAGTTCACCATCGTCTTGCCGAACTTCGACAGCCCGGTCCGGGCGGTCTGGACGCCGTCGCGGTTGGTGACGTCGAGGAAGTGAATCTGTGGCATGCCCTCAGATTGACAGTCGGATCCATATGTATCAATATTGATGAAAATCAATATCAATGGAGCGGGTATGGGCGAGAACGACCAGGTGGGCGGGTGGATCGACGCGGCGGCGGCCGCCGAACGGCTCGGTGTGAAGCCCGCCACGTTGTACGCCTACGTGAGCCGCGGCGTGCTGCGCCGCCGGCACGCCCCCGACGGCCGCCGCAGCCTGTTCGACGCCGCGCAGGTCGAGGAGCTGGCCCGGCGCGGCAGGCCCCGCCGCGGGCCCGGCCCGGGGGAGCTGGCGATCGAGTCGGCGATCACGGCGCTCGGCGCGGACCGCCCCTACTACCGGGGCCGCGACGTGCTCGGCCTGGCCGAGCACGGGTCGTTCGAGCAGGTCGCCGGCTGGCTGTGGACGGGCCGCGACGAGCCGGCGGAGGCGCCGTGGCGGGCGCGGGACGAGGGCGTCGCGGCGGCCGCCGCCGCGCAGTCCGGCCTGCCCGAGGAACTGCTGCCGATGGACCGCCTCCAGGTGATCGTCGCCGCGCTCGCCGCCACCGACCCCCTCCGCCACCACCTCGACACGGAGGGCGTCACCGCCACCGCCCGCTCCCTCATCGCCGGCCTCGTCGACGCCCTCCCGCCCGCCGGCCGCGCCCACGGGAGCGGCTCGCCGCCGCTCGGCGGGGAGGGGGTGGCCGCTCGGCTGTGGGGGCGGCTGTGCCCGGGGCCGGCTGAGGTGGGAACGCTGCGCGCGCTGGAGGCGGCGCTGATCCTGCTGGCCGACCACGAGCTGGCGGCCTCGACGCTGGCCGCGCGGGTCGCCGCGTCCGTGCGGGCCGACCCGTACGCCGTCGTCGCGTCCGGGCTCGGCGTGCTCAGCGGGCCGCTGCACGGCGGCGCGTCCTACGGGGCGGAACGGCTGATCGCGGAGGTGACCGATCCCGCGTCGGCCGCCCAGGCGGTCGGCGCGCGGCTGCGCGCCGGCGAGCGCGTCCCCGGGTTCGGGCACGTGGTGTACAAGTCGGGCGACGGGCGCGCGACGCTGCTGCTGGACCTGGTCCGCGCGGCGGCGCCGGGGCACCCGCGGCTCGCCGCCGCCGAGGCCGTCCTGGACGAGGCGGAGCGGCGCCGGCTGCCCTCGGCGAACATCGACTTCGCGGTGGCGGCGCTCGGCGCGGTCGCCGGGTTCGTCCCTGGCGCGGGCGAGGCCGTGTTCGCGGTCGCGCGCACCGCCGGGTGGCTCGCGCACGCCATCGAGGAGTACGGCGGCGCGCACCCGCTGCGCCCGCGCGCCGTCTATACCGGGCCGCCGCTTCCGGACGCCGCCTCCGCGCCGCGCCGGCCCGGGCGTTCGCGCTGACCACCGCCTTGCCCGCGGCCGTCCGGGGGTTGTGCACGGCCGGCGCGGGACCGGGGGTACGCTCGTTGACGTGCGACGGTTCCTCACCCCGGCCTGGCTCGGCCTGCATGCGATCGCGGTCGTGCTCTGCGGCGCGTTCATCGGCTTCGGCTGGTGGCAGTACGACCGCGCCCAGGAGGGCAACGACCGCAGCTGGGCGTACACGTTCGAATGGCCGATCTTCGCGATCTTCGTGATCGTGATGTGGGTCAAGATGATCCGCGACGAGAAGGCCGGCGTGACCCCGGCGCCCAAGGTGATCGAGGAGCCGGCGGAGGCCGCGGTCAAGCGCGAGATCATCCGGCGGCAGGAGGAGGAGGACCCCGCGCTGGCGGCCTACAACCGCTACCTCGCGCGGCTCAACTCCCAGACCGACCGGCGCGGCTGACCGCGCCGCCGGCGGGCGCCCCGGCCGCCGCGGGGCCGTCCGAGGTGTGCGGGCCGCCGGAAGCGGCCGGCCGATGAAAGGGTGTGAACTGTGGAAGGCGCGGTGACCCGGTACCGGATCCTCGCCCTGCTCGTCGGCAGCCTCCTGGTGCTGCTGGTGATCGGCATGATCCTCAAGTACGGTCCGACCGACATGCCCGCGTTGGCGGGCATCGTGGCGCCCGTCCACGGGCTGTTCTACATGGTCTACCTCGTCGCCGCCTACGACGTGTGGCGGCGGGCGGACTGGCCGCTGACCAAGATGGTGCTGATCGTGCTCGGCGGCGTCGTGCCGCTGATGACGTTCTGGGTCGAGCGCAAGATCGTCACCGAGGCGCGCGAGGTGCGGCCCGCGGCGGCGCCGGCCGAACCCGAGCCGACCGGCGCCGACTCGACCCGCGCCTGACCCTCGTTCCCGCACCGGCCCCCTCCGGGGGCTGGATCCGGGGCCCTGCCCGGGAGTAACGTTTGACTCAGTCAAACGTGGGAGGGCGAGCATGGAGGCGACGGCGGCGGACGTCGGCACGGTCCGCGCGTTCAACCGGTTCTACACCGGAGTGATCGGAGTGCTCGGCGAGGGCCTGGTGCGCTCGCCCTACTCCCTCACCGAGGCCCGGGTGATCTTCGAGCTGGCGCAGCGGGAGGACACCGAGGTGCTCGCCCTGCGGCGCACCCTCGACCTCGACCCCGGCTACCTCAGCCGGATGCTGACCCGTTTCGAGAACGACGGCCTGGTCGTCCGCGAACGCGCGCCCGGCGACGCGCGCCGGCAGATCGTCCGGCTCACCGGCCGGGGCCGCGAGGTGCAGGCGATGCTCGACGAGCGGTCCAGCGCCGAGATCCGCGCGCTGCTGGACGGCCTCGCCGAGGACGACCGCCGCCGGCTCCTCGCCGCGATGCGCACGGTGCAGGGGATCCTCGGCGAACGCGCCCGCCCGGACGGCGCCGTCCTGCGGCCGCTGGGCCCCGGCGACCTCGGGTGGGTCGTGGAGCGCAACGGCGCCCTCTACGCCGAGGAGTGCGGCTGGGACCGCACCTACGAGGCGCTCGTCGCCCGCGTCGTCGCCGGCTACGTCGAGGACCACGACCCCGAGCGGGAGTGCGCCTGGATCGCCGAGGCCGGCGGCGAGCGGGTCGGCGCGGTGTTCTGCGTCCGGCGCGAGGAGGACGTGGCCCAGCTGCGGCTCCTGCACGTCGAGCCCGTCACGCGGGGCATGGGCGTCGGCGCGGCGCTGGTCGAGGAGTGCTGCCGGTTCGCCACGGACGCCGGATACCGCGAGATCATGCTGTGGACGACGGCGCTGCAGCGGCCCGCGCACCGGATCTACGAGCGGGCCGGGTTCGTCCTGGAAGAGGAGGAGCCGCCGGTCGCCCGCTTCGGCGACGTGGTGCACGGCCAGGTCTGGCGCAAGAAGCTCTGACCCTTTCCGAGGGCTCCCCGCGAATCTGCGAAGGCTTTCCGCGTATCTCCGAGGGCTCCCCGCGAACGAACCGAGGCCCGTGAAGGCGCTCTTGCCTTCACGGGCTCGGCTCCGCAGCGATCCCTTACTGCGTGTGGGCGGCCGGGACGGGGGTCGGACGGAGTTCCGGCCGCCTGGTGCACCGGCATGGCGCCGGCTCGGATCGGGGCTGATTCCCACCTCCCTTCCGTGCCCGGCCGGACGGGGGCGTGACGGCCCGTCCGGCTTCAGGGGGCGGGCACCGCAGGGGCGCCCGATCGAACGGGGGCGTTGGGGCCGGGCCGGCGGCGCAGGTCGGCGGGGCCGCCGGCCCGGCGGTGAGGGGCGCCGGCGCCGCGGGGGCGTACGGCACCGGCGCCCGATGGCGGTCGCGACGGGAGGCCCGGTCCGGTCCGGGGCGGCCGAGGACCCGAGGTGTGTCGCCGTGACCGGCCGGCAGGGCGCGCGTCGGGGGACGCCGCGTGCCCTGCCGGCCGGTGACGGGAACGCCCTCGGCCGCTCCGGCCGGGCCGTGCGGCGAACGGTGCGCGGGACCGGCGGGGCGGTGCTCACGCTGTGTGCCCTTCATCGCCCACCTCCCCGATCCGACCTGGGACTTTGCCGTCCCAGGGGCTTGGCGTTCACCGTGTGTCACGAACTCGTTGCGGTAAGTACCCGCACGTCATGAGGGCGTAAACCGGGGGTGCGCAAAGAATCGTGATCGCGCGGCGGACTTTGCCGGCGCATTGCCCGGTGACAGCCGGATGATCCGTTACGCCCGGCGGTCCCGGTCCCGGCCCCGGCTACGGAGCGTGAGCGCCGCGGCGCACAGCAGCACGCCGCGCGTGGTGCGCGGGTCGGCTCCGGTGAGGCGGGCGATGCGGGCGAGCCGGTTGTCGACGGTGTTGGGGTGCACGGCGAGCGCGGCGGCCGCCCTGCGGCGGTCCATGTCCGCGTCGAGGAAGGCGCGGAGCGTGTCCAGCAGCTCGGGGCGCGCGCCGAGCGGGTCCAGGACGGCGGCGACGGCGGGGCCGCTGTCGCCGGGACCGGTCAGGTGGTAGTCGAGCAGCACGTCGCCCAGCTCGTACACGCCCGCGGGGCGCCCGGCGGCCTCCGCGATGCCGGCGATCCGGGCCGCCCGCCGGGACGCGTCCGGGACGTCCGCCGTGCCCTCGGAGCGGGCCGCGCCGGCGATCACCGGTCCGGCCGCGGTGCCCGCCCCGGTGAGCAGCCGTTCCAGTTCGGGAAGGCGTTCCGCCGCGGCCGACGGCAGTAGGACGTGCACGCCGCGCTCGTCCCGCAGCAGCAGCGGCGTCCCCTCGCCGAACCCTTCGAGGCCCGCGCGGATCCGCCGCAGCACGCGGCGCTCGGCGATGCCCGCGCCGGCCACGCCGGCCGCGGCGCCCGTGGCGGCGCCCGCGCCCGTGGCGGCGCCCGTGCCGGCGAAGCGCAGGTGCAGCACCAGGTAGGCGTCCGCGAGCGGTATCCCGAACCGGTCCGCCGTCGCGCGCGCCGGCTCCCCGGCGAGCAGCGCCCGCGCCACCTCCCGGACGGCCTCGCGGCGCTCGTCCAGGATCGCCGCCCGCTCCGCCTGGTACGCCTCCGTCACCGCGACGACGACCCGGTTGGTGCCGCGCAGCTGCAGCCGCGCCAGCATCGGCAGCGCGGCCAGCTCGTCCGGGCGGGCCTCGGCGACCAGCGCGTCCCAGACGACCTCGGCGCCGATGTAGTACGAGGCCAGCAGGTTCGCGAGCGGCATGCCCTCCTCGGCGCGCTGCGCGGCGCGCTCGCGGAACAGCCGCAGGTCGTCCTCGTCCGCCGGCGCGCCCTCGGCCAACCGCAGGAACCGCCTGATCGCGTGCCGCGCGGTCGCCGCGATCTCCACGTCCCGCATGTCCGCCGGGAGGTCCGCGTACTCGGGGATCGCGGCGAAGCGCCGCTGCGTCAGCTCCCGCGCGAGCCGGTTCACCTGGCCCTCGCAGCGCGCCGCAAGGTCCGCCGCGACCTGCCGCACCCGGTCCTTCTCGATGGCGACCTCCCCGCCGCCGATTGTGACATGTCACAGCCGAACGGGACGAACGCGGGAGAAGCGCCGGTTGTCGCGGTGCGCCGTCCCGCAGCAGGGTGATCCGTACCACCACCCGCCGCCCGAACGGAGCCCCGCCATGGACATCGAGAACCACGCGGACATCAAGGACTACGCGGACCGGGTCTGGCGCGGCGCCGCCGACGACAGCATCGTCCACACGGGCATGGGCGGCTCCGGCGTCATCGAGATCGCCGACGGCCTCGGCTGGCAGCCCGGCTTCGGCAACGTCATCGCCTTCCGCGGCCGGGGCGAGCTGATGCTGTTCGACACCGGCAACCAGATGACCGCCGCGAGGCTGCACGATCGCGTCCGCGCCTGGACGTCCGACCCGCTCACGCTCGCGTTCTACTCGCACGGCCACATCGACCACGTCATGGGCATGGGCCCGTTCGACGCCGAAGACGGACCGCGCCCCCAGGTCGTCGCGCACGAGCTCGTCCGCGACCGCTTCGACCGCTACGTCCTCACCGCCGGCTACAACTCCGTGATCAACCAGCGCCAGTTCCAGGCCCCCGGCCTGCGCTGGCCCACCGAGTACCGGCAGCCCGACGTCACCTACCGCGACGCGCTGACCGTCACCCGCGCCGGCCTCACCTTCGACCTCTTCCACGCCAAGGGCGAGACCGACGACGCCACCGTCGCCTACGTCCCCGAGTACAGGCTGCTCCTGCCCGGCGACCTGTTCATCTGGCTCACCCCCAACTGCGGCAACCCGCAGAAGGTGCAGCGGTACCCCCGCGAATGGGCGCACGCCCTGCGCCGCATGGCGGCCCTCGGCGCCGAGATCATGATGCCGTCGCACGGCGCCCCCGTCTTCGGCGCGGACCGCATCGCGCAGGCCCTCACCGAGACCGCCGAATGGCTCGAGAGCATCGTCGACCAGACCCTCGCCATGCTGAACGAGGGCCGCCGCCTCGACGACATCGTCCACGCCGTCGCCCCGCCCGCACACCTGTCCGACCGCGTCTACCTTCAGGCCAAGTACGACGAGCCCGAGTTCATCGTGCGGAACCTGTGGCGCATGTACGGCGGCTGGTACGACGGCAACCCCGCCCACCTCAAGCCCGCCCGCGACGCCGACCTCGCCCGCGCCGTCGCGGCCCTCGCCGGCGGCGCCGCCAAGGTCGCCGACGCCGCCCGCCGCGCCACCGACGGGGGCGACCTGCGCCTCGCCGCCCACCTCGCGGAGATGGCCGTCCAGGCCGACCCCGGTGACGCGTCCCTGCACGAGGCCCGCGCCGAGGTCTACGCCGCCCGCGCCGAGTCCGAGCCGTCCCTCATGGCCACCGGCGTCTTCAAATGGGCGGCCGACGAGTCCCGCCGCGCCACCGGCCGGCCCGACACCCCCGCCACCGTCGGCAAGCTGATCTCCTGACCGCACCGGCCGGGCTCGGGGAAGTCGCGAGGAGGGCGAGGGCCGTGTCCAGGGGCTGGGCGTTCGGGGGAGGCGCGGCGGTGGTGTTCCACCAATGGACGGCGCTGATCTCTTCGTTCGGGACGAACCGGTGGCGGGCGGTGACCTGGCCCGTGTAGACGGCGGCGTACTCGTCGCGGGGCGGGTCGACGAGGCGGAAGCGGGCGTGGCCGGCGAGGTCGAGGGCGGGGAGGTCGAGGCCGGTCTCCTCGCGGAGTTCCCGGACGGCCGCTTGCCAGGACGTCTCGCCGGGGTCGATCCGGCCGCCCGGGAGTTCCCACTGGCGGCGGTGGCGGTCGAAGACCAGGAGGACGGACGTCCCGTGGCGGACGGCGGCCAAGGCGGCGGGCATCGGGGCGTCGGCCGGCGCGTTGGACGTGGATACGGCAGGCAGGAACGCGGTCAGGGCGTTGCCGTTCGCGTCCGTCGCCAAGGTCCGGCTCATGGGGTCAGGGTATGTCCGTTCCGCTTTAACGTTGCAGGAGCGCGGCGGGCTGAGCAGCGGGCTGCAAGGTAAGTCCGGACGGTGGCGCGATCTTGTTCGGCTTTACTTTGCGGTTTCGGTGGAGTTCGAAGTTCGCGAGGTCCCATGAGGCCGATGCTCCGGTTCGCCAGGGACGCGCCGAGGGTGGGAGTTTGGCGTGGCCCCTGTTGATCACCTTCTTGTCGTCGAGTACGCGAAGGCGGTGGCCAACAGGTTTGCGGTTGCCCTGGGAATCCTTGGCCGTACGCTTCAGATCATGTGTGCCGACAGAGCACGGCAATGAAAAGGAGCATTTCACATGCGCCTGCTGGGCTTGCTGGACAAGTGGATCGCCAACACCCAGCGCAAAGCGGCCCAGGGGCCGTCCGCGCCGACGACATGGCAGCAGGTACAGGCCGTGTGCACCAGGGAGCAGCCCACGTCGCAGGCGAACGGCAGCACCAACAAGGGCTGAGTGACAACAGCCGCAGCGCCCCCTCCTGGGGGCCCTCTTTCTCAGCCCTTGCGGTGCGGCCGTCAGACTGCGCATGCAACCCAGGGAGATTCGCTTCCGACGTCTCGAACATATTGCGGACGTGGGGAGCGCGAAGGATCCCTCCAGCTCGCGTTCGAAGCAGGGGGCAGGTCCCCCGCTTAAGCTATGTCGATGTTGGGTGCTGTGGCGCAGTGTTCCAGGCGAGCATGCGCAGGGGGTCTTCGAGCATGTCGCCGACGTCGCGGAGGACGCGGGAGCCGAGCTCGCCGTCGACGATGCGGTGGTCGAACGACAGCGCGAGCGTGGTGACCTTGCGGATCGCCAGCTCGCCCTCGTGCACCCACGGCATGTCGCGGATCTGGCCGAAGGCCAGGATCGCGGCCTCGCCGGGGGTGAGGATCGGGGTCCCGGTGTCCACGCCGAACACGCCGACGTTGGTGATGGTGATGGTGCCGTCGGACAGGTCGGCGGGGGACGCCTTGCCCGCGCGGGCCTTCTCCGTCAGCTCGGTCAGCGCGCGTGCCAGGTCGGGCAGGGACATGTCCTGCGCGTCCTTGATCTTCGGGACGATCAGCCCGCGCTCGGTGGCGGCGGCGATGCCGAGGTTGACGTAGCGCTTGACGACGATCTCCGCGCCGGACGGGCCGTCCGCCCAGGTGGAGTTCACCATCGGGTGGCGTGCCACGGCCGTGAGCAGCGCGCGCGCGACGAGCAGGAGCGGGGAGACCTTGGTCCCGGCGAAGTCGGGGAGTGCCCGGAGCCGGGCCACCGCCTCCATCGTGCGGGTCACGTCGACCTGGAGGAACTCGGTGACGTGCGGCGCGGTGAACGCCGATCCCGACATCGCGGCGGCGG